>NZ_JAVKGQ010000009.1:0-174169 GCF_031432255.1 Agromyces aerolatus | reverse complement strand
CATCCACGCCGCGAGTTAGCGACCCAGGCTGGAACCGAATTCGTGGGGCAGGTCAACCTGTCACCGGTCCGTTCCTCACGCCCAACCCAGCTCAACCGACTCCGCACCCACTACAACGAACGCCGCCCCCACCGCGCCCTCAACGGCACCACCCCAGACCAGGCATACCAAGCAACCCCGAAAGCGCTACCCCCAGGCAACCGCGAAGGCCACTACCGACTCCGCTACGACCACGTCGGCAACAACGGCAAAATGAGCCTCCGACGCGCCGCCCGCATGCACCACCTCGGCATCGGCTCCCACCACCGCGGCAAACGCGTCCTGGCCCTCATCGACGAAACCACCGTCACCGTGATCCACCTCGACACCGGCGAGATCCTCAGCGAACACACCATCCAACCGAACCACAGCTACTGGAGAAACCAACTCCAACCACCCGGCCGCTGGCCCCAGAAATGACAGATGTCTCGCGACATATGAGACACATGTCGCGAGACATCACAATGGTGGATCTGAGGGGACTCGAACCCCTGACCCCCTGACCCCCTGACCCCCTGACGGGGTGCATCGTGGCGGGCGCGCACGTGTTTGGTTGTGGATGCCAGCAAGTATAGGGAAGAACGAGGTGATCGAGGGTGGGTCGGCTTGGCGTTCGTCGCCGTCAGATGCAGTTGTTTGTGGCTGAAAAGAGCCCCAAAAAGGCCCAGGGCCCGCGACCGCGCGACAGCAGTGTGGGCAACGCGCCAGCGACGACGTGATCGTCATCGAAGACGGCGACGCGATCCTCGTCGCCGATCTCGACGGCACCATCCCCATCGAGCACCCCAGGCCGGCACCGGGCGTGAAGTACGTCGGCAACGGCAGACCCCTCGGCCGACGACCCAAGAGCATCCCAGTATCACCGATGTCCTGATGCAGAACTGTCGCCGATGTCTTGATACATCACGCCGCGAGACTGGCAGCTCGATGGGAACGAAAGCCAGGTCGATTCAGTCGCTCCTTTCAAGTCCCCACTAGTGATCCGGCGCCTCGCAGGGTGAGTCGCGGACGTGATCGCCTCTCGACGTCAACCATTCTCCCGGCGCGAGACCTCCTCCCGGGATAACGAATACTGCGACCATGTCTGCATTGGGCTGATCGTTCACGAGGAGATCGAACTTGACGACGTCTCCCTTGTCGCCGCGCGGAGCTAGACGCTGTGGGGTGTTGACCGGCGCGCGGATTCCTGCGCCGAGGACTTCTCGTAACCCTCAGCCGGTTCGGGGGCCGGACCCGGCGTCCCTTCGATGACGCCCGGCACGTCTGCGATGTGGCCCATCGCGACGCGAGTCCATGATCGCAGCAACTCGGCGGTTACGTAGCCGTCGGTCGGACCGCCGATCCAGTACGGCGCGATGATCCACACGCCGCGCATGCGCCAGCCCGTCCTCAGGCTGTCGCTCGCTGCGTCATCGAGCTTCGAGAGTTGCCAGGATTCGACCCCATGGCGGGCGGGTCGCAACAGGTCGTCGCCGAACTTGGGGGGGGGTTCATGAAGATCGTGTGGGCGAACGCGTTGCGTGTATTGTGCCCGGCGTCAGCGGTACTCAGCACATCGAGCGCGATTCTGCGAAAGTCCGCGGGCACCTGTGCTGCGGTTAGTGCCTTTCGCAGCTTGCCGAACAACCGCCCATAGGAGGACTTGTCAGGATCTAGCAGCCCGACCGCTTGCAGCCGACGCCACAGCATCCGGGTGGGTCTGCTGCGCGCGTAGGTGACATCTTGACCTGACCCACACGTTGGGTTCCAGTCGCGGTCGTTAATTGGCAGCGCGGACGCCGTCGTAGCGCCTTCCACAGCCGCAGCAAAGCACGGTCTCGAAGCCTCAGCTCTCGCGTGCGACTTGCCCCACCGCTCGGCCGGCTGTACCAACGACAGCGAATCGACTACGCGCCGGGCCTGGACCCAGGCTTCGAAACCAGCGCGACAGCCACCCCAGCGGCTGCGGCGCCGATCAGCGCCTTCTGACTGAGCTCCTTGCCTGCGGTAGCGCGCTGTTGAGGGTCGCGCAGTGCCTCTCGCCAGGGCGTCACACCAAGCGTTTCGCGACTCGACTCGATTCCGAGGGGTGCGTGGAAGTCATCAACGGCTGCCGCAGTTGAATTGAGTGCTCCAATCACCGAACGTGCCGCACCGACATGGAGGATGATGTGTTCATTCGCGATGCCACCAGCGGCATCCATCTGCGCCATTAGGCGAGACGTTCGCTCGACTACAGCGGACTGCCGCTGCTCTCGGGCGGCCGCAACACCAAGCCGGTGACCCTCAAGGTTCTCCGGGGCTGTGGCAAGCACGTGATCAATCTCGACGACGCGGAACTCATCTTGGAGCTCGAAGCATCGCGCCAGGATCGCGAGCTGGACCGCCACCTCGCGTTCGATCTCGCGGGTGGCCTTCTTCAGTTCTCCGGTCTTCCGCTTGCCCTCGACCTTGTCGGCGAGGGCGCCAAGCGCGAGCAACGCCTCCTCCTGCACATTAAGGATCGACTCGGACACCCCGCTGACTTTGTCCCACGTCGTCTTGGGGTCTCCGCCATGCGCCCGTAGCACCATCGCTTCGTCGATCGCTGCTGCTGAGCTCCTCATCCTGGCGAGCACAGCGTCGCGCTGCGCGCGGCGCACGTCGTCGAGCTTCTCGTCGAGGCGAACCAGCAGTTCCTTCAGTTCGCGCGCTTCCGCCTGCTGTGCAAACTGACTCATGAGTCCGCCGATACCGGAGAGCACTGCAGGGTTGGTCAGGAGCGAGCCTGGACCATCCTCTACCTGGAGCCACTTGAGCGAGGTCTTGCCTGTTTCGCCGAGCATCGCGTGGCTGATGCCCTTCGTCTTGGTCTTCATCAGCCCGCCCGCGTCCTTAAGCCGCTGGGCGGACTCGGGCGTGAGCTTCAAGTACAAAGCTGACTGTTCGGCGACCTCGGCAGCCGTCTCCGCAATGCCAGATCCTGCTTTGAGTAGCGGACTCAGCTTGCTGATGCTGAAGTCCTGCGCCCCACTGAGGAGGCCGGCATGCTCAAGAAATCGCTCAACCGCGGAACGCTCGCCGGCGACGATGGCCCCGTCGCCGTCGCTGACGATCTCAACTTCACCGGTCATCAATCGTTCCCTTCGCGCTCACGTGCAAACCTATCGGGGCGGACCAACGCCGTCGCACACCGCTAGTTCCGGTTCAGCCCGTGCCGGCGAGTGTCCAACGCCACCTTGAAATGACCCTCGGCCGCATCCACCACCTGCGTCGGCGTCGACGGGTCGAACACGCGCAGCAGCGAGTACCGGAAGGTTGACGGATCGAGGCCTCGAAGTTCGACGTTGCCGCCGTGGCCGTTGGTGGCATACGCGTTCCATCGCTGCCGGATGCTCTCCTCGCCGTCGGCCTTACCGACGTAATGGCGTCCATCGCGGGTGTCGGTAATCAGGTAGACGCCCGTGACTGAAGACAGTGCGGTACGCCAGGAGGCGTAGCGATGCTCGCGCACGACCGCTTGGAGCTGGGCGTAATCGAGAACGAGGCGGTCAAAGCCTGGGAACGGCACCGGCTCCGCGTCGGCGATGCCCATCACCGGGTAGCTCGCCGCCGTGGTGGCACGCATCCACCATGTGCGCGGCGACCTCCATCCGATGACGAGGCGTCCACGCAGGTCGGCCATGTGCTCGGACTCGACCATGTCGAAGATGCGGCGCACACCGTCGTTGGAGATCTCGCCGCCGTTCTCGACCACCGCCCACAGCCGCGCTTGGTCACCGCCCTCGCGGATGAAGACCACCCAGTACCGAGGCGGCAAAGCAGGGAATCGTCTCGTGTCGACCTGCTGATTCCGGGTGTAGGCCAGGATCTCCTCGTCCGTAGAGTCAGCGTGGATGCCTGGCAGGCCGCTGTCCTCGTGCTCGCGGACGTAGGCGTGGCGGATCACCAGCGCGTCCGACGGGTCGATGCCCGCATCGAGCAGAATCGGGCCGAGTGACAACGCCATATGCAGTATTCCTTCTGTGCTTCGATCTAGCGGGCAGTGATCGCGGCCCAATCAGCCGTCTTGAACCACTGAACAAGACCCTGAGCGTCGAGCGGCTTTGCCGCCCCTAGTTGAGTCAGGAACGACGAAGCTGGCCGATTCTTCGGGTTCCCCGAATTCGTCGGCACCGACGCGGCTCGGCTCACGATGACGCCGTGGCGCGCGCGGGATATCATGACCGACAACACTCGCGCCTCCTCGGTCTTGTCCTCGGCACTTGTTGCCCGGAAGTCTGGGATGACGCCTTCCTCGAGACCCACGATCACGACCCAATCGAACTGCTGCCCCTTCCCGACGTGCCCTGTGAGCAGATGCACCCCTGGTGCTGTGATCAGCGTCGTCTCGTCGCCGACCTGGATCCGAGCGCGGATGTCGGTAGCCGTTGTTCCCTCTTGGAGGAGGTCGTGGCACCAGTGCAACGCGTCGAGCAAGCTCTCACGACCGGTCGGCTCCGCGACCGACTCGAACCCAGATGCATCCCGGAGGAATGCAACCTTGTCGGAGGCAGCGTCGTAACCGCGGGCGTCGAACCGACCAAGCATGGACTTCATGATGCGGGCGGTATCCGTATCGAGGACTCCATCGTTCCACCGGAAGAACGGCACGCCAGCCGCCGTTAACGCTGCTTCGACGAAGCGGCGCCGGCCAAGAGTACGCGCGATGATGCCGATCCGTTGCCCCGGAACGCGGGATACAAGAGCCTGAGCAACCTTGGCCACCCATTGACCTTCTGCGTCAGCGGCTTGATGCGCCACGGAAGCGGCCAGCCCGCCACCCGGCCATGAAGCGGCATCGGCGCATGACAGCGCAGTTCCGACCGTCAGCGGCGCCATCGCGTTGACCATCGCAAGTACGGCGGGAGACGATCGATGTGACTCGGAGAACTCGATTACCTCGGTGCACTCGGCGCGAATGGCAGCATCAATCTCCCGTGGCTTGGCGCCAGCGAAACCGTAGATTCCTTGCGCCAGGTCCCCCGCGAACGTCGTCTGCTTGTAACCGATTCGATTGACTATCCGGAGCTGCTGTGGCGTGAGGTCTTGGAACTCGTCGACGACCAGACTGCCGAAGTGCGCTCGGTACAGCTCGGCGACAGCATCATTAGCGAGTATCAGCTCGGCCATGCGCGGCAGGTCGTCGTAGGTGAGCCGTCCTTCAGAGACACGCTGGCGCTCGATGGCAAGTGCCGCCTCTCGTCCCGGCGCACTGAGGTAGACCTCCACCTCGGCGTCCGTTCGCGGCTCCTGCTTTGCCTCGCGAAGCGTCGTCTGCACTGCCGCTGACGTGTTGAAATCGAAGTTCTGGGCCCGGCACTGTGCGCCGACCCAGTCGCCGTCCGGGATGATCATGTCCGGGTCAAGTCCAATTACGTTGGCATGCGCTCGGAACACGCGGGCGGCCAGTCCATGGAAGTTGGTGATCGAGACCCGCTCGCGAAGCACGGCCGGAGAGAGGTAGTCCTGTAGGCGTTCCCGGATGTTGTCGCGGGCTCGGTTTGAGAAGGTGGTGACCAGGATCTTCTGAGGAGCCCGCACATCCTCACGCTGGAGCAAGCCTTGGATGCGAAGCGCCAACGCCTCGGTCTTGCCACAACCCGCAGGCGCGATTACGAGGAGGTCACGAGCTGCGGCGTCGCGGATCGCGAGCTGCGACGGTGTCGGCTTGATCATCTACGGAGCAATTTCCGATAGGAGATAATCGATGCTCGTGATCGCGGAGGCGTTCGCAGCTGTGAGGATGGGCAGCACCGACAGTGCGGCTCGCACCTTGCGCTTGCCTACCCGGCAGAAGGCTGCGACATCAGCATCGGTGTACGTGCCTGCGGGCCCGTTCGCAGTGCAGTTCGCCAACTCGTTCTTTGAAAAGTGGCCACCACTAGCGAGGGCAGCCTGGACGTTCGTTCCGCCAAGCGCCCGCACGTACTCGTCTTCAAGATCGCGCTGCGAGGTGAACACCGAGCTGGTGCGGAGATCGGCCACGGCAATGCCAAGCGCATCCGCCACCTCCTGCTCCGCATCAAGGTCGATGAGGCGAGACACCGCCAAGTTGAATCCGGTCGAGCCGAAGAGCTTTGCGACGGGACGGATCTCGCTCGCGCCGTCGGTCTCGATCACCGAGACGCCGAGACGATCCAAGTTGCGATCGGTTAGATCAGCGACCCGCTCCAGAATGATGCGATCGGACAGCCCTTCAACCGTCACCACTCGAGTCGCCGTGAGCGGCTCGAGCTTGTCTCGTACCCACCACTTAACGAAGGTGCGTTCGTCGGCGGCGAGGAAGCCAGCGCTCGGCTGGACAACTGTGCCACCAGGGCGGACCACCACGATCGAATCGGCGTCGAACGCGCCGACTATGTCCGAGGAGTGCGTCGCGAGAACCTTCTGGTTGCTGCTGGCGCGTAGCAGCCGGGCAAGGCTGCGCTGCGAGGTGGGGTGAAGATGAATCTCGGGTTCATCGATTCCGACAACGTTTGCACCGGCACTCATCAGGTCGTAGAGGGCGATCGCGTAGAGCGCGCGTGTTCCGTCGGACTGTTGTGACAGCTCGTGTTCCACGCCACCCTTCGTGACGCGCAATCGGACATCGCTCAGCACATCGTCGTCGGCGGACGCACCGCTCACAAATGAGAGGTCCTTCTCGGCGAGCTTTTCGGGGAGGGCCTTTGAGAGCTGGCCCGCGAGCTGTGTGCGCAGGTCGCCAAGCGTCGTGGAGTTGTTCAAAGCGTCTTGAAAGCTCGTGGCAATGGCGTCGAAGCTTGCCTTCTCACCGCCGAGATCGACAGCGCGCAGCATCTCGTCGAGCGCTGACCGACGGTCATCGCGGAGATCGCGAGTTTGAGCTGTCGCGCTAAGGAACTTCCAGCCAAGTCCAGCGATCTGGTCGCGCGACAACTGACGGCCCGTGCCGGCGTGCGGTCCAATCCGGGTGATGCTGAGGGACTCGCTGGCGTCGACCGACGCCGTCAGCTGGATCGATAGCGACCGGTCGTTTGTGGCCGGATCGACGTAGATCTCGTCCACGAAGAGCGCCATCTCCTCCTTGGAGAAGTCGACAAGCTGCACCTCGAATCGGAGCTCCTTGCTCGCGTCGCGGAAATCCTCTACGCCAAGGTTCGAGTAAAGCTGGGCGGTGCTGGCGCCGAGTACCAGATCGAGCGCTCGGAGAAGCGATGACTTGCCGACATCGTTCGCACCGACGAGCACAAGGTGGTCGCGAACCTCGATCTCGGTGTCGTCAAGTCGGCGATAGTTCTCGAGTTCGATGCGCGTCAGCTTCATGCCGTCCAATCCTCTTCCGCGAGCGGTGCACCGTTGAGTTCCTCCCGGCGCACGCGCCAGTCGGGTAGGTTGCGGTCCATCAGTGCGGTGAATCGGGCTCCATGGTTGCCGTCGAAATAGTGGGTGAGCTCGTGCACCACGATGTACTCAAGGCAATCCGGGTGCTTCTTGGCGAGCTCAACGTTGAACCAGAGGTCGCGGGTCTCGCGGTTGCACGAACCCCACTTGGTCTTCATCTTTCGGATCGTCCACCTCGGGACAGTCACCTCAAGGCGTTGTTCCCACTTGCTGATGAGGTCGGGCAGAGCGGATCGGAGTTGCTCCCGATACCACCGTTCGAGATAGGCGCGGCGCTGCTCAACCGAGGCGTCCGGCGCCACAAAGAGCGCAAGCCGGTCGCCATCGACCTCGACATGCGCGCGTCCAGGCCGCTCGACTACTTTCAGGCGCTTTCGAAGGCCCCATACGTAGTGCGATTCTCCCGTGATCATCTCGCGGAAGGACTGTCGCTGAGCACTCTGAAGCTCCTTACGCTGGCGCCGAATCCAGGCCAGTCGTTGGATCACCGCCAATCGGATGTGCTCGTCGTCGAAGCTAAGTGGGGCAGCAACGCGGACGCGACCGGCAGGGGGGTAGACACCGACGTGGAGATGCTTGATGTCCTTACGGACGATATCGATGTCGAGTCCGCGGACAGTGAGGTAGGCGCTAGCGGTACTCATCGCGAGACCTCACGAGATTGAAGACCGTTTCCAGACGGTCGTCGCCGTCGGGCAGCGACCGGGCGATGGCTTGCTTGACTTGCTTTCGCTTCATTGGGTGGTCAACCCAGTCATGCTTCTTCACGTTGCGCACTGCGGAGTCGACACTTCGCGCGAGGTCCGCATCGTCATCGAGCGTGTCGATGAGCGCCTTCTGCCCGCCGTGCTTCACCCACGTTGGGTAGCTCTTACCGGTGTCCTTGCGACCGAGCTGCTGCGCGGCGTCGAGGATCGTGGCGAGGTAGGCCTCGTAATCGAGCGCCTGCTTGCGGCGTTCTTCGAGAATCGCATCGAGCAGCTCGCTCATGCGGTCATAGAACTTCGGGTTCAGCGCATGCTCATCGATGATGACCTTGCGCATGTTGTTGACGATGGTTTCGGCGACCGCGTCCTTGCTCTTCTTGACGCCGGGCGGGAGCCTGTCGATAGCGCCGGGGCCCAGCTTCACGATCAAGTCGATAAGTCCAGTGTCCTCGAAGTTCGACACCACCTGCGAGGCACCAGCCTTGATGTAGGTGTCGAGCAGAAAGCGCATGTCGGCTTCGTACGCCTTGAAGTCAACGTCTTCGCCGGCGGCGAGCTTCACCTCCGCACGCACGTCACTGTAGTGGGAAATTTCCTTCCGGACCTTCTCGACGTCGGCCGGGCTATAACCCGCCTCAGCCATGTCATTGGCGATGTTGGCGAAGGCGCGCGTGACCGCTGAGACCGCTTTGTAGAGCTCAACGCGCTTCGGTTCGTTAGCCTTAATCTGGTCAGAGTTTCCCGCCTCTTGAGCGACGAAGTAGGCGCGGTACTGATCCGTCCCCTTGGGCGGAAGCACCGGCTCGCAGAGCGCGCGGATCCGCTCAAGGGCGTCCTCGAGATCGTCTTGGGCCTTGTCAATGCGGTCGGTCAGCAGACCGTCGATGTCTTGCTTCTCGTAGCCCTCAAGCGCGCCGGAGGTGTAGTCGTTGATGGCGCTCTCAAGCGAGTTGAACAGATCCCGGTAATCGACGATGTAGCCGTAGTCCTTGTCGTCGCCGTCGAGACGGTTAACACGGCAGATCGCCTGGAAGAGGCCGTGGTCTTGCATCTTCTTGTCGATGTAGAGATAGGTGGCGCTCGGCGCGTCGAAGCCTGTGAGGAGCTTGTCCACCACGATGAGCAGCCGCATCTGGCCCGGCTCTTCGATGAACTGCTTCTTAACCGCGGACTCGAACTCTTCGACGCGCCCCATGGCGGCGTCTTCGGCCTCGTCGAAGTAGTCGGCCAGCATGCGGCGGTAGGTGTCGTACTGCGCCAGCTTCTCGGTCTTCCCCGCGCCCGCGTCCTCTTTCGAGATTTCGGTGACGTTCGGCTGGTAGCTCGTGACGATGGCGCACTTGCCCTTAAAGCCAGCCGCGACGAATAAGTCGTAGAACTTGCATGCCTGGTAGATGCTGGAGCCCACGAGCATCGCGTTGCCGCGGCGATCCATCAAGCGCGGCTTGGTTTCCATGTCGATCAGGATGTCCGCGACGATCTGCTCCGCGCGGGACTTGCTAGAGACAACCTTCTGCATGGTGCCCCAGCGCTTCTTGAGCTCAGCGCGAGAGAGGTCGGTCATGCCCTTGGTCTTGACGTCGAACCACTTATCGACGTGGGCCGGAGAGGTCAGGCCCTGATCGATATCGCGCGCTTCGTAGAGGAGGTCGAGCACGACCCCGTCAGTTACGGCCTCGTCGAACTTGTAGGTATGGATGAACGAGCCGAAGGTCTCGATGCTGGTCGCCTTGTCGGCCTTCAGGAGCGGCGTTCCGGTGAAGCCGATGAACATGGCGTCCGGCAGGAGTTGCTTCATAGCACGGTGCATCTTGCCGGACTGGGTGCGGTGCGCCTCATCGACGAAGACGAAGATGTTGCCCTTGGCGCGGAAGTCCTTCGGAAGCGCAGCGTTGAGTTCGGCAATGTAGTCGTCGGCGTCGGCGTCCCCGTCGTCGGTGCTATCGCGGAATTTGTGAACGAGTGACCCGATGAGCCACTCCTCAGACGTGTTGAGCGTGGCGATGAGATCGGCGCCGCTCTTAGTCCGGTAGATGGACTCGTTGACGCCTTTGAAGACCTTCTCGATCTGCTCGTCGAGTTCGGTGCGGTCCGTGATGATGAGTACGCGGGGATCAGTGCCGACCTGGGACTCGCGGATCCACTTGGCGAGCCAGACCATCGTCAGGCTCTTGCCCGACCCTTGGGTGTGCCAGATGATGCCGCCCTCGCGCCGCGCGATGCGCTTCTGCGCCGCCTTGACGCCAAAGTACTGGTTGTGGCGCGGGCCCTTCTTGACTCCCTTGTCGAAGACGATGAAGTCGTGGATCAGCTCGAGGAGACGGTCCTTCGCGCACATCTGCAGGAGTGCCCGATCGAGCGGCGAGTCGACGTCCGATTCCTCCTTCCACTCCAGCCAATACTTCTCGGGCGTATCAATGACGCCGTAGCGCAGCCCCTCGGCATCGTTGCCGGCGAACAGATACTGGACGGTCGAGAAGAACGGACGGATGAAGTCTTTGCTCTGATTGCCGATAGATTGCCGAATACCTTCGGTCAATGACACCTTGGAGCGCTTCAGCTCAATGATTCCGAGCGCAAGGCCGTTGACGTAGAGAACGATGTCCGGGCGCTTGGTGTGGTGACCGAGTACCGTGACTTCCTCGGCGATGGCGAAGTGATTGGCCGACGGAGTCTGCCAGTCGATAAGCCAGATCGTCTGGGTCGATTCGCCGGCCGCGGCCTTGACCTTCACGCCGTAGCGAAGCAGCTGGTAGACGTCGCGGTTCGCCTCGTAAAGGTTGTGGCCGACCCCGACCGCGGCGGCCTTCTCAAGCTGATCGATGGCGCGGCTGATGAGCACCTCGTCGTAGTTCCGAGCGCGCAAGTTCTGACTGAGGAGATCGGCCTCGATCCCGTTGGTCCGGTTGCCGTCATGCCAGTCGCCGAGATACTCGTAGTCGAGCTGCTCCGTGAACAGCTTCACAACGCGGTCCTGCGCCTTCTTCTCGATCTGTCCGACTGTGCTCATGATCCTCCCCCTGCGTGCTCCACCACTGATTCATCTACCCAACGCGCGAGCACGCTCAGCGCCGCCAGGTACTCGAGCGCCACCTGCTCGGTGAGCTCCTGGTCCGCCTCATGTGAGAGGGGATTACGGATTCCCGCGAACACACCCTCGGCGAACGCCATCGCCCCGCGCTGCACCGAGCGATACGTGTCACGGTCCTCCGGCGGCATACGACGCAGGCGCGCCTTGCCTGGCTTCGCTTCGTCGAGCGAGAAGGACTGCTTGAAGAGGTCTGTCTCGCTCACGTCGCGGCGACCGACCTTGTTCTGTGTTTCTGCGTTCAGCTTGGTCACGGCATCACGAACGGCCTGTACATAGTGGCCTGACTGCCAGAGCGAACGGGCACCACTCCAGATCGATCGGTGCAGGTTGGCGGCGGAGATCTCAGGCGCGTCGTCGCCCAGGTTCTGCCAGATCTCCTCGGCACGGACGAGTTCCGCGCGCGCGCGAATCGCGGCTTCACGATGGCGCGTCCAGCGGTTGTTCTTAGAGTTCTCGATTTCGGTCCGCCAATCTGGGATCACGCGGTCGAAGATTCTCTCGACCACCTGGGCCTGCTTGGCTACCTCTGCATCCGGGGCGGCCGTGTAATTGCGCGCTGTGATGACGACCGCGCCGCCGCTCGAGCTGCTACTGGTGCGCATCACGGTCTGCACAATGAACTTGTCTAGCTGCTCGATCGCCCAGTCAGTGTTCAGGACTCTCATTCCAGCGCCTCCACGGGGAGGCGCGCGCGGCCTGTGAGAAGTTGCTGCATCATGCCTTGCTTGATGACGCGCGCCTTCTCTAGGCGGCCCCGGAGCAACCGCAATTCTGCCTCGGCATCGTCCATCGCATCAACGATTGCTCGTTGCTCATCAACCGGCGGAACCTGAAGGAGAAAATTCTTGAATGTGGGCAGTCGAAGCGAGTCAACGGTCGCCTTTACGCTGTTCTCCATCGCGTGGGCTCCGAAGTATTGGCGCATGAAGTGGTAGATATAGCGACCACTCACATCTGGTGCGAAGCCACTAATCATGTAAACGCGCTGGTGAACCTCGAACTTGCCGTCGACGTAATGGAAGATGGATCCAATACCACCCTCACCAGGCACGAGGACGGCTTCACAGTCATACGAGTAGGAGTTGATCCGCTCGACCGTTGCCGATCGGACGAAGAACGGGTACCTACCGCTGGCCACCTTGTCCTGGTTGTTCCGCGACCCAGTTTTGATTCGCGCCACCTCACCGAGAGTGCACTCGACCCGCATCCCGGTATAGCTGGGAAGGCGGGTCTCGCCGGTCAGGAGCTGCTGCATCATGCCCTGTTTGATCGCCTGCTTTTTTGCGATGAGGCGCTCCAGCGCAGCGATAAGGTTGTCGGCGTCATCGAGTGCCTGGCCGATCGCGCGTTGTTCGGCCCAACCCGGCACCGACATCCGGTACTCGGCGAGTTCCTCACGATTGATCTTAGGGATGCCGCTTCGCGCGGAAACGCTGACAGCGAAGTTTGTGAAGTCGTGCCCAAGGAGCGAGTGCAGTATGAACGAGGAGTCCACGCCACGACGAGGCGTGAGCGGGTACATATCTGCGCTGCAGAGGGCTTCGAAGTCGCACCTATACGCCTTCTGCAGGTATGGACGAATCTTGCTGTAGATGACTTCGCCGGGCCGTACGAGGTACTTGCCGCTAATGGCTCCCTGCGCCGATGCAGACACCTTCTTGATCAGCCGACCCGTCCCGGATGCGAGGTGATCCGGCGCAATCAGTGGCAACTCTCGATAAGGGGACACGCGGGGATCGACTTGACCACTCTTGATCGTCACCAGGTCGAACAGAGCGGCGTCATACCAACCATGGGGCATAGCCGCAGCGCCCACTATCTGACCCCCATTGCAGCGAGATGGCCTGCGACCTTGGCTTCGAGCTCTTCCAGTTCAAAGTCGAGGTCCGCGACGGTTGCGGCGTAGCGCTCGCCGAGTTGCTGAATGCGTGCCACGAGCGCGAGGGTCAGCGCGTTGACTTCGCCGTCGATCTTCGTCGCGACTGCGGAGTGCCACTTGTCATCAAGCAGAAGCTCCTGCACGTCGCTGTCAGTGAGGGCACCGTACTGACGCAGCGTCAGCTCGTCGAGTCTTGTCTGAGCGTCCTTTGCCGCCTTCTTCGCGGTGGCTTCAGTGCCGTAAAGACTGATCAGATGGTTCAGTGCGGTGATCTCTTCCTTGTCGCCTGAGCCCTTGATCGCGCGCAGGCGTCTAGCTGCGAGCACTTTTGAGATCTTCTCGTCATCCATGGCCTCGGCAAGCAGGCCGTCTTCGACAGCGTGCTCTTCAACGTACTCTTCGACGGCGCGGGTAGCATCGTCCGCGGCAACTTGGAGCTCTTCCACCTTCGCCCGTTCGGCAGCAAAGTATCGCGACACGACGAGGGCCGGCGGGATGAGATCCATCTTGAACTTTTTCTTGGCACGCCCGCTGCCGATCTCCAGGTCTGCGTCCTCGGTGAGCTTCCGCTCCTTGTCCTCGATCGCCGCGCGAGGCTTGGCGGCGCTTGCCCACGAACCTCCGTTGCCCAGCTCGGTCATGAGCAGATACACGTCGTCGTGCATCGTGTCGTTCCAGTACCTCATGAGCTGCTGGTAGACGTCGTATTCGTCGAGCAGAGGCATGTCCTTGAACCGAGCGAGCAGGTCGTCGCCGAGAACTCGAATCAGATCGTTGGGCATGGTCTCGGCATCGATCGTGAGGAGCACCGAGAGGTGCGCTTCGAACCACTCATTGACGACTTTCTCGACGTCGGCGCGGAGGAACTCGAGCCCGCTGCGATTCAGTGCGTAATCTTGCACCTCGGACGGCTCGACTGTGAGCTTCGAATAGCCCTCGCGGAGCGGCTCGAAGAGAGCATCCTTCAGAGCGGGTAGCGCCTCCCAGTAGTGCTCCAAGGCGTCGATGTCGCGGTTCGGGATGCCGCCGTGGATGTGTCCGGAGAGATCCTGAATATCCTCGGGCTCGGAACTGTCGATATAGCGCGGGATGTTGAGGTTGTAGTCGTTCTTCGGATCAGCGATCTCGCTGAGCGGCACCATTCGCGAGTAGCCGTTGATCGGCAACTGACGGTTGAACGTATCGACGATCTTGTGGATGTCCTGATCGCGGAGGCGATTCTTATTGCCGTCCTTGATGAACCCTTTACTGGCATCCACCATGAAGACACCCGTCCGGCTGACCGCGTTCTCCTTGTCCAGGAGCACGATGCACGCGGGGATTCCCGTGCCGTAGAAGAGGTTCGCCGGCAGGCCGATGACTCCCTTGATGAAGCCACGCTTGAGCAGCTCACGCCGGATGTTGCCTTCGGCGTTCCCGCGGAACAGGACGCCATGCGGCAGGATGACGGCAGCCTTCCCCTCGGACTTCAAAGAGGCCAGTGCATGAAGGAGGAAGGCGTAGTCGCCGTTCTTCTCGGGCGGCATACCGTACTCGAACCGCCCGTAGTCCTCTTCAAGTCCGTTGTTCCATGACTTGATGGAGAACGGCGGATTCATCACGACGTAGTCGAACGTCTTCAGGCTCTTGCCGTTAGTGAGCTGCGGATTCGTGATGGTGTCGCCCTTGAAGATCTCCGCCGTCGCGTTGCCGTGGAGGATCATATTCATCCTGGCGAGGGCCCAGGTTGCGTTGTCCTTCTCCTGGCCGTAGATCGTCATCCCGCGAGGAGCCTCCGCAGCAGCCTTCAGGAGCAGAGAGCCAGACCCGCAGGCCGCGTCGTAGACGGTCTCGTCCTGACTGGTGGAGCTGCCGATGCCGACGACCTTCGCGAGCACGCGCGAGACCTCAGCCGGCGTGTAGAATTGCCCCTTGCTCTTGCCTGATTCAGTGGCGAAGTGGCGCATGAGGTACTCATATGCGTCGCCCAGCAGGTCGTCGCCCTCCGCCCGAGAGCCGCGGAAGTCGAGGTCCCTGAAGATGGTTACGAGCTTCGACAGGCGGTCCTGCATCTCCTTGCCATTGCCGAGCTTCTCCGCATCGTTGAAGTCCGCCAGGTCGATGACGTTGCGCAGGCCGTTAGCATCGGCCAGCTTGCCGATGATCTTGTTGAAGCGGTCGCCGATTTCCTTGTCGTTCTTGGCGGCGAACATGTCATCGAACGACCCACCCTCGGGTACCTCGATGAGGCTGTCGGGATCAGATGCCGCCTTGTCCGAGACGTACTTCATGAACAGCATCGTCAGGATGTAATCCTTGTACTGGCTGGCGTCCATACCGCCACGAAGCTGGTCGCAGCTTGCCCAGAGAGAGCTGTACAGGTCCGACTTCTTGAGAGCCACTACCACGTCACCACCTTCGGCGACTCGTTCGCCGCGCTGCGCTTGCTGACATACTCCTCAGATGAGAATCTCGATCGGCTGGTAGGGGTTCGGGTCATACTCGGTGGCTCCTCCTACACGCGGCTATGCGCACTACAGTTACGTCCCCCCGGGGACTGCTCTCAGGGTAGTGGCGCAGACGGACATCGCCGCGGATGCGTCCAGTTCGGGGTGGCGCACGCCCAGGAGCCAGACTCAACGGGTCGCGAATCAATGCACAATCCGGTTTGAAAGAGAGCCAGGCAGTTCAATCCGAGGCTCTGAGGATTCAACGGCCCGCAGGTGCGGCTCGCCCTAGTGACCCAGACTCGACCCTCGACCTGGCTCGGCGCGGGACCATTCGCGGTCGACCGCGAACGTAACGCGCGCCCTCGCCGCTCGCACGGCTCTCCGAACGTCCTCGACCGTGAGTCGAGTGGTCGTCAGGTCGGGGACGAGTTCCTCGATTGCGACCTTGAAAACCAGGGACTCCAGGGGGGCCGGGGGTCGACGATGTAATCGGCGAGCCCGGTTCTCAATCGCCGCTTCGTCAGTCAACCGCGCTAGGTGCTTCTCGACGTGCGACGCGAGTAACTTCACGAATCGGTCGAACTGCTGACGCCGTTCTTCCAGCCGCATTACGGCCTGTGTACTACGACAGGCGGCTGCGACGTCCCGGCCCGTCAGAGGATCAATCCTGGGCAGGCGGTCGGTTACGATCTCCACTGCGCGGGCGAAAACGATGCGTTCGACGTCGACAGGAGGTAGGCCCACTCGCTCACGATGTGCGGCATACTCCTCCGCGAACTTCCGCATGGTGGCGCCATGCTCGAGCATGTGTTCGGTCAATGATCCGGCGAAGACAGTGAACTGCCGCACACGCTCGTTGAGCGACGGATCACCGAAGTATGCGTCGGCCTCTCGGTCGTGCGCACGCCGCTCCGCGGCGGACGTTGCGTGGAGCCGCTTGGGCGGCAGTCCAGCACGAGCCAGACGCCGCTTCAGCCTCCGCGCCGCAGCGTTCGCTTCCAACTCCGCCTGATAGATATCCGGATCGCTCCGCCGTTTGCGTTGAAGTTCCGCCCGACGCGCCTTGTTCCGATCAGCCCACTCCCTCGACGCGCGCCGCGTGCCCTCCGGGTCGGCGTCGCGGCGGGCAGCGGCGCGAGCGCTCACCTCTTCTCGGTGCGTCTCGTAGTAGCGGTTGTAGTACTCGCGCACCTTGTCGCGGTTCGCCTCGACCCATCGCCACTGGTACGTGCGCACCTGCTCGGGATGCTCCTCACGCCAGCGCTTCGACCGTTCCCTTGCCTTCCGCCTCGTCTCAGCCTCGCGACGCCTCCGCACGGCCGCGCGGCGAGCCGAGTCGCGATTCTGCTGGCGTGAACGATCGAGGTGCTCCTCGCGCCAGCGTCGGTTGAGCTCCCGAACTCGCTCCGGGTTGGCTGCCTTCCAGGCCCGGCTCTGCTCGTGGACGCGATCGAGATTCGCCTCCCGCCAGCGTCGCTTCACCTCGCGGGTGTGTTCGAGCTTCGCGGCAGCCTCAGCGGCCTCGTCGTCGTGATCCCGGTCAGGCACGGGCGAACCCTAGTCACCAGGTGGCGGTGCGAGCTCGATCACTAGGGCGAGGAGCTCGGAGCGATGCGCCGACGGATTGGTGATGACGCGTCCGACGACGGTGCGGAGGCGCTCGAGGTCCTCGGTCGGCAATCCTTCGATCGGCTCGAGGCAGTAGGCGATGTCCCGCTGCAGGTCGTAGTCGTCGTCGTCGACGGCGATCTCGGGGTAGTAGAACAGCGCCGCGAGCGCAGTTCGGCTCAGGAGGTCATCGAACTGCTCCTGCGGGACCGTCATGGCTGTACCTCCTGCTTGCGGCATCCTCGTGCCACAAGAATTGCGCGAAGAACAGGTGCGCCAACAGTGCCGTGCCGGTCATCCGGCGATGAGAATCTCTACCTGACCAGCTCGACCGACGCGTGGTCGACGACGCGGCCCGCAGGGACACCAATGCCAAGGACCTCATCCGCTTCGCGCGCACCCGCCGATGCCCGACGCGCACGGGCCTCCTGCGTCCGCACTCGAGCAAGCCGAACCAGCGTCGCTGGTCCTGCGACCGCGAACTTGAGCGCGTTCCAGACGCAGAGCAGCCCGACGAGATTGAGCCATCCGGGAGCGCCGCCTTCGGCGAGTCCGAAGCACAGCATCGCTCCAAGCCCGTAGGGAACCGCGAGCAGCATCGCCGGCACACCCCACTTGAGCCCCCGACGCGTGTGGATGGCGTCGAGCAGGAGGTTCGACGGCATGAATCGTCGGAGTGCGACGCGAGTGCGGGCGACGACCACCCAGATGAGTCCGAACATGCTGCAGCCCTCCATGCGTTCGGCGACGAGAACTTGGAAGGACCGCCGAGGATCGGGGGTCATGCCACCGCGACGAGCGGTGCAACGAAACGAGGTCGCCTACGACGGCATTCTAGAACCGCGGACCGACAGCCGGAAGGCGTGTCGGGACACTCGGCCGTTGGCGTCCGAACTCGGCCTCATGCTCGGTCATTTGCCGCGCGAGACAGAGAGCACGCCGGGCCCGCGCCGCATCCACCCGCTGGAGGTCGGTGACGGGTTCCCGCCCCAAGGCAGACTCGCTCGCGACACCGTACCGATCTCGGTAGGCCGCGACCAAGCGGGCCTGCCGGCGCCATGCCGCCATCGCCTGGGCCCCAGGCGTCCCGAGGACGACTACCCACGACTCCTTGGCTGCCAGCGCCCGATCGAGAAGCGCATCTGCGCGCGCCTCCATGAGATCGCGCCGCTCGTCGAGCGCACGCCGCGCGCCGGGGTCGATCGCCCCCAATGCCGCCGGAATGAGCCCCGCGATGAAATGAGCTTCACGGCGAGACGATCCACCTCGTGCACCGACACCACGCGCGGCCGCCACGGCGATCCGCGCGCGAAGAACCGCCGCGACATCCTGCGCATCATCGAAACCCCGCGCGCCGACGGCCGCCGAAAGCAGCTGCTCGACGTCGAAGCCGGCCGCCTCCCCGCGCCGCAGTTCGGCGCCAAGCGGTCCGAACGCTTCAGACGAGATCACAGCAGTTGCTTGCTCGTCGCCAAGGCCGGAAGTACGCACCAGCCCCGCCCACCGATCGCGCTGCGCCGCCGCCGCGATCGTCTCGTACTCCGCCGCGAGCTGCGCAATCGACCCCCACGAGTCCTGCTCCGCCGCGAGCGTCTCGTGCGCCGACAGTTCGGCGCCGACGTTCTGCAGCACCCCGTAGAGGACGCTCGGTGCCGTCACCGTCTCCGCGTCACCCGGTCGAGGGCCGGCGTGCGCGACATCCGGTCGGTCGACGGCGACATACGCGACATTCGACTCCCGCCCACGCGTCATCCCCACATAGAAGTTCTCTCGCGTCGTACCCGACGCGACCACGACGTGCGCGGTGTCGGTCGTGATGCCCTGCGCACGGTGAGCGGTCACGGCGTAGCCGAGCTCGACATGACATCTTGCGTACGCAGCGGGCAGCACGACGGTGCCGCTCCAGGAACGACCCGGCCGTTGCACCTCGATCGAACCGTCCTTGTGCACCGCCGCAACCGTCCACCGGTCCCCGTTGCGAACCCATCCCCCGCCCGCACGGCGGTGCCGATCGTTCCGGCGCGTGATGACGGTGTCGCCGACGGATGCCGCGGTCCCGTCGTGAAGAACCACTTCGCGTGTTGCGTCGACCCGCCCCTCCAAGATCAGCTCGCTGCGTGCACGGATGTTCATGGCCAGCACCGCCTCGTTCGATTCGCTGATCAGAAGACTCGCCTTGCCGGCGCGGGTGTCCGAACGCCAGGCTGCGTTGGCAGCATCTGCCATCGCCTCCGTGCTGCCTTCGACCACGCGCTCGTGCGCGACGTACTGGTCGATCGCGTCGGCCTGACCGTTGCGCAGCGACAGGGATGCCTCCTTCTCCCACGCGTGCGCGAAGCGATGCACCTCCGCGAGCTCGGCGACATCCGTTCGGTGGTGAACGAGCATCGAGAACGCGCCGCCGGCATCGACGGACTGCAGTTGGGCAGGGTCGCCGACGAGGAGGACCTTCGCTCCCCCGCGTTCGGCGAGCGCGGTGACTCGGTCGAGGTGCAGGGTGCCGGCGAGGGATGCCTCATCGACGATGACGAGCTGACCGGGCTGGAACGAGGTGCCCGAGGCCAGGTGGTCGTGCCACCACTTCGCGAGGTTCTCGGTCGGGATGCCGAGGTCCTCCGAGAGCACGTGGGCTGCCGCGGCGGATGGCGCGAGACCGACGACCGAACCGGCGCCCTGTGCTCGTTCCCAAGCTCGTCGAAGTGCGCTCATGGTGGTCGTCTTCCCTGTGCCGGCCGGCCCCACGAGCACGTCGACGACGCGCCCCGACGCGACGATCCTGGCGATCGCCTCGAGTTGTCGAGCGTCGACCAGCGACGTGCCTCGGCGGCGACCTAGCGTCGCCCGCTCCGTGGTTGGCGCGACACGAGGCGCCGTCTCGCGTTCTGAACGCTCAAGCAGGTTGGCCTCGGCCGCCATCACATCCGTCGACGTGAACACGGCGGAGTGCTTCGGTCGGAACACGGAGCTCCCGTCGGCTCGCTGGAAGCCGGCCGGGCTCGAGGCAAGCTCGGGCGGGGTCAGACGCAGCGACACCTGTTCCGCGGCATCGACGATCACCCCCACCACCGCCTCGCGGTCGGCGGCCGAAGCGAATCGAAGTCCCATCGTCTGGCGCGCCGCCTCGGCGACGAGGTTCCAGTGCCTCCAGGTGGAGCGCTTCTCGCTCACGCCGTGCATGACGGCTGCCCCGAGCGCTCGAATCTCAGAGAGCGGGAGATCGTGGGCCCTTAGCACGCCCTGCGATCCGTTCGCCGTCGCCGTGCTCGCCCAGCTCGTGGCATCCGTACCAAGCACGCGCGAAGCGCGCTCACGCCAACCTGCCGTGAGATCGGCGAGCGAGCGAACGTGCTTCACAGGTCGAGTCGACAGCGCGGCCTGCGCGCGCAGCTTCATGATGGTCACACGACGGGGACGACGCCCGTGCGCTGCGGTGTGCGCTTCGATCAGCCGGTCCGTCTCGAGGTCGATGTGCCGCGATCGCGTCGAGAACTCGGCGACCAGCGAGTCGGGAACCGTCGCGATGGCCCACGCGGGATTGCGGTCACGCCCGCGCGCCCGCTGCTCCCATTGCACGCCGATCAGGCGGCTCAGCGCGTCTGCGAAGAGCGCCTCTTGCAGCTCCGAGATCGCAACTACCGCCGCGTGCAGTGGTCGTCCGTCGAGCGAGCGCCACCGTCCGTCGAGCAGGGTCATGACCTTGTTGCTGATCACCACGTGCGTGTGCAGGTGCGGATCGCCGGCGCGACTGTCGAAGTGGTCGTACGCGGTTGCGATGACCCCCGAGACCTCGACCTGCGCAACCGCGCCATCGCGCACGGCAACCCCGGTGCGCGTCGCTGCAACCTCGCGCTCGAGATAGGCAAGGGACTCTGCAACCGCTGCATGGTGGGCTTGCACGATGAGCGCCTGTGTCGCCGCGTCCGCAATGCCCCAGAGCACGCTTGCCGACTTCGGAATCTGGTCGCCGATCCCGGCCGAGTCCCTTCAACCTCGCCTCCCTGAACACGCCTCCCAATTCCGGGCCGTGGTTGCCTCCGGGGCCGAAGTTGACTCCGCCTGGAAGCAGGGAAGGGTGCTGCTCGAGGAAGGCCTGAACGTCGTGCTCACTCGGATCGGAGTCCAGCAGGGTGCGCCACTCCGCGCCGACTTCGAGCGCGTACTGATCCCACGGTTGTGGCATCGGATGAGGAGCCTCATCAAAGCTAAGATGCGCAAAACGCTCCGCTCGCACGCCACCAGCCCCGGACTCGGTCATGGATTCGACCGTATCGAAAGCTCGCGGCCGGCGCTGCCTCGAATGTATGTTCGAATCATGCGATATTGGCAGCCAAAGCTCCGGGTCGTCCGGCCCGGCACCTGGCTGCAGTTCGACGGCAGCCGGCGCATCGCCGTCATCCGCGCAGTCAACGCCGGCTATCCCCCGCGCCCGCTCCTCCGCGCTGACACGTGGGCGGCGGGTGACGTCGCGCGAGATTTCATCGGCTACTTCCCCGTCGACGAGCTCCGGCTCTGCGCCGAGATGGTCTGGAGTCTCTACCAGGCAGCCGTCTCAATCCCGCCGAAGGACACCACGATGAACGCCAAGCCGCCCAACGCCAGCAACTGGCACCCGCTCCTCAACGCCGACGAGAACCGTCCAGGCTTCTGGACCCTACGCGACGCGGACGGCCACGCGTACGGCGGCATCCGGATCACCCGCCAGGGTGCCGACGTCTACTACCTCGCCCAGTACCGAGGCAATCCGATCGGCCGATTCGACCGACTCCGAACCGCGGTCGAGAACGTCCACCTCGCCCACGTCCGCGCCACGCAGCACCCGCGCGCACCGTTCGACCCCAGCTCCGTGCCGCGGCCGTGAACCGCTCAGCACACCTGTTCACCGAGCGGACCGTGTGGTTCGCCAAATGATCAGGAGGTCGAGTCCCATGGCTCTTCACACGCAGCAGTCGCTCTCCGGATTCATCGCCTCGGAGCCTCAGCAGTCGGTCACCGAGAACGGCGACACCCGCTTCTACGTCCGCATCGGCCAGCCGCACTTCCGCCGCGAGGACGACGGCACCTTCAGCGAGCTTGAGCCGAGCTTCCACGACCTCGTGACCTACCGGGCCACCGCGGAGCGCGCCCTCGCCCGGTTCGCGAAGGGCGACAGTTTCATCGCCGAAGGCTATGTCCGCACTTTCGAGGTCGAGCGCGAGGGCGCGATCGTCGAGCGCGAGGAGTTCGTCGCGAAGAAGATCGGCCATGACCTCGCCCGCACCAACTACGACGTCGACCGCTCTCGACGGCCGGGACCGACCATCGAGCACGCCACTCCCGATGCCCTCGCGGCCCGCCGGCCCGCGCTCGTGCGCGACGACCGATCCGGGCTCGGGCTCGGGCTGTGAGCCGACGATGACGGATGCCTCCGGTCCCTGGCAGGTCGACGACGACGCCCTCGGCGCCGATGCGTTCGATGACCTCGACGGACCCTTAACCGCGGAGCCGCCCCACCCGATCAACTGGAACCTCCTCACCGCCGAGGAAGCAGAGATCGAGTGGATGGAGCTCAACCGCTGGGTCAACTGGCTCCGCCGAACCTACGGCCTTCCGGCGTCGGTCGTGCCACCCTTCTGGCACCGCCACCCCGAACTCGTATGGGAACTCTCAGCGCTCCACCTCCACTGGCTCAGCGCCTACGACCCCGACCAGCACGGCTCGGCCCCATTCGGCTGGCACCGCGACTTCGCCGACGCCCGTCAACGCCTCCACGACTGGGTCGCGACCTCGGGTACGCGCCTCGATCGCGACCGGCCGACGCGACAAACCACGTGGCCTGGCGAGGTCACCGCCGATGCCGTCGAGGACGTAGCCATCGCCGACCGTGACGCAGACTTTGCCACGAGCGTCATGGAGGACTTGGTACGCCGACGCAGGTCCGAAGCAGGATTCGATTCGTCTCACACATAGAGCGGCTCGCAGCTCTGGGCTCCGTGGGGGCCACCACCATCCGCTCATCGTTGGGCCTCTCCTGTGCCCTGTTCGTCGTCATCTCGGCGGGCAGTCATGTCGAGCACCGCGCCATCCTGCTGCCGCGCCTGCTGTAGCGCACCGAGAACGGTCGACGTGTCCGGCGCCAGCACCGCACGCTTCGCGTAGTACTGCTCGGTCACGCGGGATCGCTTGTGCCCGGCGAACTGCGCGGCCCCTTCGATGCCCAGGGCATCCGCCACTGCAGTCACCGCGGACTTTCGGAGCGCGTGCGGCACGAGTTCCAGCTCGAGGCCGGCCCATTCGCGAACCCTCCGCAGGGCTCGGTGGACATCCTGCGTGCCGTTAGGCGCCCCCGTCCGGGTGTGGAAGACGAACTCGTTCCCACCGCGCGCGAGCCTCCGGCGCCGGAGCATCGGCACCAGCTCGACGGGAATCGTGACGACTCGCCAGCCGGCCTCGGACTTCAGATAGTCCTCATACCGCTTCGCCTGCCCCTTCGAGTCGACGATCTTGCCGGCGATCGTCACCTTCGGCGGTGTCGTATCGAGGTCGACGAACTGCCACTTGAGCCCCACGGCTTCGCTGACCCTTGCGCCGGTCGCCAGGATCAGATCGACGACATCGCCCAATAGGTCCGACGGCCTCGGGCCCATCCGATCGTCGCGTTCCTGGAAGTCGCGGATGATCGACCGGAACTCGCTCAACTGCATCGCGTCCGGCGCGTAGATCGGCTTCGGACGACGCTTCACGCTCTTCACCTCTCGCGCCGGGTTCGCGAGCATGAGGTCGTTCATGACGGCGTACGAGCAGATCTGGCTGATCAACGCCTTGCAGGTGTCGGCCTGCCGAGGGGTGTCCGCGTGGATCTCCTTGTAGACCCGCAGCACCGTCGTCGCCTTGATCTCCCGAAGCGTGAGCGCACCCATGAGCGGCGAGAGCTTCTTCTCGATCAACCTGAGGTTCTCGTGCCGCGTGGTGTCGCGCTGCTCGCCCGTGAACGCCATGTGCTCCATGTACTCGCGAGCGAGGTCGATGAACGGCGAGTCTCGCGTCAGCCCTCCGGGCACGACATGGACGGCCTCGTACTCCTCACGAACGAGCTCGAGGAGGGTCCTGCGTGCCTTCGCCTTGGAGGCGGCTCGGGTCCGGAGCCGGCCGTGGGTCCCGTCGAGGCGCCGGAATCGGATGGTGGCGTGCACCCGCCCCTCCGGCGTCTCCTGATACGAGATCTCGCCGTGCGAGCCGGGCTCCAGTTTGCGTCGTGCCATGGTGTTCGTCCTCTGCTGGAGCAGAGCAGACGTCCCGTCAACGCCGTCACCGTCGGTCCGTCCGATCCTTCAGCCAGGCCGCGACGTTCTCGCGGCTGTACCTGAGGTGCTTGCCGAGCTTCGTGGCCTTCGGGCCCACGCCCTCGAGCCGCCAGTGGTAGATCGTCTCCCTGGACAGTTGGAGGTACTGCGCGAGCTCGTCGACGCTGAGGTAGTCGCCGAGGTTCTCGACGAAACGGTAGGCCGGGACGTTGGGTTGGGGTGATCTGCTCATACTCCGTAGGAGTGCGCGTCATGCCGTGATGCCGACCGTCAGTGGGATCAGGATGTGGATGCCTGTGGAAGCCGTCCGCCGAGACGAAAAGAGCCCCAAAAAGGCCGCACGGGCCTTCCACAGGCCCCTCTGTAACGAGAAGACCCCTGAGAATCTGGGATTCATCAGGGGTTTTGGTGGATCTGAGGGGACTCGAACCCCTGACCCCCTGCATGCCATGCAGGTGCGCTACCAGCTGCGCCACAGACCCAGAGTGCTGCCCCGCTCTCGCGGGCAACGGATTCAGATTACACCGCGGTGGCCAGGAACTGAAATCGAGTGCGGCTCAGTCGCTCGGCTGCGTGGGCGCCTCGAGCATCGGCGCGACGGGGATCGGCGGGCAGTCGAGCCAGAGGCGCTCGAGCCCGTAGTACATGCGGTCTTCGCGGTGGAACACGTGCACGACGAGGTCGCCGAAGTCGAGGAGGACCCATCGGCCGTGTTCGCGACCCTCGCGCCGCAGCGCGCGTCCGCCCGAACGGTCCTCGACCTCGTCGGCGATCGCGAGCACGTTGCGCTCGGAGGTGCCGGTGACGAGGAGGAAGACGTCGGCGAACGGCATGGCGCCCGACACGTCGAGCGCGACGAGATCTTCACCGCCCTTGGCGTCGGCCGCGCGCGCGGCCACCGCGAGCTGGTCGAGAGCATGGGCAGAGGCGGTCATGCGTTCCCTTCGGGGACGAGGTCCCGGTCGGTGGGACCGGCGTGGAGACGGATGCGGCAGGCCATCGGGTTCCGGATCAGAAGATGCCCACCATCGCGCCGACGATGAGGCTCGCGACGACGCCGAGCGCGAGCACGCCGGCCGTGACGGCGAGCACGAGGGGCGCGTTCACGCCCTCCTTCTTCGGCGGCGCGATCATGTCACGCGGGTGTCCCTGCGTGCTCACGGCGCGGCTCGCGGACACCGGTGCGGCGCCCGCGCCTCCGGCGTCCTCGACATGGTCGATCAGGCGGTCGACGTCGCCCGTGTCGAGCTGGCTCGGGTGCAGGCCGGTGGCGCCGTAGCTGCGCGGAAGGTCGATCGAGCCCGTGACGATGATCTCGCCGCCGTCCGGGAGGGGCTGGGCGAGCGCGCTCTGGCTCGGCATCGACGGCAGGATGAGCGCGTTCGTCGTCGTCGGGACGCCGTGCGAGCCGCCGACGCCGCGTGCGAGCAGCTGATCGAACGGCTCGGGCTGCGCCTCGGGCAGATCGAGCTGCGAGGTCCAATGACCGACCGGCTTCGTCGTGAGCGCCGGCTCGTCGCCCGCCGTGTTCGCGGCCGGCTCGTGCGGCGTCGCCGTGCGAACCGGAACCGCACCGCGGATGGGCCCCGGCGTCTCGAGCTCGCCATCGTCCGGGTCGTCGTCGTCGGACTGACTGGACTCGATCAGGGCACGCAGCTCGCGCCTGGTCAGCGTGCGCTCGGGTGTCGGCTCGTCATCGTCGTCGAGGTCGGACCGACCCGACCACGGGAGCGGGTTCGCGCGGGGGGCGAACGGCGAGTCGTCGGCGGGCGCCGAGCCCTCGGCCTCGTCGGCGACCGGGGCCGCGACGGGACCGCCGAACGGCGAGCCCTCGGCGGCGGTCGTGCCGACCGCGCGCGGTGCGAAGGCGGGCGCCGGCTCGGAGGCGGGCTCCCCGGCCGCGGGAGCGGCCGGCGGGGCGGGCGGGAAGGCGGGCGCAGACTGCGGCGGCGGCGCGACGGGGAAGGCCGGCGCCGGAGCATCCGTCTGCGGGCTCGCCGATGCCGCCTGCTGCTCGAGCAGGCGCTCGCGCTCACGCAGCTCGCGACGCGTGAGGGGCCGATCCTGCGATGTCATTCGACACTCCGATAAAGGTGGTGCTTGGAGATGTACTGGACCACCCCGTCGGGTACGAGGTACCAGACCGGGAACCCCCGGCGCACCCGGCTCCGGCAGTCGGTCGACGAGATCGCCAGGGCCGGAACCTCCAACAAGGATACGTGCTGCTCGGGCAATCCCGAAACGGAGAGTACATGACCCGGGCGGCTGACCGCTACGAAGTGGGCGAGCTCCCACAGCTCGCTCACGTCGCGCCACGACAGGATCTGCGCGACCGCGTCGGCACCGGTGATGAAGAACAGCTCGGCGTCGGGACGCTCACGGCGGATGTCGTGCAGCGTGTCGATCGTGTACGTCGGCTTCGACCGGTCGATGTCGACGCGGCTCACCGTGAACCGCGGGTTCGACGCGGTCGCGATGACCGTCATCAGATAGCGGTGCTCGGGCGGCGTGACGACCTCTTTGTAGGAGGGGCGGCCCGTGGGTACGAACACCACCTCGTCGAGGTCGAACGACTGCGCCACCTCGCTCGCGGCGACCAGGTGCCCGTGATGAATGGGGTCGAACGTGCCACCCATCACCCCGACCCGGGGCCGACGAGCCTCACCCGACATTACGTGGACGACGCCGCTCAGTGCGCGGCGTGGTCGTCTCCGCCGTGGCGGGCTGCGTAGGCCTCCGACTTGAAGCGGTGGCGGTTGGCGACGTCGCGGTACGAGTAGGTGATGATGCCGAGCACCAGGAAGACGCCGAGCGCGATGAGGCCGTAGAAGAACGGGTCCATCGGCAGCTCGCGTGCGTGCACCGTCTCGGCGAAGACCGCGGTCACCAGGCTCATTCGGGTGGTCCTTTCGTTTCTCGCGTGTTCGCCGTTCGGCGGCGGGCACGCATCCGACAGTCTAGTGGGCCGCTCACTCGCGCACGTGGCCCGCGCCGCGGACGATCCACTTCGTGCTGGTCAGCTCGGGTAGGCCCATGGGGCCGCGGGCGTGCAGCTTCTGCGTCGAGATGCCGACCTCGGCACCGAATCCGAACTCGGCGCCGTCGGTGAACCGGGTCGAGGCGTTCACCATGACGGCCGCGGCATCGACCTCGTTGAGGAAGCGCTCGGCGTTGCCGAGGTCGTTCGTCACGATCGACTCGGTGTGCCTCGTCGAGTACCGGCGGATGTGGCGGAGCGCCTCGTCCATGGAGTCGACGATCCCGACGGACAGGTCGAGGCTCATGTGCTCGGTCGCCCAGTCCTCGTCGGTCACCGGCACGACCTCGGGCCGGATGGCTTGCACACGCTCGTCGCCGTGCACCGTCACACCGGATGCCTCGAGCCGCTCGACGACCGCGGGAAGCAGCCGATCGGCCGCCGCACGGTGCACGAGCAGGGTCTCGAGCGCGTTGCACACGCTCGGCCGCTGCACCTTCGCGTTGTGCACGAGCTCGACCGCCCAGTCGACGCGGGCGCTCTCGTCGAGGAACATGTGCACGACGCCGGCGCCGGTCTCGATCACCGGGACCTTCGCCTCGTCGACCACGGCGCGGATGAGCCCCGCGCTGCCGCGCGGGATCAGCACGTCGACGTAGTCGCGCGCCTGCATGAGGTGCTTGGCTCCCGCGCGGCCGTAGTCGTCGACCGTCGCGACCGCGTCGGCCGGCAGGCCGGAGGCCTCGTAGGCGTCGCGGAGCAGCTGCACGAGCACCCGGTTCGTGTGCTCGGCGGCCGTGCCGCCGCGGAGCACGACGGCGTTGCCGCTCTTCAGCGCGAGCGCGGCGATGTCGATCGTGACGTTCGGGCGTGCCTCGTAGATGGCGCCGACGACGCCGAGCGGGACGCGCACCTGGTCGATGCGCACGCCGCTCGGCAGCGACCGGCCCGAGACGGTCTCGCCGATCGGGTCCTCGAGCCGGACGACGTCGAGCACGGCGTCGGCGAGCGCCCCGATGCGGCGTTCGTCGAGCGTGAGCCGGTCGAGCAGACCCTCGCCGAGCCCGGCCGCGGCGCCGGCCTCGAGGTCGTCCTCGTTGGCTTCGACGATGTCGGTGCGCCGCTCGCGCAGCAGCCGTGCCACCTCCTCGAGCGCCGCATCCTTCTCGGCCGTCGTGGCGATCGCGAGGCGGAACGAGGCCTCTTTGGCCGCGGCGAGCCGGGCGTCGAGGAGTGCGGGGTCGAGGTCGGGGTGCGCCATGGCTCCAGCTTAGGAGAGCGTGACCTGCCCGGGCTCCGCGTGACGCTCGCTCGCGGGCTCGAACCAGGTGCCGAGCTCGCGGCCCGCGAGCGCGTCGGCGACGAGCGGGGTCGCGGTGATCAGCACCGCGCTGCCCGCGGACGCCGCGATCCGGGCCGCCGAGACCTTGGTCTCCGCGCCGCCGGTGCCGACGCCGGCCCGCCCGGCGGCGCCGATCTCGACGCCCGCGAGGTCGTCTCCGTACGGCACGTGCGCGATGCGCTCGGCGCCCGGCAGATGCGGCGGCTTCGTGTAGAGCGCGTCGACGTCGGAGAGCAGGACGAGCAGGTCGGCGCCGATGAGCTCGGCCACGAGCGCGGCGAGCCGGTCGTTGTCGCCGAACCGGATCTCGTGCGTCGCGACGGTGTCGTTCTCGTTGACGATCGGGAGGATGCGCAGCCCGAGGAGCCGCTCCATGGCGCGCTGCGCGTTCTGCCGGGGCGTGGCGTTCTCGAGGTCGCCGGCCGTGAGCAGCACCTGGCCGGCGAGGATGCCGTGCCGGTCGAGGCTGGTCTGGTACCGCCACATGAGCACGTTCTGCCCGACCGCGGCGGCGGCCTGCTGCGTGGCGAGGTCGGTCGGCCTGCCCTCGAGGTGCAGGAACGGGATGGCCGTCGCGATCGCGCCCGACGACACGAGCACGACCTCCGCGCCGCGCGCGTAGGCGGCGGCGAGGGCGTCGACGAGCGGCTCGATCTGCCCGGCGTTCTCGCCGCTCACCGACGACGAGCCGACCTTGACGACGATGCGGGTCGCGGTGGGGATGTCGGATCGACTCCGCGGGGTCACTTCGCGTTCTCCTCCTCGTCGTCGGACCAGAGGCCGGCCTCGCGTTCGCGCTCGAGCTCGGCCCGCGCCTCCGCCTTGGCGTCCATGCGCTCGTGGTAGTCCTGCTTGCGCTCGGCGCGCGTGGCGCGACGGTGATCGTCGAGCCGCACGTCGGTGCCGCGCGGTGCCGTCATCAGCTCGGCGGTCGAGGTCAGCGTCGGCTCCCAGTCGAAGACGACGCCCGCGCCCGGCCCGATCACGACCGTCGAGCCCGCGACGGCGCCGGCCCGGACGAGTGCGTCCTCGACGCCCAGCTTCGCCAGCCGGTCGGCGAGGAATCCGACGGCCTCGTCGTTCGTGAAGTCGGTCTGCGCGACCCAGCGCTCGGGCTTCCCGCCGAGCACGCGGTAGGTCGTGCCGTACGTGCCGCCCTCGGCGCGCACGACGAAGTCCTGCTCGTCGACGGCCTTCGGCCGCATGATGATGCGCGGGCCCGCGGGCGCCGCCGCGGCCTCGCGACGCGCCTCGTCGACGATGTCGCCGAGCGCGAAGCCGAGCTGACGCAGCCCCTCGTGCGAGACCGTCGAGATCTCGAACACGCGATAGCCGCGGGACTCGAGCTCGGGTCGCACGAAGTCGGCGAGCTCGCGCGCCTCGGGCACGTCGACCTTGTTCAGCGCGACCAGCTGCGGCCGGTCGAGCAGCGGCACCTGCCCCTCGGGGACGGGGTAGGCGGCGAGTTCGGCGAGGATGACCTCGAGGTCGCTGACCGGGTCACGGCCCGGCTCGAGCGTCGCGCAGTCCAGCACGTGCAGCAGCGCCGAGCAGCGTTCGACGTGGCGCAGGAACTCGAGCCCGAGCCCCTTGCCCTCGCTCGCGCCCTCGATGAGGCCGGGGACGTCCGCGACGGTGAACCGGTGGTCGCCCGCCTCGACGACGCCGAGGTTCGGGTGCAGGGTCGTGAACGGGTAGTCGGCGATCTTCGGCCGGGCCGCGGACATGGCCGCGATGAGGCTCGACTTCCCGGCCGACGGGAAGCCCACGAGGGCGACGTCGGCGATCGTCTTGATCTCGAGCGTGACCTCGCCCTCGTACCCGGGCGTGCCGAGCAGGGCGAAGCCGGGCGCCTTGCGCTTCGTGGTCGCGAGTGCGGCATTGCCGAGCCCGCCCTGACCGCCCGGCGCGACGATGAACCGCATGCCGGGCTCGTCGAGGTCGGCGAGCTCCTCGCCCCGCTCGTCTTTCACGACGGTCCCGACGGGCACCGGCAGCTCGACGTCTTCGCCGGTCGAGCCCGAGCGGTTGTCGCCCATGCCGGGCTGGCCGTTGGGCGAGGTGCGGTGCGGACGGCCGTGGTAGGCCAGCAGGGTCGTCACCTGGGGGTCGGCGACGAGCACGATGTCACCGCCGGCGCCGCCGTTGCCGCCGTCGGGGCCGGCGAGCGGCTTGAACTTCTCGCGACGGACGGACACGCAGCCGTTTCCGCCGTGTCCGGCCTTCACGAACAGCCGGACCTCGTCGACGAAGCTCACCATGAGCTGGTCACTCTCACCTTCTGGAAACACGTGAGGGCGAGCCGAAGCCCGCCCTCACGAAGATTCGATCGACTACGCGTCGACCGAGACGATGTTGACGACCTTGCGGCCGCCCTTCGCACCGAACTGCACCGAGCCGGCCTCGAGCGCGAACAGCGTGTCGTCGCCGCCGCGGCCGACGCCCGCGCCCGGGTGGAAGTGGGTGCCGCGCTGGCGGACGAGGATCTCGCCGGCCTTGACGACCTGACCGCCGAAGCGCTTCACGCCGAGGCGCTGGGCGTTCGAGTCACGACCGTTGCGAGTGGAGCTCGCTCCCTTTTTGTGTGCCATGTCAGTCTCTCCTGAGCCGTTACTTGATGCCGGTGACCTTGACGCGCGTGAGCTCCTGACGGTGGCCCTGGCGCTTCTTGTAGCCGGTCTTGTTCTTGAACTTCTGGATCACGATCTTCGGGCCGCGGAGGTCGCCGAGGACCTCAGCCGTGACCGTGACCTTCGCGAGCGACTTGGCGTCGGAGGTGATCTTGTCGCCGTCGACGAGGAGGACGGGGGTCAGCTGAACCGAGCCGTTCTCGTCGGCCTTGATGCGGTCCATCGTCACGATGGTGCCGACCTCGACCTTCTCCTGCCGACCGCCGGCGCGCACTACTGCGTAAACCACTGCTCGTACCTATCTACTGAATGGGATGTCACTTGTCTTGAAAGCGTCACTGCGCCGGACCCCAGCGGGAAGGAGGGTCGTGCCAGAAAACTTGCGGGCACTCCGGGATAAGCGGAGGGCACCAGCGGTCGAGTTTACCGGATGCCTCGTGGCCGGTCAAACGCGCGCCGGCACCGTGTCGCTCCCCGCACCCGACCTAGAATCGCCGACATGACGGTCCTGATCGACACGCCGCTGTGGCCGAACCACGGCACGCTCTGGGGGCACCTCGTGAGCGACGCGTCGCTCGAGGAGCTGCACGCGTTCGCGCGGAGGGCGGCGGTCCCCGCCCGGGCCTTCGATCTCGACCACTACGACGTGCCCGTCGAGCGGTACGACGAGCTCGTCGCCGCGGGCGCGACGCCGGTCGAGCCGCGTGAGCTCGTCCGGCGCCTCGCGCGCAGCGGCCTGCGCGTCACCCCGAAGCAACGGCACGGGCGCGGGCAGCCGAACTGATCAGCCCTGGCCGCCGTCAGCGGCGTCCTCGGGACGTACGATGACGGGAGCCGATCCGTTTCCGCTCAACGCCGCCGTCGAGACCCGTCGGCTGCGGCCCCGGCCCTCGCCTGGCTTCTTGGGCGCGGGCAGCGCGTCGAGCACCGAGCCGAGCAGCGCGTCGGGGTCGGCCGCGGGACGCGAACGCTCCCGACGGTCGGGCAGGTCGGGCAGTCCGGGAAGGTCCAGGGTGGGCGCGGGCGCGGATGCCTCGGCGGACGGCGCCTGGCCGGAGGCATCCGTTCGACGCGACGCCGACGACCGGGTCTCCCCCGCGTCGGTGCGTCCGCCTGCGGACGCACCCTGCGACGGCGCGCGCTCGGCCGGTGCGGCCTCGACGGGCGCCGCCTCGGCCGCGGGAGCCGACTGCTCCTTCGACGCGCGACGGTGCCGGCCCCGGCGACCGCCCGGCGCGCTCTCGCCGGACTCGTCGGGGTGCGACGCGCGGCCGTGCTTCGGCGCGCCCGCCTCTGCCTGCTCCGACCCGCTCGCGGCGGACCCGCCGGTCCCGGTCGCCGGCGCGTCGGCCTTGCCCTCCTCGCCGTTCGCGTGCGCGATCGTCGACGCGGCGATCTGCGCGAGCGCGTGCTTGACGTCCTCGGTGATCTCGTGAGCCCCGTTGTGGTGTCCCGTCGGGGCCGGCTGCGGTTGCTGCTGCGGCTCGCGCGAGCCGCCGCCGCGGTTGCGGCGACCGCCGCGCTCGACCTGCTGCTGCGGGGCGCGGTGCTTCATGATCGGCTCGTGGTGCACGATGATGCCGCGGCCCGCGCACACCTCGCACGGCTCGCTGAACGTCTCGAGCAGCCCGAGGCCGAGCTTCTTGCGGGTCATCTGCACGAGGCCGAGCGAGGTCACCTCGGCGACCTGGTGCTTGGTGCGGTCGCGTGACAGGCACTCGACGAGCCGGCGCAGCACGAGGTCGCGGTTCGACTCGAGCACCATGTCGATGAAGTCGACCACGATGATGCCGCCGATGTCACGCAGGCGCAGCTGGCGCACGACCTCTTCGGCGGCCTCGAGGTTGTTCTTCGTCACGGTCTCTTCGAGGTTGCCGCCCGAGCCGACGAACTTGCCGGTGTTGACGTCGACGACGGTCATCGCCTCGGTCCGGTCGATCACGAGCGAACCGCCCGACGGCAGCCAGACCTTGCGGTCGAGCGCCTTCTCGATCTGCTCGCTGATGCGGAACTCGTCGAACGCGTCACGCTCGCCCTCGTACGCCTCGACCCGCTCGAGCAGGTCAGGCGCGACGGCACGCAGGTACTTCTCGATGGTCTGCCGGGCCTCGTCGCCCGCGATGATCATCTTCTGGAAGTCCTCGTTGAAGACGTCGCGGACGATCTTCACGAGCAGGTCGGGCTCGGAGTGCAGCAGTGCGGGCGCCTGCACCTTCTCGAGCGAGGTCGAGATGTCGGACCACTGCGCGGTCAGGCGGTTGACGTCGAGCGTGAGCTGCTCCTCGGTCGCGCCCTCGGCCGCGGTGCGCACGATGACGCCCACGTTCTCGGGCAGCACGGCCTTCAGGATCTTCTTCAGGCGCGCACGCTCGGTGTCGGGGAGCTTGCGGCTGATGCCGTTCATCGACCCGTTCGGCACGTACACGAGGTAGCGGCCCGGCAGCGAGACCTGGCTCGTGAGCCGCGCGCCCTTGTGGCCCACGGGGTCTTTGGTGACCTGCACGAGCACCTTGTCGCCGGGCTTCAGGGCCAGCTCGATGCGCCGCGGCTGGTTCTTCTCGCCGTTCTCGGCGGCGGCCTCCCAGTCGACCTCGCCCGAGTAGAGCACCGCGTTGCGGCCGCGGCCGATGTCGACGAAGGCGGCCTCCATGCTCGGCAGCACGTTCTGCACGCGACCGAGGTACACGTTGCCGATGAGCGAGGCGTCCTGGTTGCGCGCGACGTAGTGCTCGACGAGCACCCCGTCCTCGAGCACGCCGATCTGGATGCGGCCGCCCTTCTGCCGGACGATCATCTGCCGGTCGACCGACTCGCGGCGCGCGAGGAACTCCGACTCGGTGATGATCGCGCGGCGGCGGCCCGCGTCGCGGCCGTCACGGCGTCGCTGCTTCTTCGCCTCGAGGCGCGTCGAGCCCTTGACCTTCTGCGGCTCGGTGATGAGCTCGGGTTCGCGGGGCTTCCGCACCTTGACGACGGTGTTCGCGGGTTCATCGCCCTGCCTGCGCTCGTCCTCGCCGCTCCGGCGCCGGGTGCGACGGCGGACGCTCGAACCGGACTCGTCGCCCGACGGCCCGGCGTCGCGTGCGTCGTCGGTGACCTTGAGCACCGGCGGGGCGCGGAAGATCAGCGAGGTCGTGGTCAGACCCGCGGTGATGGGCTCGAGCTCGGGCGCGGTGGGCGTCTCGGGCTGCGCGGATGCCTCGGCCTCCGGTGCGGGCTCGGCGCCGGCGGGCTCGGCGGCCGAGCCGGTGCCTGTCGCCCGGGACTCGCCGGTGGTCTCGGCGCCGGATGCCTCGTCAGCACCCTGCGCGGCCTGGCTCGCACCGCCCGCGTCGGGCACCGCCGCCGGGGACTCGTGTGCGGCCGTCGGCGCGTCGCCGGCCCCGCCGGGGGCTGACGCCGGAGCGGGGTGGTCCGCGGCGCGGTCGGGGCTCGTCACGGGCACATCGGACGGCGGTACCGCCGCGCTCCTGGACCTCGAGCGCCGCGAGCCGAAGAGCCCACGTCGCCTGGGTGTGCCGTCGTTGCCGGAATCGTTCGTCTGCTGGTCGTTGCCTTCCACCATCTCTGGTGCACTCCTATGCCGGTCGGGATGGCCGCGCCATCCCTCCCCGGTACTCCTCGGAGCGGAGGTGCGCGGTGCGCGTCTCCGCCAAACCTTCTCTGCGGCGACCGGCGTCAGCCGGTGCCTCCTCTTCGCGGTGCGTTCACCGCCGTACGGATGCCTTCGCATCCAAAGCCTTCGTTGGCGTCGACCCGGGCGCGGCCCGGGCAACTGATCCGATTATCGCACGGCTGCACAGCGACTGCCTGAACCGGCATGCCATAATCCGTCCATGGCCGACACCCGACCCCGTTCCGGCACGCGTGCGCTCGGCGTCTTCCTGCTCATCGTCGGCGCGTTGGGGCTGCTCGCGGCGTTCGAGCTCTCGGTCGAGAAGATGCTCTCGCTCGCCGACCCGGACTACGACCCGTCGTGCAACGTCGGGGTGCTCGTGGGCTGCAGTGTGAACCTCGGCTCGTGGCAGGGCGCGGTCTTCGGCTTCCCGAACCCGTTCGTCGGGCTCATGGCCTGGCCGGTCGTCATCACGATCGGCGTCGCGCTCATCGGCGGGGTGCGCTTCCCGCGGTGGTTCTGGCTGGGGTTCAACCTCGGCGTGGCCGGTGCGCTGGTCTTCGTGGGGTGGCTCATCGCGCAGAGCATCTACGTGCTCGACGTGCTGTGCCCGTGGTGCATGCTCACGTGGGCCGTGACGATTCCGACGTTCTGGGCGGTCACGCTCGACAACCTCCGCGCCGGCCGCATCCCGGCCTCGGCCCGGGTCCGCCGGCTCGCCTCGGCGTGGTACACGTGGATCCCGCTCATCACGGTGATCTGCTACGCCATCGTGGTCCTGCTCGCGCAGGCGCAGATGAACGCCATCCCGCGGGTCATGATCGACCTGCAGAACCTCTTCCGCTGAGCTGACCCCACGGCGAGTGATACCGATCGGCCTCGAGTGTGCGCCGGAATCGGTCACACTCGTGGCCGATCGGTATCACTCGGCGGGGTCGGCGGTGGGGAGGGTCAGGCGAACCAGAGCGCGAGCTCGCGCTCGGCGGACTCGACCGAGTCGGAGCCGTGCACGAGATTCTGCTGCACCGCGAGACCCCAGTCACGGCCGAAGTCGCCGCGGATCGTGCCGGGTGCCGCGGTCGTGGGATCGGTGGTGCCCGCGAGCACGCGGAAGCCCTCGATCACCCGGTTTCCGGCGACGCGGATCGCGACCACGGGGCCCGACTGCATGAACTCGACGAGCGGCTCGTAGAACGGCTTGCCCTCGTGCTCGGCGTAGTGCTCGGCGAGCAGCGACCGGTCGGCCTGCACGAGCCGGATGTCGACGAGCGAGTAGCCCTTCGCCTCGATGCGGCGGAGGATCTCCCCGGTGAGGTTGCGGGCCACCCCGTCGGGCTTGATGAGGACGAGGGTCTCCTCGATGGCGGTGCTCATTCACGTTCCTTCCCTGCCGCGTCGTGCGCGGCCCTGTTTCGGTCGATGCGTGCTCCGGCGACCATGCAGTAGGCCCACATGCCGCCGAACACGAGGCCGACGATGATCATCGCCGGGTTGAGGATGCCGGCTGCGAGGATCACGACCTGGATCCCCCAACCGAGCCAGTAGGCCCACCGGTGCCGCAGCAGGCCGATCGTCGCGATCGTGAGCAGCACCAGTACGCCGCCGACCACGAGAATGCTCCAGCGCGGCAGCCCGAACGGCGTCTCGCCGTCGACGGCGAGGCCCCAGATCGCGAGCGCCGCGAGGAACACGACGAAGATCTCGAAGGCGAGCACGATCGACGCGAGGCTCCGCTGCAGCGATCGCGGCGCGGGCGCCGCGGCCGGTTCGGGGTTCACGTCGGGTCCGGGCGTCATGGCCGGTTCGGGGGCGGCGGCCTCGTTCATGCGTGCCCCCATTCACGGTCGTGCGCGAACGCGAGCGCGTCGCCGACCAGGGTGATCGATCCGGTCACGACGACCCCGCGTCCTGGCGCTTCGGCGGCCCAGTCGCGCGCGTCCTCGAGCGCGTCCTCGTAGCGTTCGACGACCTGCACGCGTTCGGCGCCGACGATCCCGGCGACGACCGCGCCGAGGCGATCGGCGGGCACGGCACGTTCGGACTCCGACTGCGTCACGATGAAGCCGGCCCCGGTCGGCGCCAGCTGACGCACGATGCCCTCGGCATCCTTGTCGGCGAGCACGCCGAGCACGATCACGAGGTCGCTGAAGTCGAAGTACTCCTCGAGCGCGGCCACGAGCGACTCGGCGCCGTTGGGGTTGTGCGCCGCGTCGACGATGACGGTCGGATCCGCCGCGATGCGCTGCAGCCGGCCGGGCGACGTGACCTGCGCGAGGCCGGCCTGCACGACCTCGTCCGCGAGCCGGACCGTCCCGCCGCCGAGGAAGGACTCGACGGCGGCGATCGCCAGCGCGGCGTTCTCGGCCTGGTGCCGCCCGAACAGCGGCAGCTCGAGGTCGCGATACTCGCCCGCGAGCCCGCGGACCGAGACGACCTGGCCGCCGACCGCGACCTGGCTGCCGAGCACCGCGAACCCACCGCCCTCGACCGCGAGCGTCGCGTCGTTCCGCTCGGCGACCTCGCTGAGCACCGTGAGCACCTCGGCCGGCTGGAACGCGGTGACCACGGCCGCGCCGGGTTTGACGATGCCCGCCTTCGTGCGGGCGATCTCGGTGACGGTCGAACCCAGCCGGGCGACGTGGTCCAGCGCGATCGGCGTGAACACCGCGACCTGGCCGTCGGCCACGTTCGTCGAGTCCCATTCGCCGCCCATGCCGACCTCGAGCACCACGACGTCGACCGGCGCGTCGGCGAACACCGCGAATGCGAGCACGGTGAGCGCCTCGAAGTACGTCAGCACGGGCTGCCCCTCGCGGGTCAGCTCGGCGTCCACGAGTTCGAGGTAGGGGCTGATCTCGGACCAGATGCGCGCGACGTCGGCATCGCCGGCCGGTTCGCCGTCGACCACGATGCGCTCGGTGAACCGTTCGAGGTGCGGGCTCGTCATGAGTCCGGTGCGCAGGCCGTTGGCGCGCAGCAGGCTTTCGATGATGCGTGCCGTCGAGGTCTTCCCGTTCGTGCCCGTGAGATGGATGACCGGCGCCGCCCGGTGGGGGTCGCCGAGCACCTCGACGGCGCGGAGCGTGGCCGACAGCCGCGGCTCGGGCGCCTGCTCGCCGACGCGTTCGAGCAGGGCCCGGTACACCGCGTCGGCCGCGTCGCGGTCGGAGGCGCCGGATTCGTCCGGGAGCTGGTCGGTCATCGTTTCTCCAGGTCGACGAGGAGCGTCGAGGACTCGCCGACGGTGCGGGCCCCCTCGATCGCGGACAGGTCGACACCGGGGGTGTCGAGGACGGCGATCTCGAGCTCGGTCGCGAGGGTCTCCCCCGCGATGAGCTCGCGGTGGGCCGCGGCGGCGGTCGCACCGCCCGGGTCGAGGGTCAGCCCGAGCCGGATGCGGTCGCCCACGTCGAGCCCGTGGGCCTTCCGGGTCTCCTGCACCGCGCGCACGATGTCGCGTGCGAGCCCTTCGGCCTCGAGCTCGGGCGTCGTGGCGGTGTCGAGGATCGTGAAGCCGCCGTCGGCGAGCAGGCCGAGCGCGCGCTCCCCGTCGCCGGCGCCGCCGGCCTCGAGCACGAGCTCGTACTCGCCCGGCTGCAGGGCGATCCCGCCCGAGACGACCCCCTCGCCGTTCACGGACCAGTCGCCCGAGCGCGCGGCCTGGATCGCCTGCTGGACGGTCTTGCCGAGCCGCGGGCCCGCAGCCCTGGCGTTCACGGTCAGGCGCTTGGTGACGCCGAACCGGTCGGCGCTCGCCTCGTCGAGCGCGACGAGCTCGACGCGCTTCACATTGAGCTCGTCGCGCAGGATCGCCTCGAACGGCGCGAGCGCCGAGGCATCCGCCGTCACGACCGTGAGCGACGCGAGCGGCAGCCGCACGCGGCGACCCGCCTGCTTGCGGAGCGCGAGGGTCGTGCTCGAGATCTCGCGGACCGCGTCCATGGCCGCGACGAGCGCGTGGTCGGCCGGGAACTCGGAAGGCTCTGGCCAGTCCTCGAGGTGCACGCTGCGCCCGCCCGTGAGACCGCGCCAGATCTGATCGGTGACGAGCGGCAGCATGGGCGCGGCGAGCCGCGTGAGCGTCTCGAGCACGGTGTACAGCGTGTCGAACGCCTCGGATCCGGCACCGTCTTCGCCGACACCCGACCAGAACCGGTCGCGCGAGCGCCGCACGTACCAGTTCGTCAGCACGTCGCCGAAGTCGCGGAGCTTCTGCGCCGCGAGCGGCGAGTCGAACGCGTCGAGGTCGGCCGTGACCGCCTCGACCAGCTCACGCAGCTTCGCGAGCAGGTACCGGTCGAGCACGTCGGTCGAGTCGGTACGACGCCGGGCCTCGTAGCCGCCCTCCCGCGCCGTGTTGGCGTAGAGCGAGAAGAAGTACCAGGTGCTCCAGAGCGGCAGCATGAGCTGGCGCACGCCCTCGCGGATGCCCTCCTCGGTGACGATGAGGTTGCCGCCGCGGAGCACCGAGCTCGACATCAGGAACCAGCGCATGGCGTCGGAGCCGTCGCGGTCGAACACCTCGGCCACGTCGGGGTAGTTGCGCAGCGACTTCGACATCTTCTGCCCGTCGCTGCCGAGCACGATCCCGTGGCTGACGACGTTCTTGTAGGCGGGCCGGCCGAAGAGCGCGGTCGAGAGCACGTGCATGACGTAGAACCAGCCACGCGTCTGCCCGATGTACTCGACGATGAAGTCCGCCGGGTGATGCGTGTCGAACCAGTCCTGGTTCTCGAACGGGTAGTGGACCTGTGCGAACGGCATCGACCCCGAGTCGAACCACACGTCCAGCACGTCGGGGATGCGACGCATCGTCGACCGGCCGGTCGGGTCGTCGGGGTTCGGGCGGGTGAGGTCGTCGATGTACGGCCGGTGCAGGTCGGGCTCGCCGTGCGCGTTGAGCGGCAGCCGGCCGAAGTCGCGCTCGAGCTCCTCGAGCGAGCCGTACACGTCGATCCGCGGGTACTCGGGGTCGTCGCTCTTCCAGACCGGGATCGGCGAGCCCCAGTACCGATTGCGGCTGATGGACCAGTCGCGGGCGTTCGCGACCCACTTGCCGAACTGCCCCTCCTTGACGTTCTCGGGCACCCAGGTGATCTCCTGGTTGAGCTCGCCCATCTCGTCGCGGAACTCGGGCACGCGCACGAACCAGCTCGAGACCGCCTTGTAGATGAGCGGGTTCCGGCAGCGCCAGCAGTGCGGGTACGAGTGCTCGTAGCTCGCCTGGCGCAGCAGACGGCCCTGGGCCTTCAGCAGCTGGGTCAGCGGCTTGTTGGCGTCGCTCCACAGCAGGCCGGCGACATCGGTCACGACCGGCAGGAACCGGCCGGCGTCGTCGAGCGAGATGACGACCGGGATGCCGTTCGCCTCACCGATCTTCTGGTCCTCCTCGCCGTAGGCGGGGGCCTGGTGCACGATGCCGGTGCCGTCGTCGGTCGTGACGTAGTCGGCGACGAGGATGCGCCACGCGTTCTGGAGGCCGTAGGCCTCCACGTCGGCGTAGTAGTCGAAGAGCCGGTCGTACGTCACGCCCTCGAGCTCGGCGCCGCGGATCGTGCGCGACACGGCGGCGCGCGCGGCCTCGGCCGAGTCGTACCCGAGCTCCTTGGCGTAGTTGCCCACGAGGTCGAGCGCGAGCAGGTAGTCGGCGCCCAGCACCTCGAGCTCGCCGCCCGGCGTGATCTTCTCGCGGTTGACCGTCGCGTCGGGCGTGCCGTTCGGCCCGGCGGGCACGACCGCGTACTCGATGTCGGGCCCCACGGCGAGCGCGAAGTTGGTCGGCAGGGTCCAGGGCGTCGTCGTCCACGCGAGCGCGCGCGTCGCGGTGAGCCCGAGCGTCTCGGCCTTGGCACCGGTGAGCGGGAACGTGACCGTGACGGTCTGGTCCTGACGCATCTTGTAGACGTCGTCGTCCATGCGCAGCTCGTGGTTCGACAGCGGGGTCTGGTCGCGCCAGCAGTACGGGAGCACCCGATAGCCCTCGTAGGCGAGCCCCCGCTCGTGCAGTTGCTTGAACGCCCAGATGACCGACTCCATGAACGTCACGTCGAGCGTCTTGTAGTCGTGCTCGAAGTCGACCCAGCGCGCCTGGCGCGTGACGTACTCCTGCCACTCCTTGGTGTAACGGAGCACGGAGGAACGGGCGGCCTCGTTGAAGGCCGCGATGCCCATCTCCTCGATCTGGCTCTTGTCGGTGATGCCGAGCTGCCGCTCGGCCTCGAGCTCGGCGGGCAGCCCGTGCGTGTCCCAGCCGAACCGGCGGTGCACCTGCTTGCCGCGCATGGTCTGGAACCGCGGGAACACGTCCTTGGCGTACCCGGTGAGCAGGTGACCGTAGTGCGGCAGGCCGTTCGCGAACGGCGGGCCGTCGTAGAAGACCCACTCGGGGGCGCCTTCGCGCTGGTCGATCGACGCCTGGAAGGTGTCGTCGGCCTTCCAGAAGGCGAGCACCTCGCGTTCGATGGCCGGGAAGTCGGGAGAGGGGGTCACGCCTGACTCGTCTGGGGTGCGCGGGTACACGCTCGCTCCTTGCGGGGACGGATGCTTCCACGAGGACGGCGCCGGCTCGAAGAACCCGCGTCGCGGTACCACCTCGCGTGTCCCGGGCGGACCCGGAACCCCTCGTTCATTGGCTGTGACGGGCCAGCCCCGTTCGGTTCTACTGACGGGCCCTGGCCCGCGTTCTTCCGAAGACTCCCCGGTGATGGCCGGATCGATGTCGGTCCTGCCAGTGTATCGGGTCGCGCGGGCGCCCGGGCTCAGCGGCAGCCGGGCTCAGCGGTAGGCGGCCCGGATGAGCTCGACGAGCGCATGCTCGCCGACGCCGTTCAGCTTCGCCTCGTCGACGAGGTCGTGGACGGCCCCCGCGAGCGCGGTGTGATGGCCGAGCCGGACGACCACGACCGCGCCGCGGCCCGGGTGCAGCTCGATGAGGCGTTCGTCTCGCAGCGCCCGGTAGGCGCGGAGCACCGTGTGCACGTTCAGGTCGAGGTCGGCGGCGAGGCGGCGTGCGGGCGGCAGCCGCTCGCCGTAGGCGATGCGGCCGTCGACGATCGAGGCACGCAGGCCTGACGCGAGCTGCTGGAACAGCGGTTCGGTACGCGCGGGATCGACTCGGATGAGCACGCATTGAATCTATTGTGCTATCTCGAATAGCACAAGTTGCTGGTTCGGCCGCGTTCGCGCTGTCAGGATGAGCAGCGTGACTCCCCCCGCCACCGTCTCGGCCGTGCCCCGCCGCCTCCGGCGCCGCCGGCTCGCCCTGCCCGCCGCCCTCGTCGCCGCTGCGGCGCTCACCCTGACCGCGTGCACCGCCGCCGAACCCGGCGAGACGGATGCCTCCACCGAGGGCGGCACGCTCGTCTACGCCACCGGAGATGCCGAGCCGACCTGCCTCGACCCGCACGTGGGCGGCAACTACCCGCAGGCGCTCGCCGCGACCCAGTTCCTGGAGTCGCTGGTCTCGCGCGATGCCGACGGCCAGATCATCCCGTGGCTCGCCGAGTCGTGGCAGGTCTCCGAGGATGGCCTGACCTGGGACTTCCAGCTCGCGCCGGACCTCGAGTTCACGGATGGCACGCCGCTCGACGCGGCCGCGGTCCAGGCGAACGTCGAGCACATCCAAGACCCCGACACCGCGTCGTCGACCGGCTGGCTCGCGCTCGCGAAGGTCGAGCGCGTCGAGGCCGTCGACGCGACGCACGCGCGCTTCCACCTGAACGCGCCCGACAGCGCGCTCCTGGAGTCGCTGAGCCAGCCCTGGACCGCGATCGAGTCCCCCGCCGGTCTCGCGCGCGGCACCGACGAGAACTGCCTCGCGCCCGTGGGCACCGGCCCGTTCATGGTCGAGTCGTGGACCCCCCAGGACCGCATCGTGTTCGTGAACAACCCCGACTACGCCTCGGCGCCGGCCGACGCCGGGCACGATGGCCCGGCCTACCTCGACCGCATCGAGTGGCGCTTCCTGCCCGACTCCGCGACCCGCTACGCGGCGCTGCAGTCCGGCGAGGTCCACATCATCGACAACGCGCAACCCGACACAATCGCGGCGGCCTCCGACGCGGCCGGGATCACCGAGCTCGACGCCCCGCGGCCCGGCGCCGCGAATCGCATCGAGCTCGACTCGAGCAAGCCGCCGTTCGACGACGTGCGGGTGCGTGAGGCGTTCATCCGGGCCGTCGACGTCGAGGCCGGCATCGACGCGCTGTTCTTCGGCACGGCCGAGCGCGGCACCTCGCCGCTCTCCAGCGTCGAGCCCACGGCGTACAGCGAGCCTGACCTGTTCACGGTCGACCCCGACCGGGCGAACGCGCTGCTCGACGAGGCCGGCTGGACCGAGCGCGACGCCGACGGCACACGCATGAAGGACGGCGCACGGCTCACCCTGCGCTTCCCGGTGAGCACCAACCAGTCCACGCCGGCCGAGCAGTCGCTGTTCGAGCAGCTCGCGGCCGGCGCGCGCGACGCGGGCTTCGACGTGGAGATCTCCCCGCTGGACCTGTCGAGCTGGTATGCCGCCCTCGCCGCGCACGAGTACGAGCTCGTGAGCGCCCCGTACACCAAGGTCGGGCCCGACGTGCTGCGCATCCTCTTCCACTCGGCGAGCACCGTGCCCGCGCCGAGCGGCTACTTCGCGAACCTCGCCCAGGTGCGCGATCCCGAGATCGACGCGCTGCTCGAGCAGGCCTCGGCGTCGCAGGACGCCGAGGAGCGCACCACGATCTACCACGACGTGCAGCAGCGCGTGCTCGAGGGGTACTACCTGCTGCCCATCTACGATCAGCAGAACCACTACCTGCTCAGCACGCGTCTCGAAGGAGTCCGCGCCATGCCCACCGTCTCGACGCCGACCTTCCTCGACGCCCGCCTCACCGAGTGAGTCAGCCGCACGCTGCGCCGCCGCGCCGGCGACCTCGGTCGCTCGTGCGGCGGTTCGGCGTGCGGCTGCTGGGTGCGGCGTTCGTGCTGTGGGCGGTCGCGACCGTCACGTTCTTCGTCATCCGCCTCATCCCCGGCGACCCGGCAGCGGCCATCCTCGGCGGCCCGGGTTCGCAGGCGAGCGAGGAGGCGCTGGCCGCCGTGCGCGCCGAGTACGGACTCGACCTGCCGATCTGGCAGCAGTACCTCATCGCGCTCGGTCGCCTCGCGACGCTCGATCTCGGCACGTCGTACGCGCTGCGGCAGCCGGTCGCCGAGGTCATCCGGGCCCAGTTGCCCGGCACGCTCCTCCTCGCGCTGCTCGCGCTCGTGCTCGCGTGGGTGTTCGCGATCTCGCTCGCGCTGTTCTCGACGCTCGGGGCCGGCGACCCGGGCAGCGGCGGCGGGAGCTCCGCCCGGCCGGCCCGCCGGCTGGGCCGGGTCGCTGCCGCGATCGGCGGCACGATCGAGACGGTCGCGGCCGCGCTCCCCCATTTCTGGCTCGCCGCGGTGCTCGTCGTCGTGTTCAGCTCCTGGCTCCGGCTGCTCCCGCCCGTGAGCACGGGCGATGCGGCGGGCCTCGTCCTGCCGGTCCTGACGCTCGCGATCCCGGTGGCCGGGTTCCTCGCGCAGGTCATGCGCGAGTCCCTGCTGACGGCCCTGTCGACACCGTTCGCCCTGTCGGCTCGCGCGCGCGGCGAGACCGAGACGGGGTTGCGGCTGCGGCACGCGCTCCGGCATGCCGCCGTGCCGGGCGTGAACCTGAGCGCGTGGGCGTTCGGCTACCTCGTCTCGGGCGCGGTCGTGGTCGAGACGATCTTCGCCCGGCCGGGCCTCGGGCGGTCGCTGCTGCAGGCGGTCACCCTGCGTGACGTGCCGCTCGTGACGGGCATCGTGCTCGTCTCGGCGCTCGCGTACATCGTCGTGACGCTGCTGGCCGACGTCGTGAGCGCGGCGCTCGATCCGCGATTGCGCGCGCCGGCCGGCGCGGTCGCGGCGAACGGGGTCGCGACGGAACGGGTCGCGACGGACCGGGCGACATCATGAGCGGCGCCGAGCCCACGTCGCGGGCGCCGGAGGTCCCGGCGGCCGGTGGCCCGCTGCCCGCCGAGCCGGCCGGGCGGGCCGGCGACCTCGAGACGCTCGGCGCGGGCGGCGTCCCTCGGATCAGCCTGTTCGGCCGGAGCGCCTGGAGCATCGGCGAGGTGCTCGCGCTCGCGTTCGCGGTGTTCCTCGCGGTCGCCGCGTTCGCACCCGGCCTGCTCGCGCCGGGCGACCCGCTCGCGATCGACCCGCGTGCGGCGTTCACGCCGCCTTCGCCCGGGCACTGGCTGGGCACCGACGAGTCCGGGCGCGACGTGTACACCCGGCTCGTGCACGGCGCGGCCGCGTCACTGCTCATCGGCGTCGCCGCGACCGCGATCGGCCTCGTGCTCGGGCTCGTCCTGGGCCTCGTCGCGGGGCTCTCCGGACGCGTCGCCGACGCGGTCGTCGGCCGCGTGCTCGAGGTGCTGTTCGCGTTCCCGAGCCTGCTGCTCGCGCTGCTCGTGATCGTCGTCGCCGGCCCGGGCCCGCTGCCGGCGACGATCGCCGTCGGCCTGTCGACGGCACCCGGCTATGCGCGCATCATCCGCGGACAGGTGCTCCGCATCCGCGGCAGCGGATTCGTCGAGACGGCGCGGCTGCTGGGACATCCGCCCGCGCGCATCGTCGCGCGCTCGGTGCTGCCGAACCTCGCCCCCGATCTGCTCATGCTCGCGACGCTCGGCGTCGGCCAGGCGGTCGTCTGGGCCTCGACGCTGAGCTTCCTCGGGCTCGGCGCGCAACCACCGGCTCCCGAGTGGGGTGCGATGCTCAACGCGGGCCGCACCTACATCCAGACGGCGTGGTGGCTCACGGTGATGCCGGGACTCATGATCGTCGGCACCATCATCACGGCCACCGTGCTCGGGCGACGGCTCGCCGCGCGCCCGGCCCGCCGCGCCGAGGCGGCGGGCCGCGCACTCGCGACGACCGGCACGGCGGGCTCCGCGGCATCGACGGATGCCTCGGGCGAGACGGATGCCTCGGACGAACCCGGTTTCCCGGACGAGTCGGCGGTCTCGGGCACGACCGCGTCCTCGGGCGCGTTCATCGCCCCAGCCGCGGCTGCTCGCGCGGACCCGGCCGTGGCCGCGGGCCGCGCGGACGCCTCGGGCGCCTCGGGCGCCTCGGGCGCCTCGGGCGCCTCGGAGGTCCAGGTGCACCGCGCAGGCCGGCCGGGCGATTCGGGCCGGACGGGTGCCGACGAGGCATCCGTCGACGACCGGAATGACACGCCGCTGCTCGACGTCGCGGGGCTCAGCGTGAGGTTCGGCGAACGCGAGGTCATCCGGGACGTGTCGTTCTCGCTCGGTCGCGGCGAGTGCGTCGCGATCGTCGGCGAATCCGGGTCGGGGAAGTCGGTGACCGCTCGCGCACTGCTCGGCCTCGCCGGAGGCGGCGCCGAGGTCGAGGCGACGCGCCTCGAGCTCGAGGGCCGGGACCTGCGCGGGCTCGCGCCGCGGCAGTGGCGCCGGATCCGCGGCGAGCGCATCGGGCTCGTGCTGCAGGACGCGCTCGTGTCACTCGATCCGCTTCGTCCCATCGGACGCGAGATCGCCGATGCGGCGCGCCTGCACCGCCGGCTTCCCGCGAACGCGCGGGCGGCACGCGTGATCGATGCACTCGTCCGTGTCGGCATGCCCGATCCCGAGGTCCGCGCGCGCCAGCGCAGCGGCGAGCTCTCGGGCGGCCTCCGTCAGCGTGCGCTCATCGCGTCGGCGATCGTGCTCGACCCGCCGGTGCTGATCGCCGACGAGCCGACCACCGCGCTCGACGCCTCGGTGCAGCGCCGGGTGCTCGACGAGCTCGACCGGCTGAAGGCCGCCGGCACGGGCGTGGTGCTGATCAGCCACGATCTCGCCGTCGTCGCCGAGATCGCCGACCACGTGCTCGTCATGCGGGACGGCCGGATCGTCGAACGAGGCAGAGCAACGCGGCTGCTGGCCGAGCCGCAGACGGCCTACACGCGCGAGCTCGTCGCCGCGGCCGCGCTTCCGCCCCGGCGCGCATCGGCCGAGACCGAGGCCTCCGAGACTGCGATGCCGGTCACCCACGCCGTCAGCGTGGACGACGCGCACGCGCCCGACCCGGTGTGCGCACCCGATGCGCGAACGGATGCGCCCGACGAGGTCCGAGCGCACGCCGACGCCGCAGCGCACCCGCCGCGCATACGTGTGCCTGGCGATACGACGAGGGCTCCAGAGGCAGCGCGTGCGGCCGCGGTCGCGGCCGGCGAAGCACGCGCGGCCGCCGGCGGCTCCCCGGCACAAACGGTGCCCGCCGTCGTCGCGACCGGCCTCCGGAAAGCGTTCGGTGAGCGCGTCGCGCTCGACGACGTCGGATTCGAGCTGTGGCCGGGCGCGACGCTGGGGGTCGTGGGCGAGTCCGGGTCGGGCAAGACCACGCTCGCGCGGATCGTGCTCGGGCTCGACACGCCCGACGCGGGCAGCGTCGAGGTGTTCGGACAGCCGTGGAGCGACGCATCCGAACGGCGCCGCCGGCCCGGCCGGCGGCGCATCGGCCTGGTCGCACAGGACACCGCCTCGAGCTTCGACCCCCGGTGGCCGGTCGGCCGTGCCCTCGCCGACGCGCTCCCGCGCGAGGCGGCAGGAGTCGGCCGTTCGGCCCGCGTCACCCGGCTGCTCGCCGACGTCGGGCTCGATGCGACCGTCGCCGACCGGGCGCCGACCTCGCTCTCCGGCGGGCAGCGGCAGCGGGTCGCGATCGCGCGCGCGCTCGCGGCCGATCCCGAGGTGCTCGTGCTCGACGAGCCAGTGTCGGCGCTCGACGTCACGGTGCAGGCGCGCGTCCTCGACCTGCTCGACCGGCTTCAGCGCGAACGCGGGCTCGCGTACCTGTTCGTCTCGCACGACCTCGGGGTCGTCCGGCACGTCGCCGACCGCGTGCTCGTGTTGCGCGACGGTGCGGTCGTCGAGTCCGGCGACACCGCACACGTCTTCGACGCACCGGCGGATCCGTACACCGCGCAGCTCCTCCGCGACCGCCCGACGCTCGCCACCGCCCTCCCGAGCTGACCCCGGCACGCGCTCGGTGCCACCGCCCGATCCCTCGCCCGCGCCACCCGCGACCGCCCGCGCCCCGTACGACAGTCCTGGGTGGCGCGATCGGTCGGGCATGGCGCGGCGGACGTGAACTGGCGCGGCAGGCGTGGAGTGGCGCGACGGTCGGGCATGGCGCGCCGGACGTGAACTGGCGCGGCAGGCGGCGCCGCCATCGCGTCCGGCCCGTCCGCTAGGCTGGAGCGTCGTACATTCAGGCACCCCTATGGACTCGGTGCCGCACATACCGAACCGGAGCATCATGACCGACACCCCGCGCATTCCCGACAAGCCGGCCCTCGAGGGCCTCGAAGCCAAATGGGGCGGCGTCTGGGAGCAGGGCGGCACCTACCGGTTCGACCGCGACTCCGCGACCCGCGAGAACATCTACTCGATCGACACGCCCCCGCCGACCGCGTCGGGCTCGCTGCACATCGGGCACGTCTTCTCGTACACGCACACCGACGTCATGGCGCGCTACCAGCGCATGCGCGGCCGGAGCGTCTTCTACCCGATGGGCTGGGACGACAACGGCCTGCCCACCGAGCGCCGTGTGCAGAACTACTACGGCGTGCGCTGCGACCCGACGCTGCCCTACGACGCGGGCTTCACCCCGCCGTTCGAGGGTGGCGAGGGCAAGAGCGTGAAGGCCGCCGACCAGGTGCCGATCTCGCGCCGGAACTTCATCGAGCTCTGCGAACGGCTGACCGTCGAGGACGAGCAGCAGTTCGAGGCGCTGTGGCGCACGCTCGGCCTTTCCGTCGACTGGACACAGTCGTACCGCACGATCGCCGACGAGGCGCTGTTCACCTCGCAGCTGGCGTTCGTCCGCAACGTCGAACGCGGCGAGGCGTACCAGGCGCTGGCCCCGACCCTGTGGGACGTGACCTTCCGCACGGCGGTCGCCCAGGCCGAGCTCGAGGACCGCGAGCAGCCCGGCCACTACCACCGCATCTCGTTCCACCGTCCGGACGGCGGCACGATCGAGATCGAGACCAGCCGCCCCGAGCTCATCCCCGCATGCGTCGCCCTCGTCGCGCACCCCGACGACGAGCGCTACCAGCCGCTCTTCGGCAGCACCGTCACGACACCCGTGTTCGGCGTCGAGGTCCCCGTGGTCGCCCACCACCTCGCGCAGAAGGACAAGGGCACGGGCATCGCCATGATCTGCACGTTCGGTGACGTCACCGATGTGGTGTGGTGGCGCGAGCTCGACCTGCCGAACCGCGCGATCATCGGGTTCGACGGGCGCATCATCGCCGAGCCGCCGGCCGCGATCGAGTCGGAGGCCGGCCGGGACGCCTACGCCCAGCTCGCCGGCAAGACCGCGTTCTCGGCCAAGCAGGCCGTGGTCGAGCTGCTGCGTGAATCGGGCGATCTGCTGGCCGACCCGAAGCCGATCACGCACCCGGTCAAGTACTTCGAGAAAGGCGACCGTCCGCTCGAGATCGTGTCGACGCGGCAGTGGTACATCGTGAACGGCGCGCGCGACGAGCCGCTCAAGGAGCGCCTGCTCGAACGCGGCCGCGAGATGGGCTGGCACCCCGAGTTTATGCGCGTCCGCTACGAGAACTGGGTCGGCGGCCTGTCCGGCGACTGGCTGATCTCCCGTCAGCGGTTCTTCGGCGTGCCGATTCCCGTCTGGTACCCCGTCGACGCCGAAGGCGAGCCCGTCTACGACGAGCCCATCGTCGCGACGCGGGAGATGCTGCCCGTCGACCCGTCGTCCACTCCCGCGCCCGGGTACGACGAGGCGCAGCGCGGCGCGGCCGGCGGATTCATCGGCGAGCACGACGTCATGGACACGTGGGCGACGAGCTCGCTCACCCCGCAGCTCGCGGGCGGCTGGGAGCGCGACCCCGAGCTGTTCGACCTGGTGTTCCCGTACTCGCTTCGCCCCCAGGGTCAGGACATCATCCGGACCTGGCTGTTCTCGACGACGCTGCGCGCCGAGCTCGAGCACGGCGTCGCTCCGTGGGCCAACGCCGCGATCTCGGGCTTCATCGTCGACCCCGATCGCAAGAAGATGTCGAAGTCGAAGGGCAATGTCGTCACGCCCGCCGGCCTGCTCGAGCAGCACGGATCGGACGCGGTCCGGTACTGGGCGGCGTCGAGCCGGCTCGGCACCGATGCGGCGTTCGACCCGCAGAACCCGACGCAGGTCAAGATCGGGCGGCGCCTCGCGATCAAGGTGCTGAACGCGGCGAAGTTCATCCTCGGCTTCGAGGGCACGGCCGACGCACCGGTCACCGAGCCGGTCGACCGCAGCATGCTCGCGGCGCTCGCGAACGTGGTCGGCCAGGCCACGCGTGCGCTCGACGGCTACGACCACGCGCGCGCCCTCGAGGTCGCCGAGACATTCTTCTGGACGTTCTGCGACGACTACCTCGAGCTCGTCAAGGAGCGCGCCTACGGTGAGCCGAGCACCGAGCAGGCGTCAGCCGTCGCCGCGCTCAAGACCGCACTGCGGGTGCTCGTGCGGCTGTTCGCCCCGGTCATCCCGTTCGCGGCCGAGGAGGCCTGGAGCTGGTCGAACGAGGGCTCGGTGCACACCGCGTCGTGGCCCGAGGCCGAGGAGCTCGCCGCACGCGGCGACGCCGGCGTGGAGCTGCTCGAGCTCGCGGGCATCGCCCTCACGGGCATCCGTCGAGCGAAGACGGATGCGAAGGCCTCGCAGAAGACGCCCGTCACGCGCGCCGTGATCGAGGGCCCCGCCGATGCGGTCCGGCTCCTCGAGTCGGTCGCGGGCGACCTGCGCGCGGTGGGTCGCATCGGCACACTCGAGTTCGCCGACGGCGACGAGCTCACGGTCCGCGAGGTCGAGCTCGACCAGGCCGGCTGAACGCGGGACCGAAGACACACAGAGGAGATCACCATGGCATACGAGATCAGGCCCGCGGCCGATGAGGACTTCTTCGGCTGGCTGCCCCTCTTCGAGAACTACTGCACGTTCTACAAGGAGGGTCTCGACGACCGGAAGGCGCTCACCGTCTGGACGTGGCTGCGCGACCCCGCGAACCCGTTCGAGGCGGCGCTCGCGGTCGACGAGGAGGGCACCCCGGTCGGGCTCGCGCACTTCCGGCCCGTGCCGGACAGCCTCACGGGCACGCTCGCCTACTTCCTCGACGACCTGTTCGTCGCCGAGGACACGCGAGGGGGCGGCGTCGGCCGTGCGCTCATCGAGTACGTGCACGCCCGGTCGGCCGAACGCGGCTCGGGCCGGGTCAGCTGGATCACCGCGGCCGACAACGCGCCAGCGCAGAAGCTCTACGACTCGCTCGGCCGTCGCGCCGACTGGGTCTGGTACGACCTGGGCGTCTGATGCGGCTCGGTACCCGCTGGCCCTTCGGCGCCGAACCGCCCGCCTCGGTGCCCCCCGACCTCCGCGCACGCATCGCCGACGCCGAGGCCCGCCACGCCGACGGCTCGGGCCGGCACTGGACGCTCACCTGGCTCGAGAACCGCCCGATCGCCGAGCTCGACGACGGCACGACCGTCCGCGAGACCCTCGCTGACGCGCACGACGCCGACGAGGACTGGTAGCACCGGCCGGGAGCGCCGCGCCGCTCTGCGAGTCGTCGGCAGATCTGCTCGACGCGCCGGCCACGGCGCTCAGGGATCGGCATGTCGCCGGATCGTGCCGACGACTGGCGACGTCGCATCCGCGTCAGGCGCGGGCCAGCACCTCGCCGTGCGGCATCAGCAGCCATCCGTCGGGATCCGCCGCCCACGACCGCCACGCCTCGGCGATCGAGGCCAGTTCGGCAGGACCGGCGTGGCCCGACTCGATCGCGTGCGCCGCGAACGAGGACTCGGTCACGCGCTGCGCCCACGCGCCGCCCCACCACTCGCGGTCGAGCTCGGTCGCGAAGACCCACACGCTGCCGGATGCCTCGAGGTCACGGAATCCCGCCTCGCGGACCCAGCGCGTGAGCTTCCGCCCCGCGTCGGGCTCGCCGCCGTTCCACGCTGCCACCGAGTGGTAGAGCTCGAGCCACCTGGTGAGGGCGGGCAGCGGCGGCTCGACGATCACGCCGCCGTAGTCGACGTCACGCACGGCCAGGAGCCCCCCGGGCCTCAGCACCCGCCGCCACTCGCGCAGCGCATCGACCGGACGACCGAGGTGCTGCAGCACCTGGTGCGCGTGCACGACGTCGAACGAGTCGTCGGGGAACTCGAGCGCGTAGGCGTCGCCGGTCTGGAACGCGACGTTCGGCACGCCCTCACTCTCGGCGAGGCCGTTCGCCTGCGCCACGACCTCCGCCGAGGCATCCACCCCGATGACCTCGCCGGGACGCGCCCGGCGCGCGAGATCGAGCGTGATCGTGCCAGGCCCGCTGCCGACGTCGAGGACCCGAGACCCGGCTTCCAGGTGCGGGAGCAGGTAGGCCGCCGAGTTCTCCGCGGTCCGCCAGGCATGCGAGCGCAGCACGCTGTCGTGGTGCCCATGCGTGTACACGACACGGCGGGCACCGGATGCCTCGCGCGGCGCGGTCATCTCAGATCGCGAAGCCCAGGGCGCGCATCATGTCGCGCCCGTCGTCGGTGATGCGCTCGGGGCCCCACGGCGGCATCCACACCCAGTTGATGCGGAACGCGTCCACGATGCCGTCGAGCGCCTCACCGGTCTGCTCTTCGAGGACGTCGGTGAGCGGGCAGCCCGCGCTCGTCAGCGTCATGTGGATGACGAGCGCGTCGTGCTCGTCGTCCCAGCCGAGGTCGTAGATGAGTCCGAGGTCGACGACATTGACGCCGAGCTCGGGGTCGACGACGTCTTTCAGCGCCTCGGTGACCTGATCGAACTTCTCAGGAGCCAGTGACGTGACCATGCTGCCAGCCTACGCCGACTGGGTGACGTAGCGGTCGTAGCCCTCTTCTTCGAGCCGGTCGGCCAGCTCGGGGCCGCCCTGCTCGGCGATCCTGCCCGCGACGAACACGTGCACGTGATCGGGCTTGATGTAGCGGAGGATGCGCGTGTAGTGCGTGATCAGCAGGACGCCGAGACCGGACGCCTGGTGCGCCCGGTTGACGCCCTCGGAGACGACCTTGAGCGCGTCCACGTCAAGGCCCGAGTCGGTCTCGTCGAGCACCGCGAACTTGGGCTTCAGCAGCTCGAGCTGGAGGATCTCGTTGCGCTTCTTCTCACCGCCCGAGAAGCCCTCGTTGACGTTGCGCTCGGCGAACGCCTGGTCCATCTTGAGGTTCTCCATGGCGCCGCGCACGTCCTTCAGCCAGGTGCGGATGGCGGGTGCCTCACCGTCGATCGCGGTCTTGGCGGTGCGCAGGAAGTTGGTGACGGTCACGCCGGGGATCTCGACGGGGTACTGCATCGCGAGGAACAGGCCGGCGCGGGCGCGCTCGTCGACCGACATCTCGAGGACGTTCTCGCCGTCGAGCAGGATCTCGCCGTCGACGACCGTGTACTTCGGGTGGCCGGCGATCGTGTAGGCGAGGGTCGACTTGCCTGAGCCGTTCGGGCCCATGATGGCGTGGATCTCGCCCTCGTTGATGACCAGGTCGACGCCGCGGAGGATCTCGCGGGTGCCCTGGTCGGTCTCGACGTTGACGTGCAGGTTCTTGATCTCGAGCACGGACATGTGGGGGGATTCTCTTTCAGTCGGAGGTCTGCCGCACGGCCGGACGGGCTTCTCGGCAGGTTTGGGTTCAGACGGTCAGGGTGACCGTGGGATCGATGTGCACGCCCTCGTCGACGATCTCGACCCGGTAGACGGGGACGGGCTCGTAGGCGGGGAGCGTGAGCGGCTTGCCGGTGTGCAGCGAGAACTTCGAGCCGTGGGCCCAGCACTCGAGCGTGTCGTCCTCGACGAAGCCTTCGGCGAGGGAGATGTCGCCGTGCGTGCAGGTGTCGCCGATCGCGAAGATGTCGCCGGCCGCGTCCTTCACGACGGCGATGGGCACGCCGTCGACGACGAAACGCGACGCCTGGTTCTCGGCCAGGTCGTCGACACCGCAGACACGAACGGATGCCACGTCAGTTCCCTTGCAGTTCGGCCTCGAGCGCGGCGATGAGGCGCTCCTCGAGCTCGGGCGACCCGATCTGCTGCACGACCTCGGTGAGGAAGCCGCGCACGACGAGACGTCGCGCCTCGTCCTCGCGGATGCCGCGGGCCATGAGGTAGAAGAGCTGCTCGTCGTCGAACCGGCCGGTCGCCGACGCGTGGCCCGCGCCCGCGATGTCACCGGTCTCGATCTCGAGGTTCGGGATCGAGTCGGCGCGCGTGCCGTCGGTGAGCACGAGGTTGCGGTTCTGCTCGTAGCTGTCGGTGCCGGTCGCGGCGTTGCCGATGAGCACGTCGCCGATCCAGACGCTGCGCGCGCCATCGCCCTGCAGCGCGCCCTTGTAGGTCACGCGCGAGCGGGTGTGCGGGGCGTCGTGGTGCACGTACACCTGCTGCTCGAGGTGCTGCCCCGCGTCGGAGAAGTACAGGCCGAGCGCCTCGACGTCGCCGCCCTGCTCGGCGAGGTGGGTCGACGGGTTCACCCGCACGACCTTGCCGCCGAGCGAAACGACGATGTGCTTGAGCTTCGCGTCGCGCGCGATGCGTGCGAAGTGGCTCGCGAGGTGCACCGACTCGTCGGTCCACTCCTGGAGCGACACGACCGTGAGGTTCGCGCCCTCGCCGACGAGGATCTCGACGTTCTCGCTGAGGCGGGCGTCGCCCGTGCCGCGGAGCACGATCAGGCCGCGGCTGTTGGGCGCCGCCTCGATGATCGTGTGCGCGGCGCGCGGCGCGGAGCCCAGGCCGTCGCGCGTGACGGTGACGACCTTCTCGTCCTCGCCGTCGACCGAGACGAGCATGGCCTCGCCGAAGCCCGACCAGGCGTTCGCGGACGCGCGCTCCTCCGGCGCGCCGGCCGTGCCGATGCGGGGGTCGTCGCGACCGATCCAGGAGACGGTCACGCCCGCGGCGTCGGTCGACTCGATCGTGAGGCGTGACCCGTCGAGCTCGCCGCCCGTGAGGTCCGCGAAGACCGCGACGGGCGAGAGCTTCCACTCGTGCTCGCGACCCGTGACGGGCGCGAAGTCGGCGACGTCGGTCGAGCGGAACCGCTCGGAGCGGGTCTGCACGGGGACGAGGGTGTCGGAGTGCGCGCGGAGACCGTGCTGCTCCGCGGTAGGCATGGCTGTGCTCTGCAGTGCTGCGGACAAGATCAGCCCACCGACCCTTCCATGCCCATCTCGATGAGCTTGTTGAGTTCCATCGCGTACTCCATGGGCAGCTCGCGCGCGATCGGCTCGATGAAGCCGCGCACGATCATGGCCATGGCCTCGTCTTCGGGCAGACCGCGGGACATGAGGTAGAACAGCTGCTCCTCGCTCACCTTCGAGACCGTCGCCTCGTGACCGAGGTGCACGTCGTCGACGCGGATGTCGATCGCCGGGTAGGTGTCGGAGCGCGAGATGGTGTCGACGAGCAGCGCGTCGCAGCGCACGGTGTTCGCCGAGTGGTGCGCGTTCGCGTCGACGCGGACCTCGCCGCGGTAGCCCGCACGGCCGCCGCCGCGCGCGATCGACTTCGACACGATCGACGACTGCGTGTGCGGCGCCATGTGGATCATCTTCGCGCCCGCGTCCTGGTGCTGGCCGGGGCCCGCGAACGCGACCGACAGCGTCTCGCCCTTGGCGTGCTCGCCCATGAGGAAGATCGACGGGTACTTCATGGTCACCTTGGAGCCGATGTTGCCGTCGATCCACTCCATGGTGGCGCCCTCGTGCGCGACCGCGCGCTTGGTGACGAGGTTGTACACGTTGTTCGACCAGTTCTGGATCGTCGTGTAGCGCACGCGGGCGTTCTTCTTCACGATGATCTCGACGACGGCCGAGTGCAGCGAGTCGGACTTGTAGATCGGCGCCGTGCAGCCCTCGATGTAGTGCACGTAGCTGTCTTCGTCGGCGATGATCAGGGTCCGCTCGAACTGGCCCATGTTCTCGGTGTTGATGCGGAAGTACGCCTGCAGCGGGATCTCGACGTGCACGCCCTTCGGCACGTAGACGAATGAGCCGCCCGACCACACCGCGGTGTTCAGCGCGGCGAACTTGTTGTCGCCGGCCGGGATGACCGTGCCGAAGTACTCCTCGAAGATCTCGGGGTGCTCGCGCAGCGCGGTGTCGGTGTCGAGGAAGATGACGCCCTGCTCCTCCAGATCTTCACGGATCTGGTGGTAGACGACCTCGGACTCGTACTGCGCGGCGACGCCCGCGACGAGGCGCTGGCGCTCGGCCTCGGGGATGCCGAGCCGCTCATAGGTGTTGCGGATGTCCTCCGGAAGGTCTTCCCAGGTCTGGGCCTGCTTCTCGGTGGAGCGGACGAAGTACTTGATGTTGTCGAAGTCGATCTCCGACAGGTCGGCGCCCCAGCTGGGCATCGGCTTGCGGTCGAAGAGCTGCAGCGCGCGGAGCCGTCGCTGCAGCATCCACTCCGGCTCGTTCTTCAGACCCGAGATGTCGGTGACCACGGCCTCGGACAGGCCACGGCGGGCGGATGCCCCCGCGCTGTCGGAGTCGGCCCAGCCGAACTCGTAGACGCCGAGACTCTCCAGCTCGGGGCGGTCGATCAGTACGTCCGTCATGTGCTCCTCTTCTCCTCCCTGCAACCGGATATCAGTCCGGCTCACGCCCCCTCGCGCGTCGAGGTGCGGGCGATCGGGGGTGATGTGCGGGCGGCTCCATTGCGAACCTAAGATGTCTAACGGATCTGCAGGACGCGTCATTCCGCGCGTCGAGCGGATGCCTCAACCCATCAAGTCTACAGGGTCCTGCCGACCGTCGCCCTCGACTCTCGGTACCGTCACAGGCCACGGACCCCAGTGAGGAACTCCCCCGTGCACCGCTTCGTCGCCTGGCTCCCCGACCGCATCGACGGGCGGATCCGCACCTTCGCCTGGTTGTCGTTCCTCGCGGAGACGATCATCATCGCCACGGGCGGCGCCGTCAGGCTCACGAGCTCGGGCCTCGGCTGCCCGACCTGGCCGCTGTGCACGCACGACTCCCTCATCGCCACGCCCGAGATGGGCATCCACGGCATCATCGAGTTCGGCAACCGGCTCATGACGGGCGTCGTCGGGATCCTGGCTGTCATCGTCATCGTCCTGCTCTGGCGGCTGCGCAGCACCCGCCGCGACCTCTGGACGCTCGCCCTGATCGTCGGCGGCGGCGTCGTCGCCCAGGCGATCGTCGGCGGCATCACGGTCTGGATGGGCCTGAACCCGTTCATCGTCGGCTTCCACTACGTGTCGTCGCTGCTGCTCGTCTGCGTCACCGCGGCGTTCCTCGCCCGGCTGGACACGACGCCGGGCCCGCGCGAGCGCGCCGTGCCCGGCTGGTACGCCGGGCTCACGCACCTCACGAGCGCCGCCCTGGCCGTCTCCATCGTCTTCGGCGTGCTGACCACGGGCGCCGGCCCGCACTCGGGCGACGCCGACGCCGGGCGCAACGGCTTCAACGCCGAACTGCTCGAACACGTCCACGCATGGCCCGGGTACGCGGTCTTCGCGCTCGTCGTCGTGCTCGTGACCGCCGCGTGGCGCCTCGGGCTGCCGACGCGCCGCTGGTCGCTCGTGCTGCTCGGCAGCGTGCTCGTGCAGGTCGCCGTCGGCCTCATCCAGGCGCGCACGGGGCTGCCGCCGGTGCTCGTCGGCATCCACATGGTGCTCGCGGCGCTCACCGCGGCCGCCATGACCGTGTTCATCCTGCAGCTGAAGCGCCCGGTGCGCGCGGTGGAGCCCACTGAGGCATCCGTCATCGCCTGACCCCCATGCGCGGCGCCGTCGCTAGGCCCCGAGTGTTACCGAAGCAGCACGAACGACGCCGATTCCGGCGAACACTCGCGCCGCTCCGGTATCACTCGGCGCATGTTGCAGGCGGCGAACGCTAGAAGGGCAGCAGCGGGTCGATGCCGACGGCGAGGAACAGCAGCGACAGGTACACGATCGAGCCGTGGAACACGCGCATGGGCGAGACCTGCTCGTGCCGGATCGCGAGGTTGTAGAGGCGGTGCGTCTCGTAGATGAACCAGCCGCCCGTGACGAGCGCGGTCGCCGTGTAGACGAGCCCCATGCCCGCGACCGGGATGAGCAGCAGCGAGCACGCCACGGTCGCCCACGCGTAGAGGATGACCTGCAGCCCGACCTGTGCGCGGCCGCGCACGACCGCGAGCATCGGCACGCCCGCGGCCTTGTAGTCGGCCTGGTACTTCATCGACAGCGGCCAGTAGTGCGGCGGGGTCCAGAGGAAGATGATCAGGAACAGGATGAACGGCGGCCAGCTGAGGTCGCCCGTCACCGCGGCCCAGCCGATCAGCACGGGCATGCAGCCGGCGACGCCGCCCCACACGATGTTCTGCGCCGTGCGGCGCTTCAGGATCAGGCTGTAGAAGACGACGTAGAGCAGGATCGCGCCGAGCGAGAGCGCGGCGGCGACCCAGTTGGTGAAGACCCAGAGCCACGCGATGGAGGCCGCGCCGAGCGCGTACGCGAACACGAGCGCCTGCCGGTCGGTGAGCTCGCCGGTCACCAGGGGCCGGTTCTTCGTGCGCTGCATGACGCGGTCGATGTCGCGGTCGATGTAGCAGTTGAACGCGCCGGCCGAGCCGGCGCTCATCGCACCGCCGATGAGCGTTGCGAGCAGCAGCCAGAGATCGGGCAGACCCTGCTGGGCGAGGATCATCGTCGGCGCCGTGACGACCAGCAGCAACTCGATCACCCGGGGCTTGGTCAGCGCGACATAGGCGCCGATCTTCCGGCGAAGGGTCGACGCCGGTCGAGCGTCACGGGTCTGTACGGATGCCTGCATCGTTCCTCTACTCCGGCGCCCGGGCGCACGCGAAGGCACACGGGCGTTCTCGAGTCTAGGCTACCGTCCCGCGAGCCCTGCGACGGCCGGGGTCGGCGCGCGCGAGGCGTCAAGGGCCGTCACGGGCATGCCCGAATCGATATGCTGAGACCAGCGCGCCCGGCGGCGCGGAACCCATGTGCCGTCCACCCAGCGACGCACCTGCCGCACCAGCCGCCGGGCTCCACCGCGCCGAGACGTTTCCCGGCGGGTCCTGGGGGGCCGAGGTCTCCCCTGACACCGCCACGATCGGAAGGAACACCACCTCGTGGCAACTCTGCAATGGGATCCCATCGACGACCGCGCCGTGGACACCGCGCGCGTGCTCGCCGCGGACGCGGTCGAGAAGGTCGGCAACGGGCACCCCGGCACCGCGATGAGCCTCGCTCCCGCGGCGTACCTGCTCTTCCAGAAGGTCATGCGGCGCGACCCCAACGACACCCACTGGCTCGGTCGGGACCGCTTCATCCTCTCGGCCGGACACAGCTCGCTGACCCAGTACGTGCAGCTCTACCTGGAGGGGTCCGGCCTCGAGCTGAGCGACCTCGAGGCACTGCGCACGTGGGGGTCGCTGACCCCTGGACACCCCGAGTACGGTCACACCAAGGGCGTCGAGATCACGACCGGCCCGCTCGGCCAGGGCCTCGCGTCCGCGGTCGGGTTCGCCTACGCCCAGCGGTTCGAGCGCGGGCTCTTCGACCCGGATGCTCCGGCGGGCCAGAGCCCGTTCGACCACTTCGTCTACGTGATCGCCAGCGACGGCGACCTCGAAGAGGGCGTCACGAGCGAGGCCTCGTCGCTCGCCGGGCACCAGCAGCTCGGCAACCTCGTCGTCATCTACGATGCGAACCAGATCTCGATCGAGGACGACACGAACATCGCGTTCACCGAGGACGTCGCCAAGCGGTACGAGGCGTACGGCTGGCACGTGCAGACCGTGGACTGGAAGAAGACCGGCCAGTACGTCGAGGACGTCGCCGAGCTGCACGCCGCGATCGAGGCCGCGAAGGGCGAGACCGACCAGCCGTCGATCATCATCCTGAAGACCATCATCGGCTGGCCGTCGCCCGGCAAGCAGAACACGGGCAAGATCCACGGCTCGGCGCTCGGCGCCGACGAGCTCGCGGCCACCAAGAAGGTGCTCGGCTTCGACCCCGAGCAGCACTTCGCGGTCGCCGACGACGTCATCGCGCACACGCGCGCGTCGCGTGAGCGCGGTGCGGCCGAGCACGCCGAGTGGCAGCGCTCGTTCGACGCGTGGGCCGAGGCGAACCCCGAGCGCAAGGCGCTGCTCGACCGCCTCCTGGCCGGCGAGCTGCCCGAGGGCATCGAGGCGGCGCTGCCCGTCTTCGAACCGGGCAAGGACGTCTCGACGCGCGCGGCGTCGGGCAAGGTCATCAACGCGCTCGCGGCGCAGCTTCCCGAGCTGTGGGGCGGTTCGGCCGATCTCGCCGAGTCGAACCTCACGACGATCAACGACGCGGCCTCGTTCATCCCCGAGCAGTGGTCGACGCACGAGTTCTCGGGCAACCCCTACGGGCGCGTGCTGCACTTCGGCATCCGCGAGCACGCCATGGCCGCGATCGTGAACGGCATCGTCCTGCACGGCCCGACCCGCGCGTTCGGCGGCACGTTCCTGATCTTCAGCGACTACATGCGCCCCTCGGTGCGCCTGTCGGCGCTGATGGACATCCCGTCGATCTTCGTCTGGACGCACGACTCGGTCGCGCTCGGCGAGGACGGCCCGACGCACCAGCCGATCGAGCAGCTCGCGACGCTCCGCGCGATCCCGAACTTCACGGTCGTGCGCCCCGGTGACGCCAACGAGGTCGCGTACGCGTGGCTCGAGGTGCTGCGCCGCCGCGGCGGCCCTGCCGGCCTCGCGCTCACCCGTCAGAACATCCCCGTGTTCGAGCGTGGTGCGGGCGAGGCATCCGGTGACGTGCTCGCGTCCGCGGCGAACGTCGCGAAGGGCGCCTACGTGATCGCCGAGGCACCGTCGGGCACTCCCGAGCTCATCATCATCGCGACGGGCTCCGAGCTGCAGATCGCGCTCGAGGCCCGCGAGCAGCTCGCCGCCGAGGGCGTGCAGGTGCGCGTGGTGTCGGCGCCGAGCCTCGAATGGTTCGAGGAGCAGGACGCCGCGTACCGCGAATCGGTGCTGCCGGCCTCGGTGACCGCGCGCGTCTCGGTCGAGGCCGGCCTCGCGCTGACCTGGCGGGCGTACGTGGGCGACCGCGGCCGCAGCGTCTCGATCGAGCACTTCGGCGCATCCGCCGACTACAAGACCCTGTTCCGCGAGTTCGGCATCACGACGGAAGCCGTCGTCGCCGCCGCGAAGGAATCGCTCGCCGCCGCCTGAGCGAGCAGAAGGAGACATGAGTTCCATGAGCACCACTCCCACCGCCGCACTCTCCGAGGCCGGCGTCAGCATCTGGCTCGACGACCTGTCGCGCCAGCGGATCGCCTCCGGCGACCTCGCGCGTCTCATCGCCGAGCGCGACGTCGTCGGCGTCACGACCAACCCGACGATCTTCGCGGGCGCGCTCGCGAACGGCGCGGCCTACGCCGACCAGCTGCACACGCTGGCCGAGCAGGGCGCCGACGTCGACACGGCCGTGTTCGAGATCACGACCGACGACGTCCGCGACGCCGCCGACGTGTTCCAGCCGGTGTTCGCCCGCACCGACGGCTACGACGGCCGCGTGTCGATCGAGGTCGCTCCCGACCTCGCGCACGACACCGCGGGCACGATCGAGTCGGCCAAGGCCCTCTGGGCCAAGGTCGACCGGCCGAACGTCATGATCAAGATCCCCGCGACCGTCGAGGGCCTCGACGCGATCCGCGAGACGATCGCGGCCGGCATCAGCGTCAACGTGACGCTGATCTTCAGCCTCGAGCGCTACCGCCAGGTCATGGAGGCCTACCTCGCGGGCCTCGAGGCCGCGAAGGCCAACGGCCACGACCTGTCGACGATCCACTCGGTCGCGTCGTTCTTCGTGTCGCGCGTCGACACCGAGATCGACAAGCGGCTCACCGCGATCGGCACCGACGAGGCGCTCGCGCTGAAGAGCCGCGCGGGCCTCGCGAACGCGCGCCTCGCCTACGAGCTGTTCGGCGAGGTCTTCTCGAGCGAGCGGGCCACCGCGCTGCTCGAGGCCGGCGCGAACCGCCAGCGGCCGCTCTGGGCGTCGACGGGGGTCAAGGACCCGGCGCTGCCCGACACGCTGTACGTGACCGAGCTCGTCGCGCGCGGCGTCGTGAACACCATGCCCGAGAAGACGCTCGAGGCCACGTTCGACCACGGCGAGATCCTCGGCGACACCGTCACGGGCGCCTACCGCGACGCGGGCGAGGTGCTCGATGCGCTGGCCCGCGTGGGCGTCGACTACGACGAGGTCACGGCGCTTCTCGAGCGCGAGGGCGTCGAGAAGTTCATCGTCTCCTGGAACGAGCTGCTCGGCACCGTCCGTGAGGCGCTGGAGGCGGCGCGATGAGCTTCCGCATCTCCGTGAGCGGCCCCGCCGCCGAGGCGGTGCGCCGCGCACTCCCCGGGCTCGTCGCCGACCGGGTCGCCTCGGGCATCACCGCACAGGACCCCGCGCTGTGGGGTCCCGCGGCGGAGGCCGAGTCGGCCAAGCGCCTCGGCTGGACCGAGGCCGTCGCGATCTCGCGCCCGCTGGTGCCCGAGATCACGGCGCTCCGCGACGAGCTCCGCGCCAAGGGCGTCGACCACATCGTGCTCGCGGGCATGGGCGGGTCCTCGCTCGCGCCCGAGGTCATCACGCGGACGACCGGGGCCCACCTCACGGTGCTCGACTCGACCGAGCCCGGGCAGGTCCGGGCCGCGCTCGCCGAGCGTCTCGCGTCGTCGGCCCTCGTCGTCTCCTCGAAGTCGGGCTCGACCGTCGAGACCGACAGCCAGCGCCGGGTCTACGAGCAGGCGTTCCGCGACGCGGGCATCGACCCGGCCGAGCGCATCGTCGTCGTGACCGACCCAGGCTCGCCGCTCGACGAGTCGGCGCGCGCCGCGGGCTACCGCGTGTTCAACGCGGACCCGGACGTGGGCGGCCGGTACTCGGCCCTCACCGCGTTCGGCCTCGTGCCGTCGGGACTCGCGGGGGTCAACATCGACGAGATCCTCGACGAGGCCGAGACCATCGAGCTCTCGCTCGCGATCGACGCGGACTCGAACCCCGGGCTGATCCTCGGCGCGGCGATCGCCGCGACCGAGCCGCTCCGCGACAAGCTCGTGATCGTCGCCGACGGCACCCACATCGTGGGCTTCGCCGACTGGGCCGAGCAGCTCATCGCCGAGTCCACGGGCAAGGAGGGCAGGGGCCTGCTGCCCGTCGTGGTCGACCGCGGGGCACCCGAGCTCACGGCCGGCCTGCCCGACGTCCAGGTCGTGCGCCTGGTCGCCGACGCGGGCGACGACGTGTTCGCCGGCGAGGACGGCGAGATCCGCGTCTCGGGCACGCTCGGCGCGCAGCTGCTCGTCTGGGAGTACGCGACCGCGGTCGCGGGGCGTCTGCTCGGCATCAACCCGTTCGACCAGCCCGACGTCGAGTCCGCGAAGGTGGCCGCGCGCGGTCTGCTCGACGCGCGACCGGCTCCCGAGCCGGCCGCGTTCGTCGCCGATGGCATCGAGGTCCGCGGCACGCCCGACGTGATCGGCGCCTCGAGCGACCTGCTCTCGGCGATCGACGTGCTGCTCGACGAGCTGCCCGAGCATGGCTACATCTCGATCCAGGCGTACCTCGACCGCGTCGCGCACCCCGAGTACGCGGAGCTTCGCGACCTGCTCGCGGCGCGCTCCGGGCGTCCCGTGACGTTCGGCTGGGGCCCGCGGTTCCTACACTCGACCGGGCAGTTCCACAAGGGGGGACCCGCGGTCGGCGTCTTCCTGCAGCTCACGCAGCATCCGGTCGAGGATCTCGCGATCCCGGAGCGCCCGTTCACGTTCGGCCAGCTGATCGCCGCGCAGGCGTCGGGCGACGCGAGCGTGCTCGCCGAGCACGACCGCCCGGTGCTGACGCTCACGCTCTCGGATCCGGCCGCGCAGCTCGCGACCATCCGGGGCGCGCTCGACTGAGCCGGCAGACAGGACACGGTATGGAACCGGCCAAGATCAGTGCGGGGCACAATCCGCTGCGCTCCGCCAACGACTACCGGCTGAACCGCATCGCGGGGCCTTCGAGCCTCATCATCTTCGGGGTCACGGGCGACCTGTCGCGCAAGAAGCTCATGCCCGCGGTGTACGACCTCGCGAACCGGGGGCTGCTGCCCCCGGGCTTCGCGCTGGTCGGCTTCGCGCGCCGCGACTGGGAGGACGAGGACTTCGCGCAGGTCGTGCACGACTCGGTGAAGGAACACGCCCGCACGGAGTTCCGGGAGGACGTGTGGAACCAGCTCTCACGAGGCATCCGCTTCGTGCAGGGCACGTTCGACGACGACCAGGCGTTCGACCGGCTGCGCACGACGGTCGAGGACCTCGACCGTGAGCGCGGCACGATGGGCAATCACGCGTTCTACCTGTCGATCCCGCCGAAGTCGTTCCCGCAGGTGATCTCGCAGCTCAAACGCTCGGGACTCGCCGAACAGCGCGACGACCAGTGGCGTCGCGTCGTGATCGAGAAACCGTTCGGCAGCGACCTGAAGACCGCGCGCGAGCTCAACGACGTCGTGGCCTCGGTGTTCCCGCCCGACTCGGTGTTCCGCATCGACCACTACCTCGGCAAAGAGACGGTGCAGAACATTCTCGCGCTGCGGTTCGCGAACCAGTTGTACGAGCCGATCTGGAACGCCAACTTCGTCGACCACGTGCAGATCACCATGGCGGAGGACATCGGCGTGGGCGGCCGGGCCGGGTACTACGACGGCATCGGCGCGGCACGCGACGTCATCCAGAACCACCTGCTGCAGTTGCTCGCGCTGACCGCGATGGAAGAGCCGATCTCGTTCGACGCGGCCGACCTGCGCGCCGAGAAGGAGAAGATCCTCGCGGCCGTCCGGCTCCCCGAAGACCTCGCAGCGGGCACCGCGCGCGGTCAGTACGCGGGCGGCTGGCAGGGCGGCGAGAAGGTCGTCGGATTCCTCGACGAGGACGGGATGAACCCCGAGTCCACGACCGAGACCTACGCGGCGATGAAGCTGCTCATCGGCACCCGCCGGTGGGCGGGCGTCCCGTTCTACCTGCGCGCCGGGAAACGCCTCGGCCGTCGGGTCACCGAGATCGCCGTGGTGTTCAAGCGCGCACCCCAGCAGGTGTTCGCCGACAGCCAGACCTCGCAGCTCGGGCAGAACGCGCTCGTGATCCGGGTGCAGCCCGACGAGGGCGTGACGATCCGGTTCGGCTCGAAGGTGCCGGGCGCCGGCATGCAGGTGCGCGACGTGACCATGGACTTCGGCTACGGTCACGCGTTCACCGAGGCGAGCCCCGAGGCCTACGAGCGGCTCATCCTCGATGTCCTGCTCGGCGAGCCGCCGCTCTTCCCCCGTCAAGAGGAGGTGGAGCTGTCCTGGAAGATCCTCGACCCGATCGAGGAGTTCTGGGCCACGCAGGGCCGGCCCGAGCAGTACCGACCCGGCACCTGGGGGCCGAGCTCGGCCGATGCACTGCTCGCCCGCGACGGACGAACCTGGAGGCGACCGTGATCGTCGATCTGCCCGACACGACGACGAGCAAGATCTCGAAGGCGCTCGTCAAGATCCGTGAGGAGGGCGGCGCGGTCGCCCTCGGCCGCGTGCTGACCCTCGTCATCGCCACGAACTCGGACGGCGAGGAAGAGGCGATCGAGGCCGCGAACGACGCGTCGCGGGAGCATCCGATGCGCGTCATCGTGGTGTCGACCGAAGCGGATGCCGCCGACGAGCCCAGCCGGCTCGACGCGGAGATCCGCGTCGGCGGCGACGCGGGTGCGAGCGAGGTCATCGTGCTCCGGGTCTGCGGCGACGCCGCCGACGACGAGGAGAGCCTCGTCATGGGGCTGCTGCTGCCGGATGCGCCGGTGGTCACCTGGTGGCCGGGTCGCGCACCCGAACGGCCGGGCGCGTCACCGCTCGGGCGGATCGCCCAGCGACGCATCACGGATGCCTCGACCCAACCCGATCCGCAGGCCGCGCTGCGCGTGCTCGCCGCCAACTACTCCCCCGGTGACGCGGACTTCGCGTGGACCAGGCTCACGCTCTGGCGTGCGCAGCTCGCGGCGGTGCTCGATCAGCCGCCGTACGAGCCGGTCACGGCCGTGCGGGTCACGGGCGCGGTCGACTCGCCCTCGACGACGCTGCTCGCGGCCTGGCTGCAGATGCAGCTCCAGGCCACGACCCGGTACCGGCTGACCCCGATCGAGCAGGGCTCGCACGGCATCCACGGCGTGCACCTGGAGCGCGCGGGCGGCGACATCGACCTCGTCCGCGACGTCCCCGGGGTGGCGACGCTGCGCCAGCCCGGCCAGCCGACGCACGATCTCGCCCTCCCCCGGCGGAACCTGCGCGACTGCCTGGCCGACGAGCTCCGCCGGCTCGACCCCGACGAGCTGTACGGTGAGGTGATCACGAGCGGCGTCGCGCTGCTCGCGGAGCCGGACCCCGAGGAGGCGGACCGATGACGAACGAGCGGCGAGTGCTGGTGCATCCCGACAAGGCGTCGCTGGCCGGCGCGGTCGCCGCTCGGTTCGTCACCAAGACGCTCGACCTGCTCGACGACCAGGAGGTCGTGCATCTCGCGCTCACAGGCGGCAGCATGGGCTCGGCCGTGCTCGAGGCGGTCGGCGCCTCACCGGCGCACACGTCGCTCGACTGGTCCCGCGTGCACGTCTGGTGGGGTGACGAGCGCTGGCTGCCCGACGGCGACGCCGAGCGCAACGATCGGCAGTCGCGCGATGCGCTGCTCGACCGGATCGCCCTGCCCGAGGGGCACGTGCACGCGTTTCCCGCGTCCGACTCGGGCCTGAGCCTCGACGATGCGGCTGACCGGTACGCCGAGGAGCTCGCGCGCTTCGGCACCGGCGACGTCGCGCACCCCGTGTTCGACATCACGTTCCTCGGCGTCGGGCCCGACGGGCACATCGCGTCGCTCTTCCCGCACCGCAGCGGCATCGAGGTCACCGACCGCACGGTGATCGCCGTGCGCGAGTCGCCCAAGCCGCCGCCCGAGCGGCTGAGCCTCACGCGGCCCGTGCTGAACGCGTCGCAGCGTGTGTGGTTCGTCCTCGCCGGTGCCGACAAGGCGTCGGCGCTCGGTCTGGCGCTCGCCGGCGCCAGCCGCGACGAGGTGCCCGTCGCGGGCATCAAGGGCCGGAAGCGCACGGTGTTCTTCGTCGATCGGGACGCCGCGGCCGAGGTGCCCGAGGAGCTCATCGCGCGCGAGTACTAGCCGTTGGTCGAGTAGCGAGCCCCAGCGAGCGTATCGAGACCTGGTGATCCGCGCTCGAGATCGGGTCAGCAGGTCTCGATACGCTTCGCTACTCGACCAACGGACACACGAAAGGCCGGCTCCCCTCGGGGAGCCGGCCTTCGTCGTCTGGGGGTGCCGCTTACTCGGGCGCCTGCGTGCCGCGACGCGCGCGTAGCTGCTGCAGCGCCTCGTCGAGGAGCTGGGCCGCCTCCTCTTCGGAGCGGCGCTCCTTCACGTACGCGAGGTGGGTCTTGTACGGCTCGGTCTTGGCGAGCGACGGCGGGTTGGCCTTGTCACGGCCGGCCGGCAGGCCGGTCGACGGGCTGTCGATGACCTCCGGGATCTCCTCGTCGGGGAGGTTCGCCGCGAAGTAGCGGACGGTCTCGTTGCCGAGCGCGTCCCAGTAGCTGATCGCGACACGCTCAGCGTGGAATCCGTGGTCTTGCTCGCCCATAGGGCCCGCGCCGACGCGCGAGCCTCGGATGGCGCTGTTTCCTGAAACCATCTTCGTCCTCCTCTGTGGGGGGTCAGAGTCCGGCGTCGAACTTCGTGATCAGGCCGAGCACGACGATGCATGCGACCCACACGAGTCCGAGGACGACCGTGATGCGGTTGAGGTTGCGCTCGGCCACGCCCGATGCGCCCAGGCTGGACGTGACCCCGCCGCCGAACATGTCGGAGAGGCCACCGCCGCGGCCCTTGTGCAGCAGGATGAGCAGCGTCAGCAGGAGGCTCGTGAGGCCGAGCAGCACCTGCAGGACGACCTGGAGAATCTCCACGGTGAACCCTTTCATGACACGACGAGGGGCGCCGTGCCGACACCCGAGTATAACGGTCGTCGGGGCCCGTCTCCATTCAGGACGGGCCCCGACGGCCTGAAACCGATGCTCCGGCGCTACGCGCCGACGTGCTTCTTGAACCTGACGATGCTCGAGAACTCGTCGATGTCGAGGCTCGCGCCGCCCACGAGGGCGCCGTCGACGTTCGGCTCGCGCATGAACGCGGCGATGTTCGCGGCCTTCACGGAGCCGCCGTAGAGCACTCGCGTGGCCTGCGCGGCTTCCTCGCCGAGCACCTCGACGAGGACCGCGCGGAGCGCGGCCGCGACCTGCTCGGCCTGCGCGGGCGTCGCCGCCTGCCCCGAGCCGATCGCCCAGACGGGCTCGTATGCCACGACGAGCTCCTTCGACGCGTCGACGCCCTCGAGCGCGGCGCGCAGCTGCGCCACGGGCACGGCGCTCGCGCCGTGCGCCTCGAGGTCTTCGGCCGTCTCGCCCACGCACAGCACCGGCACGAGGCCGTGCTTGTGCGCTGCGATCACCTTCGCGTTCACGACCTGGTCGGTCTCATGGTGGTACGTACGACGTTCGGAGTGCCCGATGATGACGTACTTCGCGTCGAGCTTGGCGAGGAACGCGCCCGAGATCTCGCCCGTGTAGGCGCCCGAGTCGTGCGCGGAGACGTCTTGACCGCCGTACGCGATGGGCAGCGAGTCGGCCGCCACGAGGGTCTGCACCGAGCGCAGGTCGGTGAACGGCGGGAACACCGCGACCTCGGCATCGGCCGGGTCGTGCTTCGAGTCGGTCAACGCCCATGCGAGCTTCTGCACGAACGCGATCGCCTGCAGGTGATCGAGGTTCATCTTCCAGTTGCCCGCGATGAGCGGGGTGCGCTTCACTGCCATCCAAGGACCTCCAGTCCGGGGAGTTGCTTACCCTCGAGGAACTCGAGGCTCGCGCCGCCGCCCGTCGAGATGTGTCCGAACGCGTCATCGGAGAACCCGAGCTGACGCACGGCGGCGGCGGAGTCGCCACCGCCGACCACGCTGAGGCCGTCGACCTCGGTGAGTGCCTGTGCGACCTCGCGCGTGCCGTCGGCGAACGGCGCGAGCTCGAACACGCCCATAGGCCCGTTCCAGAACACGGTCTTCGACGAACGGATGCGCTCGGCGAACGCGGCCGCGGTGTCGGGGCCGATGTCGAGCCCCAGCCCGGATGCCCCGAACGGGGTCTGCTCGATGGCGTCCGCCGGCGCGACCTGATGCGCGGCGTCCGCCGCGAACTTCTCGGCCACGACCACGTCGGTCGGCAGCACGAGGTCGACGCCGCGTTCCGCCGCCTCGGCGAGGTAGCCTCGGACGGTCTCGATCTGGTCCTGTTCGAGCAGGCTCGCGCCGACCCGGTGCCCCTGGGCCGCGAGGAAGGTGAACAGCATGCCGCCGCCGATGAGCAACGCGTCGACCCGCGGCAGCAGGTGCGCGATCACGCCGAGCTTGTCGGAGACCTTCGACCCGCCGAGCACGACGGTGTACGGCCGCTCGGGCGTCTCGGTCAGCCGGTCGAGCACGTCGAGCTCGGCCGCGATGAGGAGGCCTGCGGCGCTCGGCCGCAGCTGCTCGAGGTCGTAGACGCTCGCCTGCTTGCGGTGCACGACGCCGAAGCCGTCGGAGACGACCGCGTCGGCGAACCCGGCGAGCTGTTCGGCGAACGCGCCACGCTCGGCGTCGTCCTTCGCCGTCTCCCCCGGGTTGAAGCGGAGGTTTTCGAGCACGAGCACCTCGCCGTCGCCGAGCGCCTCGACCTTGGCGGAGGCATCCGCCCCGACCGTGTCGGTCGCGAACGCGACCGGCGCGTCGAGCAGCTCGCCGAGGCGCGTCGCGACCGGCGCGAGGCTGTACTTCGGGTCGGGCGCACCGTCGGGGCGGCCGAGGTGGGAGACGACGATGACGCGGGCACCCTGCCCGGTCAGCGCCTGCAGCGTCGGCACCGAGGCCCGCACGCGGCCGTCGTCCGTGATCGCGCCGTCCTGGAGGGGGACGTTGAGATCACACCGGACGACGACGCGCTTGCCGGCGAGCGGACCGAGGGAGTCGATCGTTCGCAGCGTCACGGCGTGCCCGCTCAGAGCCGCTCGGCGACGTACTCGGTGAGGTCGACGAGACGGTTGGAGTAGCCCCACTCGTTGTCGTACCAGCTCGAGAGCTTCACCTGGTCGCCGATGACGCGCGTGAGGCCCGCGTCGAAGATCGACGAGTGCGGGTCGGTCACGATGTCGCTCGAGACGATGGGGTCTTCGGTGTACTTGAGGATGCCCTTCATGGGGCCCTCGGCCGCGGCCTTGTAGGCCGCCTTGATCTCGTCGACCGTGACCGGGCGCGAGGCCGTGACGGTGAGGTCGGTGATCGAGCCGGTGGGGATCGGCACACGGAGCGCGAAACCGTCGAGCTTGCCGACGAGCTCGGGCATGACGAGGCCGATGGCCTTTGCGGCGCCGGTCGAGGTCGGCACGATGTTGATCGCCGCGGCGCGCGCGCGGCGGAGGTCCTTGTGCGGGCCGTCCTGGAGATTCTGGTCCGCGGTGTACGCGTGCACCGTCGTCATCAGGCCGCGTTCGATGCCGAACGCGTCGTTGAACACCTTGGCGAGCGGCGCGAGGCAGTTCGTGGTGCACGAGGCGTTCGAGATGATGTGGTGCTTCGCCGGGTCGTAGGACTGCTCGTTCACGCCCATGACGAACGTCGCATCCTCGTCGGTCGCGGGTGCGGAGATGAGGACCTTCTTCGCGCCGGCCTCGAGGTGCTTGCGGGCGTCGGCGGCCTTGGTGAAGAACCCGGTCGACTCGATGACGATGTCGACGCCGAGCTCGCCCCAGGGCAGGTTCGCAGGGTCGCGCTCGGCGAACGCCTTGATGGTCTTGCCGTCCACGATCAGGTTCTCGTCGTCGTAGTCGACCGTCGCGTCGAGCCGGCCCGTGATCGAGTCGTACTTCAGCAGGTGCGCGAGGGTCTTGTTGTCGGTGAGGTCGTTCACCGCCACGATCTCGAGGTCGGCGCCCTGGGCGAGGGCGGCCCGGAAGTAGTTGCGGCCGATCCGGCCGAAGCCGTTGATGCCGATCTTTACGGACACGAGGTCTCCTGAGTGATATGCGCGAAGGCGCGGATTTCAAGGTGATACCGGACGACGGTGTCCCCGAACGGGGCCCGGGGACACCGTTCGGCTTACGACAGTAGCAGCAGGCCCGACGTCTTCTCGCGGGCGACCTCGAAGCGTCGCTGGACGTTCGCCCAGTCCACGATGTTCCAGAACGCCTTCACGTAGTCGGCGCGGACGTTCTGGTAGTCGAGGTAGTACGCGTGCTCCCACACGTCGAGCATGAGCAGCGGCACGATGCCGGCCGGAAGGTTGGCCTGCTGGTCGAAGAACTGCAGCACGATGAGGCGTGCGCCGATCGAGTCCCACGCGAGGACGGCCCAGCCGGAGCCCTGCACGCCGAGCGCGGTCGCCGTGAAGTGCGCCTGGAACGCGTCGAACGAGCCGAACTGGTCGTCGATCGCCGCGGCGACCTCGCCGGTCGGCTTGTCGCCGCCCTCGGGCGAGAGGTTCGTCCAGAAGATCGAGTGGTTGACGTGGCCGCCGAGGTTGAACGCGAGGTCCTTCTCGAGCTTGTTCACGTTCGCGAGGTTGCCGGATTCACGGGCCTCGGCCAGCTGGGTCAGGGCGGTGTTCGCACCGGTCACATACGCCTGGTGGTGCTTGGAGTGGTGCAGCTCCATGATGCGGCCGCTGATCGACGGCTCGAGAGCCGCGTAATCGTACGGAAGGTCGGGCAGGGTGTACTCAGCCATTGCTTCTCCTTGTCAGATGCCGCGTTCGGCGCGTCTGGCCGGGAACGGCGGCTCGTTCGAGTCTATGCCTCTGTAACGATCGGGCGCGCGGGGTTGCGTCGCGCGAGCGTCATACGTCGTCGAACTCGGGAAGACTCGCCTCGGTGCCGGGCACGCCGAGCTCGGCCGCACGCTTGTCGGCCATCGCGAGCAGACGCCGGATGCGTCCGGCGACCGCGTCCTTCGTCATCGGCGGATCCGCGTGATGTCCGAGCTCGTCGAGGCTCGCCTCACGGTGCGCGAGCCGCAGCCGGCCTGCGTACTTGAGATGGTCGGGGATGTCGTCGCCGAGCAGCTCCATCGCCCGCTCCACGCGCGCGCACGCCGCGACCGCGGCCTGAGCCGAACGGCGGAGATTGGCATCGTCGAAGTTGACGAGCCGGTTGGCGGTCGCCCGCACCTCGCGGCGCTGGCGCAGCTCCTCCCAATTGCGCACGGTCTCCGCGGCGCCCATGAGCGCGAGCATCGCGCTGATCGCCTCGCCGTCGCGGATGACGACGCGGTGCACGCCGCGGACCTCGCGCGCCTTGGCGGCGACGCCGAGCCGGCCGGCCGCACCCACGAGCGCCATGGCGGCCTCGTTCCCGGGGCAGGTGATCTCGAGCGCGGCCGAACGTCCCGGGTCGGTCAGGCCGCCCTGCGCGAGGAACGCTCCCCGCCACACCGCCGCGACCTCGTCGCGGGACCCGGTCGTGAGCCGGTTCGGCAGGCCGCGCACGGGACGCCGGCGCGCGTCCAGCAGGCCCGTCTGGCGGGCAAGCGTCTCGCCCCCGTCGAGCACGCGGACGAGGTACTGGTTCTGCCTGCGCATTCCGGAGGCCGCGATCACCGACACGTCGGGCCGCACCCCGTACAGCTCACCGAGCGCGCGCGTGACGCGTTTGGCGACCGTCGCCGAGTCGAGCTCGGCTTCGATGGCGATCCGGTTCGAGATGAGATGCAGCCCACCCGCGAACCTCAGAATCGATGCCAGCTCCGCGGCGCGAACGCTCGTCTTCGAGACCTCGACCCGTGCAAGCTCTTCCTTCACATCGGCGGTCAATGCCACGTCGTCTCTCCATCTTCCTGCGCGGTGTTCACCCGCGCGGTGTTCGTCATGCGTCCGGGCCCGCGGAGCCTCGTGCGGCCGCGGGCGTTCATTCGCGGCCCAGGTCGCGGTCTTTGACCGCGACGGCGACGCCGGGCATGCGGCCCAGACGCTTCGCCAGCTCCCGGGCGAGCGCGACCGAGCGGTGCTTGCCCCCGGTGCAGCCGATCGCGACCGTCGCGTGCCGCTTGTTCTCGCGCTGGTACCCGGCGACCACCGGCTCGAGCGCGGCCGCGTAGGCGTCGAGGAACTCACGCGCGCCGGGCTGACCGAGCACGTACTCGGACACGGCCTCGTCGGTGCCGGTCATGGGGCGCAGATCGGGCACCCAGAAGGGGTTCGGCAGGAACCGGGCGTCGGCGACGAGGTCGGCGTCGGGCGGGAGCCCGTACTTGAAGCCGAAGCTCACCACGGTGAGCCTGAGGCCGGCGAAGTCGCTCTCGGCGAACGCCTCGGTCACGCGATTGGCGAGCTGGTGGATGTTCAGATCAGAGGTGTCGATGAGGATGTCGCTCATCTCGCGCACGGCCGAGAGCCGGCGACGTTCGGCGGTGATGCCGTCGAGGATCGTGCCGTCCTCCTGGAGCGGGTGCGGCCGGCGCACCGACTCGAACCGGCGCACGAGCGCCGCGTCGGTCGCGTCGAGGAACACGACCCGCACGTTCACGCCCGTGCGGAGGGCCTGGACGATGTCGTGGAACTCCGCGAAGAAGTCGCCGCCGCGCACATCGACCACGGCCGCGATCCTGGGCAGCGAGGCCCCCGCGCGTTCGACGAGCTCGACGAGCGGGCGCAGCATCTGCGGCGGCAGGTTGTCGACGACGTACCAGCCGAGATCTTCGAGGGCGTTCGCGACGGTCGAGCGACCGGCTCCGGACATGCCGGTGACGATGAGCATCTCTTGACGCTCGGACTCATCGCCCATCGGCAGATGCCCCTTCTTCGATCCCTGCCTCCACCCTACCTGGGCGCTGGTGCGGCTTCGCCGTGCAGGGTCGCCCTGATGGTGCTCGCGAGCGTCGGTCCGATGCCTTTCACGCCGGCGATCTCGGCCTCGCTCGCGGTCTTCAGGCGCGCGACCGAGCCGAAGTGCCGCAGCAGCTGCTTGACCCTGGTCGGTCCGAGGCCGGGGATCTCGGAGAGCACCGTGCCGATGTCGCGCTTGCGGCGCTGGCGCTGATGCGTGATGGCGAACCGGTGCGCCTCGTCGCGGACCCGCTGGAAGAGGAACAGCGCGTCCGAGTTCCGCGGCAGGATCACGGGGAAGTCGGAGTCGGGGGTCCAGATCTCCTCGAGGCGCTTCGCGATGCCGCAGAGCGCGATGCCCTGCACGCCGGACTCGCGCAGCGCGCGTGCGGCCGCCTCGACCTGCGGCTGCCCGCCGTCGACGACCAGCAGGTTCGGACGATACGCGAACTTCTTGCGCCTCGGCGACACCTCGGGCTCGGGCTCGGACTCGGCCTCGCGGTCGGCCCGGCGCTCGGGCTCCCCGGATGCCTCGGCGGCGGTCTCGCCCGACGGATCCGGGTGTTCGTCCGAGGCATCCGCCCGCTCGTCGCCGCCCGCCAGATAGGCGAGCCGGCGCGTGAGCACCTGGTGGATCGAGTCGGTGTCGTCGGTCGAGGCGGGGATCGTGAACCGCCGGTACTCGTCTTTGCGCGGCAGGCCGTCTTCGAACACGACCATCGACGCGACGATGTTGGTGCCCGAGAGGTGCGACACGTCGAAGCACTCGATGCGCAGCGGCGCATCGGCCATGCCGAGCGCCTCTTGGATGTCTTCGAGCGCGCGGGACCGCGTCGTGAAGTCGGCGCTGCGCCGGGTCTTGTAGAGCATCAGCGACTGCTTGGCGTTCTGCGTCGCGGTCGCCAGCAGGGCCGCCTTGTCGCCTCGCTTGGCGGCGTGCACGCGCACTCGACGGTTGGCCACGCCCCCGAGCCAGGCCTCGAGCGCGACCGCGTCGTCGGGGAGCTCGGGCACCACGACCTCGCCCGGCGGGACGATGTCTTCGGCGTAGGCGTTCTGCAGGACCGAGTCGACGAGCTCGCCGAGCGGCACGTCGAGCTCCTTGTCGACCGTCCACGAGCGGACTCCGCGGATGCGACCGCCGCGCACGATGAACAGCTGCACCGCGGCGGCCAGCTCGTCGTGCTCGATGCCGAACACGTCGAGGTCGGTCTTCTCGGAGAGCACGACCGCGCTCTTCTCGAAGAACTGGTTCGCGGCCTGCAGCTCGTCGCGGCGACGGGCCGCGGTCTCGTAGTCTTGCGCGGCGGCCGCGCGCTGCATCGCCCGGGTGAGCTCGTCGATGATCCGGCGGTCCTGGTTCTGCATGAACGCCACGAACCGGCCGACGTTCTCGCGATGCTCCTCGATGGTCACCCGGCCGGAGCACGGCCCGAAACAGCGCCCGATCTGCCCCGCGAAGCACGGTTTGCCCGTGGCCATCGCGCGCCGGTAGTCGCTGTCTTTGCAGGTCCGGATCGGGAACAGCTTGAGCAGCAGATCGAGGGTGTCGTTGACCGCCCAGACCTTCGGATACGGGCCGAAGTACCTCGCACCCCGGATGCCGCGGTTGCGCGTGACGATCGCCCTGGGCGCGTCATCGGCGAGGGTCACCGCGAGATACGGGTACGACTTGTCGTCGCGGTACTTGACGTTGAAGGGCGGATCGAACTCTTTGATCCACGTGTACTCGAGCTGCAACGCCTCGACGTCGTTGCCGACCACGGTCCACTCCACGGATGCCGCGGTGAGCACCATGCGCCTGGTCCGCTCGTGGAGCGTACGGAGCGGTGCGAAGTAGTTCGACAGCCGGGCGCGCAGGTTCTTGGCCTTGCCGACGTACAGGACTCGCCGATCCGCGTCCCGGAACCGGTACACGCCCGGAGACGTCGGGATCTCCCCCGCTTTCGGGCGCCAGGCGACGGTGGTGCTCATCGCCTCAGCTGGCGACCTCGGCGCGCTCGTGCGCGTCGAAGATCTCGCGGAGGAAGTACCCGGTGTGGCTGTCGTGGTTGGCCGCGACCTGCTCGGGCGTGCCCGTCGCCACGACCTGACCGCCGCCCGAGCCGCCCTCGGGGCCCATGTCGATGATCCAGTCGGCCGACTTGATGACGTCGAGGTTGTGCTCGATCACGATCACGGTGTTGCCCTTGTCGACGAGCTTGCCCAGCACCTTCAGCAGCTTGCGCACGTCTTCGAAGTGCAGACCCGTGGTCGGCTCGTCGAGCACGTACACGCTGCGCCCGTTGGAGCGCCGCTGCAGCTCGGTCGCGAGCTTCACACGCTGCGCCTCGCCACCCGACAGGGTCGTCGCGCTCTGCCCGAGCTGCACGTACCCGAGCCCGACGTCGACGAGCGTCTTCAGGTAGCGGTGGATCGCGGAGATCGGCTCGAAGAACTCGGCCGCCTCACTGATCGGCATCTCGAGCACCTCGGCGATGTTCTTGCCCTTGTAGTGCACCTGCAGGGTCTCGCGGTTGTACCGCTTGCCGCCGCAGACCTCGCACGCCACGTAGACGTCGGGCAGGAAGTTCATCTCGATCTTGATCGTGCCGTCGCCCGAGCACGCCTCGCAGCGGCCGCCCTTCACGTTGAAGCTGAACCGGCCGGGCAGGTAGCCGCGCGCCTTGGCCTCGGTGGTCTCCGAGAAGAGCGTGCGGATGCGATCGAAGACGCCCGTGTACGTGGCGGGATTCGAGCGCGGGGTCCGCCCGATCGGCGCCTGATCGACGTGCACGACCTTGTCGAGCTGGTCGAGGCCCGACACGCGGCGGTGCTTGCCCGGAACCTTGCGGGCGCCGTTCAGCTTGTTGGCGAGCACCTTGTACAGGATGTCGTTCACGAGCGAGGACTTGCCCGACCCGGAGACGCCGGTGACCGCGGTGAAGGTGCCGAGCGGGAACGTCACGTCGACCTTGCGCAGGTTGTTCGCCTCGGCGCCCTCGACCGTGATGACCCGCTCGGGGTCGATCGGTCGCCGGTGCGACGGGATCGTCAGCTCTTTACGCCCCGAGAGGTAGTCCCCCGTGAGCGACGCGGTGTTCTTGAGCAGATCGTCGTAGGAGCCGGAGTGCACGACCGTGCCGCCGTTCACGCCCGCACCCGGGCCGATGTCGACGATCCAGTCGGCGGTGCGGATGGTGTCTTCGTCGTGCTCGACGACGATCAGCGTGTTGCCGAGGTCGCGCAGGGCCACGAGCGTGTCGATGAGCCGGCGGTTGTCGCGCTGGTGCAGGCCGATGCTGGGCTCGTCGAGCACGTACAGCACGCCCGTGAGGCCCGAGCCGATCTGCGTCGCGAGCCGGATGCGCTGCGCCTCACCGCCCGAGAGCGTGCCGGCGGCCCGTGCCAGGTCGAGGTAGCTGAGCCCGACCCGGATGAGGAAGTCGAGCCGCACCTTGATCTCGCGGAGCACCTGCGCCGCGATCGTCTGCTCGCGCTCGCTGAGGTGGAGCCGGTCCATGAACGAGCGGGCATCGCTGAGGCTCAGCAGGCCGACGTCGGCGATGCTGTGGTCGTGGATGAGCACCGAGAGCACCTCGGGCTTCAGGCGCTTGCCGTCGCACACCGGGCACGGCACCTCGCGCAGGTACTCGGCCCAGCGCGCCCGCTGCACGTCGGTCTCGGCCTGCACGTACTGCCGCTCGATGTAGGGCACCACGCCCTCGAAGCCCGACGTGTAGCTCATCTCGCGCCCGTAGCGGTTGCGCCACTTGACGCGGACCTCGAAGTTGTCGCCGCGGAGCACCGCGTGCCGCGCGGACTCGTCGAGCTGCTCCCACGGGGTGCTCAGCTTGAAACCGAGGTCGCTCGCGAGCCCCTTCAGCAGCTTCTCGTAGTAGTTGTAGAGGCTCTTGCCCTGCGAGGTCCACGGCAGGATGACCCCCTCGGCGATGCTCAGCGACGGGTCGCCGAGCAGCAGGTCCTCGTCGACGGACATGCGCGTGCCGAGCCCGGAGCACTCGGGGCAGGCGCCGAATGGCGCGTTGAACGAGAACGTGCGCGGCTCGATCTCGGTGAGCTGGATGGGGTGCTGGTTCGGACACGAGAGCTTCTCGGAGTAGGTCTGCCAGGCGGCGTCGCCCTCGAGGTCGACGTAGTTGATCTGCACGAGCCCGTCGGTGAGCCGGAGTGCCGTCTCGAGCGAGTCGGTCAGCCGGCCGAGGATGTCGGGCGAGGCCACGAGCCGGTCGATGACGACCGAGATGTCGTGCTTGACCTGCTTCTTCAGCTTCGGCGGCTCGTCGAGCCGGATGACGTCGCCGTCGACGACGGCGCGCGTGTACCCCTGCGCGGCCAGATCGCGGAACAGGTCGACGAACTCGCCCTTCTTCTTGGACACGACGGGGCTCAGCACCTGGAAGCGCGTGCCGTCGCCGAGCTCCATGAGCTGATCGGCGATCTGCTGGACGGTCTGCTTCTGGATGCGTTCACCGCAGACCGGGCAGTGCGGCACGCCGATGCGAGCCCACAGCAGACGCATGTAGTCGTAGATCTCGGTGATCGTGCCGACCGTCGAGCGCGGGTTGCGGTTGGTCGACTTCTGGTCGATCGAGACCGCGGGGCTCAGCCCCTCGATGAAGTCGACGTCGGGCCGGTCGACCTGGCCGAGGAACTGCCGGGCGTACGCGGAGAGCGACTCGACGTACCGGCGCTGCCCCTCGGCGAAGATCGTGTCGAACGCGAGCGACGACTTGCCCGAGCCCGACAGGCCCGTGAACACGACCATGGCGTCGCGAGGCACCTCGACGTCGACGTTGTGCAGGTTGTGCACGCGGGCACCGCGGACACTCAGGCGCGAATGGGCATCGAGACGTGAAACTGGCACCTCAGAAGTCTAAAGACGACCACCGACACCGGAGCCCGCATCGCACGTGCTCTCAGCGAACATACGTTCGAATCTCAGGGTTGCCGCCGTCGCTCGCGTCGGTCGGCCCGCTCAGCCCAGGTGTCCCGCCTTCTCCATCTGACGGAGCTCGCGCTTGAGCTCCGACACCTCATCGCGCAGCCGCGCCGCGAGCTCGAACTTGAGCTCGCCCGCGGCCTGCAGCATCTGCTCGTTGAGGTCGCGGATCAGCTCTTCGAGCTCGTTGCCGCCGGCCGCGGCGATGCCGCTGCGCTTGAGGTTCGGCACCGGCGCCTTCTGCTTGCCGCCGCCGCGGCTGGCGAGCAGCGCCGCGGTGTCGGCCTCTTCACGAGCGAGCACGTCGGTGATGTCGGCGATGCGTTTGCGGAGCGGTTGCGGATCGATGCCGTTCACACGGTTGTACTCGAGCTGCTTCTCTCGGCGCCGGGTCGTCTCCTCGATGGCATTGTTCATCGAGTCGGTGAGCACGTCCGCGTACATGTGCACCTCGCCCGACACGTTTCGGGCGGCGCGGCCGATGGTCTGGATGAGCGACGTCGACGAGCGCAGGAACCCCTCTTTGTCGGCGTCGAGGATGGCCACGAGGGACACCTCGGGCAGGTCGAGCCCCTCGCGCAGCAGGTTGATGCCCACGAGCACGTCGTACACGCCGGCCCGCAGCTCGGTGAGCAGCTCGACGCGTCGCAGGGTGTCGACGTCGGAGTGCAGGTAGCGCACGCGCACACCCGCCTCGGTGAGGAAGTCGGTGAGCTCCTCGGCCATGCGCTTGGTCAGCGTGGTCACGAGCACCCGCTCGTCGCGGTCGGCGCGGATGCGGATCTCTTCGAGCAGGTCGTCGATCTGGCCCTTGCTCGGCTTCACGACGATCTGCGGGTCGACGAGACCGGTCGGCCGGATGATCTGCTCGACCACGCCGTCGGCGATGCCCATCTCGTACCGCCCGGGCGTCGCCGAGAGATAGACGGCCTGACCGATGCGGTTCTTGAACTCGTCCCACTTGAGCGGCCGGTTGTCGAGCGCGCTCGGCAGCCGGAACCCGTGTTCCACGAGCGTGCGCTTGCGCGACGAGTCGCCCTCGTACATCGCGCCGATCTGCGGCACGGTCACGTGCGACTCGTCGATCACGATGAGGAAGTCGTCGGGGAAGTAGTCGATGAGGCAGTGCGGCGGCTCGCCCTCCATGCGCCCGTCGATGTGCCGCGAGTAGTTCTCGATGCCCGAGCAGAAGCCGATCTGCTCCATCATCTCGAGGTCGAACGTGGTACGCATGCGCAGCCGCTGCGCCTCGAGCAGCTTGCCCTCTCGCTCGAGCTCGACGAGCCGCTCGTCGAGCTCATCGCGGATCGTGCCGATCGCCCGCTGCATGACGTCGGTGCTCGCGACGTAGTGCGAGCCCGGGAAGACGGGCACGGCGTCGAGCTTCGCGACGACGTCACCCGTGAGCGGATGCAGGCTGTACAGCGCCTCGATCTCGTCGCCGAACATCTCGATGCGGATCGCGAGCTCCTCGTACACCGGGATGATCTCGAGCGTGTCGCCGCGCACGCGGAACGTGCCCCGGGAGAAGTCGACGTCGTTGCGCTGGTACTGCATCGAGACGAACTTGCGGATCAGCCAGTCGCGGTCGACGCGCTGCCCGACCTGCAGGGGCATCATGGCCGCGAGGTACTCCGCGGGCGCACCGAGGCCGTAGATGCACGACACGGTCGAGACGACCACGACGTCGCGACGGCTGAGCAGCGAGTTCGTCGTCGAGTGGCGCAGCCGCTCGACCTCGGCGTTGATCGACGAGTCCTTCTCGATGAAGGTGTCGGTCTGCGGCACGTAGGCCTCTGGCTGGTAGTAGTCGTAGTAGGAGACGAAGTACTCGACCGCGTTGTTCGGCATGAGCTCGCGGAACTCGTTCGCCAGCTGCGCCGCGAGCGTCTTGTTGTGCGCGAGCACGAGCGTCGGCCGCTGCACCTGCTCGATGAGCCACGCGGTCGTCGCCGACTTGCCCGTTCCGGTCGCGCCGAGCAGAACCACATCGGTCTCGCCCGCGTTGATGCGGCCGGCGAGCTCGGCGATCGCCGTCGGCTGATCGCCGCTCGGCTGGTACTCGCTCACGACCTCGAACGGGCGGACGGAACGCGTGGACTGCATGCGAATCAGTCTAGGGAGACCCACCGACACCGCGGCCGTCGTTCGCTGAGAGCGACGCGCCCCCGAGGCATCCGCCCCGGCTACGCTCGCGCGCGGCGCTCGCGCCGTTCCTGCTGGACCCTCGCCCAGAGCGCGTCGGTCTGGCTCATGGTTCGCGCCAGCGAACCCGACGTGTCGATGACCACGTCGGCGATCGCGCGACGCTGCTCGTCGTCGGCCTGCGCGTCGACCCGCGCCTCGGCGTGGATCGGGTCCATGCCGCGTTCCGTGATGAGGCGCTCGACCTGCTGCCTGCGACCCGCGCTCGTCACGACGACCAGATCGAACGCGTGATCGACGGACGTCTCGACGAGCAGCGGCACGTCGTAGACGACGACCGCGTCGGGGTCGTCGCGCTCGGCGTCGGCGAGGACCTGCTTCGCCAACGCGCGCACCGCCGGGTGCACGATCGCGTTGAGCCTCGCGAGCGCCGCCTCGTCATGGAAGACGATCTCGCCGAGCCGGGGCCGGTCGAGCGATCCGTCGGCCCGCAGCACCTCGCTGCCGAACGCCTCGACGATCGCCTGCAGCGCGGGCTTGCCCGGTTCGACGACCCGCCGCGCGAGCTGGTCGGCGTCGATGTGCACCGCGCCGTGCTCGTACAGCCGTCGCGCCACGGTTGATTTCCCGGAGGCGATGCCGCCCGTCAGTCCGATCAGATACACATCCCCACCCTACCGACCGTGCGCACACGCGTCGGAGCGTGTGATGGAGGTCGAAAAGTGGGTCGGAGCGTCGGCACGGGCGAGTTCCAACCCACTTTTCAACTTCCAACCCACCTTCTCCGGCGCCGGGTGCCGGGTCGGTGCGCCGAGACGGCGGAAGGCCGGCCCCCGAGGGGACCGGCCTTCCGTGGATCGCGCTGCGATCAGTTGTTGCTCGAGAGCTTCTCGCGCAGGGCCGCGAGCGAGGCGTCGTCGGCGAGCGTGCCGCTGCCGGCCGCGTCGCTCGAGTAGGACGCCGAGCCGCTGCCCGAACCACCGCCGCCGAACGAGTCTTCGGCAGCCGCCTGCGCGGCCTGCGAAGCGGCGACCTGCTTCTTGTGCGCCTCCCAGCGAGCCTGGGCGGCGGCGTACTGCTGCTCCCACTCCTCACGCTGCGAGTCGAAGCCTTCGCGCCACTCGTTGGTCTCGGGGTCGAAGCCCTCGGGGAACTTGTAGTTGCCCTGGTCGTCGTACTCCGTGAGCATGCCGTAGAGCGCCGGGTCGAACTCGGTGCCCTCGGGGTCGACGCCCTCGTTCGCCTGCTTCAGCGAGAGCGAGATGCGACGACGCTCGAGGTCGATGTCGATGACCTTGACGAAGACCTCTTCGCCGACCGACACGACCTGCTCGGCGAGCTCGACGTGCTTGGCGGACAGCTCCGAGATGTGCACGAGGCCCTCGATGCCGTCGGCCACGCGGACGAACGCACCGAACGGCACGAGCTTCGTGACCTTGCCCGGCGCGACCTGACCGATCGCGTGGGTGCGGGCGAAGACCTGCCAGGGGTCTTCCTGCGTGGCCTTGAGCGACAGCGAGACGCGCTCGCGGTCGAGCTCGACGGAGAGCACCTCGACGGTGACCTCCTGGCCGACCTCGACGACCTCGCTGGCGTGCTCGATGTGCTTCCACGAGAGCTCGGAGACGTGCACGAGGCCGTCCACGCCGCCCAGGTCGACGAACGCACCGAAGTTGACGATCGAGGAGATGACACCCTTGCGGATCTGGCCCGGGTGGAGGTTCGCGAGGAACGTCGAACGCGACTCGGACTGCGTCTGCTCCAGGAGCGCGCGGCGCGAGAGGACGACGTTGTTGCGGTTCTTGTCGAGCTCGAGGATCTTCGCCTCGATCTCCTGGCCGAGGTACGGCGTGAGGTCGCGCACGCGGCGGAGCTCGATGAGCGAAGCCGGGAGGAAGCCGCGGAGGCCGATGTCGACGATGAGGCCGCCCTTGACGACCTCGATGACCGAACCGGTCACGACGCCGTCGGACTCCTTGATCTTCTCCACGTCGCCCCACGCGCGCTCGTACTGCGCGCGCTTCTTCGACAGGATCAGGCGGCCTTCCTTGTCCTCCTTCTGGAGAACGAGCGCCTCGACGGTGTCGCCGACCTCGACGACCTCGGTGGGGTCGACGTCGTGCTTGATGGAAAGTTCGCGGGAGGGGATCACACCCTCGGTCTTGTAACCGACGTCGAGGAGGACCTCGTCGCGGTCGATCTTGACGACGGTGCCTTCGATCAGGTCGCCGTCGTTGAAGAACTTGAGCGTCTTCTCGACCGCGGCGAGGAAATCGTCAGCAGATCCGATGTCGTTGATCGCGACCTGCTTGGGCGCCTTGGTCGTTACGGTGGTCATGTAGTGGTTGCTCCGAAAGGACAGAATCAGGCCCATCGCCAGGTCGAGCAAGGTTGTGGTTCCGCGATGGGCATGCGGACATGGATGTCACAAACGTGACGTTCAATCCTAACGGACCGCGACCGGCCGCGGCAACCACCCGCTGCGGCCACCCGCTGCGCGGGTCAGCCGAGGACGGCCGAGCGCAGCGTGTCGAGCCCGACGCCGCCCAGATCGAGCGCGCGCTTATGGAAGGCCCGGATGTCGAACGCCGCCCCCTCGCGTCGCCGCGTCTCATCGCGCAGCTGTTCCCAGATGCGCTGGCCGATCTTGTACGACGGCGCCTGGCCCGGCCACCCGAGATACCGGTTCACCTCGAACCGCACGAACTCCTCGGGCATGTTCACGTTGGCGAGCATGAACTCGAGCGCGTACTCCCCCGTCCAGACGCCGCCGCCGTCGGGGCGCGGTTTGCCGAGGTGCACGCCCAGATCGAGCACGACCCGGGCCGCGCGCATGCGCTGCCCGTCGAGCATGCCGAGCCGGTCTGCCGGGTCGTCGAGATACCCGAGCTCCGCCATGAGCCGCTCGGCGTAGAGCGCCCACCCCTCCGCGTGACCCGACGTGCCGGCGAGCTGTCGGCGCCAGGTGTTCAGCGTGCCGCGATTGACCACGGCCTGCCCGATCTGCAGGTGATGGCCGGGCACGCCCTCGTGGTACACGGTCGTCAGCTCCCGCCAGGTGTCGAACTCGGTCACGCCCTCGGGCACCGACCACCACATCCGCCCCGGACGCGAGAAGTCGTCGGTCGGGCCCGTGTAGTAGATGCCGCCCTCCTGCGTGGGCGCGATGCGGCACTCGAGCGTGCGGATCTCCGCCGGGATGTCGAACTGGGTCGCGCCCAGCTCGGCCACCGCGCGGTCGCTCGTCGCCTGCATCCATCGTTGGAGGGCCTCGGTCCCGTGCAGCTTGCGCGCCGGGTCGGCTTCGAGATGGGCGACGGCCTCGGCGACGGATGCCCCGGGCAGGATCTCGTTCGCGATGGACTCCTGCTCGGCGACCATGCGCGCGAGCTCGTCGATCCCCCACTCGTACGTCTCGTCGAGGTCGACCACGGCGCCGAGGAAGTGCCGCGAGCGCAGGGCGTACAGGTCGCGGCCCACCGCGTCCTCGGTGCCGGCTCGAGGCGCGAGCTCGGTCTCGAGGAACTCGGCGAACCGTTCATAGGCGCCGGCGGCGCGCGCCGCCGCCTCCTCGAGGCCGGTCGCCAGCGAACCCGGCAGCGCCGCGCCGCGCGTCGGCGGGGCCGCGCCGTCGGTCACACCCTCGGCCGCGGCTGCGCCCCCGGTCGCGGCCTCGGCCGCGAACCTCCCGAAGAACCCGTCGGGCCGCGCGTAGCGGCGCGCCTGCACGGCGACCTCACGGACCTGCCGGATCGCCGGGACGACGCCGCGCTCGGCACCGGCCCGCAGCGTCGCGGCATAGCCGCCGAGCGCGTCCGGCAGCGCCTCGAGTCTCGTCGCGATGCGCTCCCAGTCGTCGACCGAGTCGGTCGCCATGAGGTCGAACACCTCGCGCAGCTCCTGCGCCGGGCTCGCGATGACGTTCAGATCCCTGAGGTGCAGTCCCGCCTCGTGTTCCTCGATCGCGAGCTCGAGCTCGCTGCCGAGGTCGGCCACGGTGACCCGGTCGACGTCGTCGGCGGGCGTCGCCGCGCGGAGCGCGGCGAGCGCGTCGCGCGCGGCCTGCACCGCCTGCTCGTGACCCTCGGGCGACAGGTCGGGGAGCTTGGTGTCTGCCTCACGCCGGCCGATGTAGGTCCCCGTGGTCGGCGAGAGCTCGACGACGGTGTCGACCCACCCCTCGGCGATGCGATCGACATGGGTCGGGGTGCGCGTCTGATCGGCCATGAGATCCACCCTAGGCCTGACCGTTGGTCGAGGAGCGAGCGACGGAGGAGCACGCGTATCGAGACCCGGTACGCGATGGCGAGAGCGGCTCGCGAGGTCTCGATACGCGTCCTCGTTCCTCGGGCGCTACTCGACCAACGACATCGGGACTAGTGCGCCGCGTCGTCCCAGCTCGCGCCGCGGCCGATCTGCACGTCGAGCGGGACGAGCAGGTCGGCGGCGTGCGCCATCCGATCGCGGACGATCTCGGCGACCTGGTCGGACTCGCCGGGCGCGACCTCGAAGATGAGCTCGTCGTGCACCTGCATGAGCATGCGCGAGCCGAGCCCCGCCTCGGTGAGCGCCCGCTCGGTGCTCACCATGGCGAGCTTGATGAGGTCGGCGGCCGAACCCTGGATCGGCGAGTTGAGCGCCGCGCGCTCGGCGTTCTCGCGAAGCACGCGATTCGGGCTGTTGAGGTCGGGGAACGGCCGACGGCGCCCGAAGATCGTCTCGGTGTACCCGTCGAGCTTGGCCTGCTCGACGACGCCGCGGAGGTAGTCGCGCACCGCGCCGAACCGCTCGAAGTAGTCCTTCATGAGCTGGGTCGCCTCGCCGCGGTCGATGCGGAGCTGCTTCGACAGGCCGAACGCGCTGAGGCCGTACGCGAGCCCGTACGACATCGCCTTCACCTTCGTGCGCATGAGCGGCGAGACGTCTTCGGGCGCGACCGAGAACACGCGCGCACCGACGAACCGGTGCAGGTCTTCGCCGGCGTTGAACGCCTCGATGAGCCCGGGATCGCCCGAGAGGTGCGCCATGATCCGCATCTCGATCTGCGAGTAGTCGGCGGTCAGCAGCTCGGCGTACTCGGGCCCGTTGCGGAACGCCTCACGAATGCGGCGCCCGTCTTCGGTGCGGATCGGGATGTTCTGCAGGTTCGGGTCGTTGCTCGACATGCGGCCGGTGGCCGCGCCGACCTGGCCGTACGTGGTGTGGATGCGGCCGTCGGACCCGATCGCCTTGTCGAGCGCGTCGACGATCTGGCGGAGCTTGGTCGCGTCGCGGTGTTCGAGCAGCAGACCGAGGAACGGGTGCGGGCTCGACTCCTGCAGGTCGGCCAGCGCGCTCGCGTCGGTCGAGTAGCCGGTCTTCGTCGCGCGCGTCTTGGGCATGCCGAGCTGGTCGAAGAGCACCTCCTGGAGCTGCTTCGGCGAGCCGAGGTTCACCTCGCGACCGATCTCGGCGAAGGCCGACGCGGCGAGGGCCGCGGCCCGCTCCCCCAGCTCGGCCGACAGCTCGGCCAGCCGTTCGTGCGAGACGGCCACGCCGCGCAGCTCCATGGCCGCGAGGACCGGGATGAGCGGCATCTCGAGGTCCGCGAGCAGACCCCGTGTGCCCTCGCTCATCGCCGCGAGCACGGCGGGCGCGACGCGGACCGAGTACCACGCGAACTCGGGCACGCCGGCACCCTCACCGTCGACCGCGAGCAGCTGAGACGGGTCGGCCTCGGCGACCGTCTCGCCGAGATAGCGCTGGACCAGGTCGGCGAGCGTCTTCTCCTGCAGGTTCGGGCGGACGAGCCAGCCCGCGATGAGCGGGTCGACCACGAGCCCGTCGAACGCGAGCCCCGAACGCGCGAGCGCCTTGAGCTGACCCTTCGCGTCGGTCACGATCTTCGGCGCGTCGCTCGCGAGCCACGCCTCGAACGGCGCGAGCTCGGCGGCGCCGGCACGCCACTGCACGTCGAGCGTCTCGGCCTTGGTGGCGACCCCCGCCCCGACGACCCTGCCGTCGAGCACCTCGAGATGCAGACCGAGCCCGGCTGGCTCGGCGGCCGTGGCCCGGTCGAGCCATGCCTGTAGCTCGGCGCCGACGGCACGGCTCGGCACCGGGGTGTCGGGCGCGGGCTCGGCGCCGGGGATCTCGAGCGGCGGCGTCGGCGTCGCGAGCTGCCCGGTCGTCGAGCCGGTCTGCACGAGCTTGGTCAGCCGGTCCATGAGCGTGCGGAACTCGAGCCTCGTGAAGGCCTCGCGGACGGCCTCGAGGTCGAACGGCTTGGCCTCGAGCGCGGCGAGATCGACCTCGACCGGCGCATCGCACACGAGCCGGTTCAGGCGCCGGTTGCGTTCGGCGTGCTCGCGCTCGCGCCGCAGGTTCTCGCCGACGACGCCCTTGATCTCGTCGGCGTGCGCGAGGATGCCCTCGAGGTCGCCGTAGAGCCCGAGCCACTTGACGGCGGTCTTCTCGCCGACCTTGGTGATGCCCGGCAGGTTGTCGCTCGTCTCGCCGACGAGCGCGGCCACGTCGGGGTACTGCTCGGGCCGGATGCCGTACCGTTCGACGACGGCGGCCGGGTCGTAGCGCTTGAGCTGCGACACGCCCTGCGTGTTCGGGTAGAGCAGCGTGACGTCGTCGCTGACGAGCTGGATCGTGTCGCGGTCGCCCGACACGAGCAGCACGCGGTACCCGTCGGCCACGCCGCGGGTCGCGAGCGTGGCGAGGATGTCGTCGGCCTCGTAGTCGTCGAGCTCGAGCACCGTGATGCCCATGGTCTTCAGCGTCTCCTGGAGGAGCGGCACCTGGCCCTTGAACTCGGCCGGCGTCTCGCCGCGGTTGCCCTTGTACTCCTCGTACTCGCGCGTGCGGAAGGAGACGCGCGACTTGTCGAACGCGACCGCGATGTGCGTGGGCTTCTCGTTCTGCAGCAGCAGGAGCAGCATCGACAGGAAGCCGTGGATGGCGTTCGTGTGCTGCCCGTCACGGGTGCTGAAACTGTCGACCGGGAGGGCGTAGAACGCGCGGAAGGCGAGCGAGTGGCCGTCGATGACGAGGAGGGAGGGCTTCTGGGGGTCCGACACCTCAATAGCCTACAAGCGGCCCCCGACACGCGGTCACGATCCCCCGCAGACGACGGATGCCGCGGCGAATCATTCGCCGCGGCATCCGCTTCTGGTCGTGGTCTGGTGCCTATTTCTTGGCCGAGAGCTGCTCGATGATCGCCTGCGAGACGTCGCGCATCGTGAGCCGGCGGTCCATCGAGGCCTTCTGGATCCAGCGGAACGCCTCGGGCTCGGACAGGCCCATCTTCTCGTTCAGCAGGCCCTTCGCCCGGTCGACGAGCTTGCGGGTCTCGAAGCGCTCGACGAGGTCGCCGACCTCGGCCTCGAGCGCGATGATCTGGGCGTGCCGGGCGAGCGCGATCTCGATCGCCGGCAGCAGGTCGTTGGGCGTGAACGGCTTCACGACGTACGCGAGCGCACCCGCCTCGCTCGCGCGCTCCACGAGCTCCTTCTGACTGAAGGCCGTGAGCAGCACCACGGGGGCGATGTGCCCCTTCGAGAGCCGCTCGGCAGCCGAGATGCCGTCGAGCTGCGGCATCTTCACGTCCATGATCACCAGGTCGGGGCGCAGCTCGGTCGCGAGCGCGACGGCGGTCTCGCCGTCACCGGCCTCGCCGACGACCTCGTACCCGTTGTCCCGGAGGATCTCCACGATGTCGAGGCGGATGAGCGACTCATCCTCGGCCACGACGACGCGCCGGGGCGCCGTCTGGGGTGCTTCGCTGTCTGTCACGACAGAAAGCCTACGGTATTCTGACGGAGCCCCCGGGCCGGTGTGGCGGAATGGCAGACGCGGAGCACTCAAAATGCTTTGCCCGAAAGGGCGTGTGGGTTCGACCCCCACCACCGGCACCCGAACGCCGAACGGCCCGGTCCTTGAAGGACCGGGCCGTTCGACTGGGTCGGCTCAGAGCACGTCGCCGACGCGGTGCACGCGCACGTCGTTCGTCGTGCCGGGGATGCCGGGAGGCGAACCCGAGATGATGACGACCGTCTCACCCTCCTTGGCACGTCCGGACTTCACGATGACCTCGTCGACCTGGCCGACCATCTGGTCGGTGTGCGTCACGCGGTCGACCACGAAGGACTCCACGCCCCAGAACAGCGACATCCGGCGGCGGATCGCGGGGTCGGGCGTGAACGCCAGGATCGGGATGGGGCTGCGCAGCCGGGACATCCGTCGCACCGACTCGCCCGACTCGGTGAACACGCAGAGGTACTTGGCGCCCACGAAGTCCGCGATGTCGACCGCGGCCGCGGTGATCGCGCCCGACTGGGTGCGCGGCCTCGTGCCGAGCTTCGGCACGCGCTCGAGCCCGTGCTGCTCGGTCGACTCCACGATGCGCGCCATGGTCTTCACCGTGACGACGGGGTACTCACCCACGCTCGTCTCGCCCGAGAGCATGACCGCGTCGGTGCCGTCGAGCACCGCGTTCGCGACGTCGGAGGTCTCGGCGCGCGTCGGCACCGGGCTGTGGATCATCGACTCGAGCATCTGCGTCGCCACGATGACGGGCTTCGCGAGACGACGGGCGATCTCGACCGCCTTCTTCTGCACGATCGGCACCGCCTCGAGCGGCAGCTCGACGCCGAGGTCGCCACGGGCGACCATGATCGCGTCGAAGGCCTCGATGATCTCCTCGAGGTGATCGACCGCCTGCGGCTTCTCGATCTTCGCCACGACCGGCACACGCCGGCCGACCTCGTCCATGATCTCGTGCACGCGCGTGATGTCGGCGGCGTTCCTGACGAACGACAGCGCGATCAGGTCGGCACCGAGCTCGAGGCCCCAGCGCAGGTCGGCCTCGTCCTTCTCGGACAGGGCCGGCACGTTGACCGCCACGCCCGGCAGGTTGATGCCCTTGTTGTTCGAGACCGGGCCGGCGACGACGACCTTGGTGGTGACGACGGTGCCGTCGGTCTCGATGACCTCGACGCGGACCTTGCCGTCGTCGATGAGCAGCGGGTCGCCCGGCTTGACGTCGCCCGGCAGGCCCTTGAACGTGGTGCTCACGATCTCTTTGCTACCGACGATGTCGTCGACGGTGATCTTGAAGATGTCGCCCTCGGCGAGCTCGTACGGCCCGCCCTCGAACTTGCCCAGACGGATCTTCGGCCCCTGCAGGTCGACGAGCACCGCGATCGCGCGGCCGGAGTCGTTCGCGGCCTTCCGCACGTTCTGGTAGACGCCCTCGTGCACCTCGTAGCTGCCGTGGCTGAGGTTCATTCGGGCGACGTCGACCCCGGCATCGATGATGGCGCGGATCTGCTCGTAGCTCGACGTCGCCGGACCGAGGGTCGCGACGATCTTCGCTCGTCTCATGTGGTTGTGTGCTCCCAGGTGTTCCGCGCAGGACGCGCGGGTCGATGGTCGAAAGGGCGCCGAAGGCGCGGGAAGGTCAGACGGCGAATGCTCTGGCACTCGCCCGGACGGGGCTCGGAAGTCGCGTGTCGCCTTCAAGGTACCGGTCGACGGCCGCGGCCGCAGCCCGACCCTCGGCGATCGCCCAGACGATGAGCGACTGCCCCCGGCCGGCGTCGCCGGCCACGTAGACGCCGGGCGTGCTCGTGGCATAGGCGTCGTCGCGCTCGATGGTGCCGCGGCCGGTCAGCGACAGGCTCAGCTGCTCGTCGAGCTCGGCGGTCTCCGGCCCGGTGAAACCGAGGGCGAGGAGCACGAGGTCCGCGGGGATCTCGCGCTCGGTGCCCGCCTTCGGCACGCGGCGGCCGTCGAGGTACTCGGTCTCGGCGACCCGGATCGCGCGCACCTCGCCGGCGTCGTTCGCGAGGAACTCGACGGTCGACGCGAGGTACTCGCGCGTGCCGCCCTCCTCGTGCGCCGACTGCATCTCGAACAGCGTCGGATGCATCGGCCAGGGCTGGTCCGCCGACCTGGCCTCGCCCGGCTGCTTGCCGATGGCGAGGTTGGTGACGGTCAGCGCACCCTGCCGGTGCGCGGTGCCGATGCAGTCGGCACCCGTGTCGCCGCCGCCGAGGACGACGACGTGCTTGCCCTCCGCGGTGATCTGGTCGAACACGTCGTCGCCCGCGACCGCACGGTTGGACTGCGTGAGGTAGTCCATGGCGAAGTGCACCCCGGGCAGGTCGCGCCCCGGGATCGGCAGGTCACGCGGGACCATGGCGCCCGTGGCGACCACGACCGCGTCGTACCGCTCGCGGAGCTGCGCCCATGTGATGTCCACGCCGATGTTCACGCCCGCGCGGAAGCGGGTGCCCTCGGCCGTCATCTGCGCGAGGCGCAGGTCGATGTGCTTCTTCTCCATCTTGAAGTCGGGGATGCCGTACCTCAGGAGCCCGCCGATGCGGTCGTCGCGCTCGTACACCGCGACCGTGTGACCCGCCCGGGTGAGCTGCTGGGCCGCGGCGAGCCCGGCCGGCCCGGAGCCGACGACCGCGACGGTCTTGCCGGTGAGGCGGCCGGGCGGCTGCGGCTGCACCCAGCCGTGACCGAACGCCTGATCGATGATCGAGACCTCGACCTGCTTGATCGTCACCGCGGGCTGGTTGATGCCGAGGACGCACGCGGACTCGCACGGGGCCGGGCACAGCCGGCCGGTGAACTCCGGGAAGTTGTTCGTCGCGTGCAGTCGCTCGATCGCCGAGCGGTCCTCGCCGCGCCAGGTCAGGTCGTTCCACTCGGGGATCAGGTTGCCGAGCGGGCAGCCCTGGTGGCAGAACGGCACACCGCAGTCCATGCAACGACCGGCCTGCCTGCGCAGGACGGCGGAGTCGCCCGGCTCGTACACCTCTTTCCAGTCCATGATGCGCACCGGAACCGGCCGCCGCTTGGGCAGCTCTCGCTCGGTGACCTTCAGAAAGCCCTTCGGGTCAGCCACCCGTCACCTCCAGAATGCGGGTCCACACCACGTCACCGTCGGGGTCGAGCCCCTCGTCGACGGCCGTCTGGCGGGTTCGAAGCACTGCGGCGTAGTCGCGCGGCAGCACCTTGGTCAGCCGGTCGAACGCCACGTCGCCAGCCTCGAGGAGCTGGGCGGCCACGGCGGAGCCCGTGTGCTCGACGTGCTGCTCGAGCAGGTCGCGCACGATCTCGCGGTCGGCGCTGCCGAGCGGAAGCAGTTCGAGCTCACCGCCGGACAGCGACTCCCGGTTCACGCGGCCCTCGCGGAGATCGAGCACATAGGCGGTGCCGCCCGACATGCCTGCTCCGAGGTTGCGGCCGGTCTCGCCGAGGATGAGCGCGAGCCCACCGGTCATGTACTCGAGGGCGTGGTCGCCGACGCCTTCGACGACCGCGGTCGCGCCCGAGTTGCGCACGAGGAACCGCTCACCGACGATGCCGCGGATGAACATCGATCCCCGGGTCGCGCCGTACCCGATGACATTGCCGGCGATCACGTTGCGCTCGGCGACGAATCCGGCGTCGGGCGCGGGGCGCACGACGATCTGGCCGCCCGAGAGCCCCTTGCCGACGTAGTCGTTCGAGTCGCCCTCGAGGCGCAGCGTGACCCCGTTCGGCAGGAAGGCGCCGAACGACTGACCCGCCGAGCCCGTGAGGGTGATGTCGATGGAGCCGGCCGGGAGCCCGTGCTCGCCGTGGCGCGCGGTCACCTCGTGGCCGAGCATGGTGCCCACGGCGCGCTCGGTGTTCTTGATGGGCAGCTCGATGCGCACCGTGCCGCCCGTGCCGGGCGCGGCCCCGTCGAGGCCCGCGCGCTCGGCGCCCCCCTCGAGCACGAGCCGGCTCTGCTGGATGAGCTCGTTGTCGAAGTGCTCGGCCAGCTCGTGGTCCTGGGCGCGGGCATTGCGCCGCGGCTCCGACGACGAGAAGTCGGGGCCGACGAGCACCGGCGTGAGGTCGAGCCCCGCCGTCTTCCAGTGCTCGACGGCGCGGTCGACGTCGAGCAGCTCACGGCGCCCGATGATCTCGTCGAGCGAGCGGTAGCCGAGCTCGGCGAGGTACTCGCGCACCTCCTGCGCGATGAACTCGAAGAAGTTCACGACGAACTCGGGCTTCCCCGTGAACCGCTTGCGCAGCTCGGGGTTCTGCGTGGCCACGCCCACGGGGCAGGTGTCGAGGTGGCAGACGCGCATCATGATGCAGCCCTCGACCACGAGCGGGGCGGTCGCGAAGCCGAACTCCTCGGCGCCGAGCAGGGCGCCGATCACGACGTCACGACCGGTCTTGAGCTGACCGTCGACCTGCACCACGACCCGGTCGCGCATGCCGTTCAGCATGAGCGTCTGCTGCGTCTCGGCGAGGCCGAGCTCCCACGGCGTGCCCGCGTGCTTGAGCGAGTTCAGCGGGCTGGCGCCCGTGCCGCCGTCGTGCCCCGAGACGAGGATCACGTCGGCGAGGGCCTTCGCCGTGCCGGCGGCGACCGCGCCGATGCCCGACTGGCTCACGAGCTTGACGTGGATGCGCGCGTTCGGGTTGGCGCGCTTGAGATCGAAGATGAGCTGTTTGAGGTCTTCGATCGAGTAGATGTCGTGGTGCGGCGGCGGCGAGATGAGCCCGACGCCCGCGGTCGCGTGCCGGGTCCGCGCGACCCACGGGTAGACCTTGGTCGGCGGGAGCTGGCCGCCCTCACCGGGCTTGGCGCCCTGCGCGAGCTTGATCTGGATGTCGTCGGCGTGCGTGAGGTACATGCTCGTCACGCCGAACCGGCCGGATGCGACCTGCTTGATCGCGCTCCGGCGCTCGGGGTCGAGGAGCCGGTCGACGTCTTCGCCGCCCTCGCCGGTGTTCGACTTCGCGCCGAGCCGGTTCATGGCGATCGCGAGCGTCTCGTGCGCCTCCTTCGAGATCGACCCGTAGCTCATCGCGCCGGTCGAGAAGCGCGTGACGATCGACTCGACCGACTCGACCTCGTCGATCGGCACGGGAGCGCGCGAGCCCGTGCGCAGCGCGAACATGCCGCGCAGGGTCATGAGCGACTCGGCCTGCGAGTCGACCAGCGAGGTGTACTCGCGGAAGATGTCGTACCGCCGCGTGCGGGTCGAGTGCTGCAGGCGGAAGACCGTCTCGGGGTTGAACAGGTGCGGCGAGCCGTCGCGCCGCCACTGATACTCACCGCCGGTGGCGAGCCGCTCGTGCGCCCGCACCGCCTCGTCCTCGGGGTAGGCCACCGTGTGACGCGCGAGGTTCTCCGTCGCGATCACGTCGAGCCCCACGCCGCCGAGCTTCGAGGTCGTGCCGGTGAAGTACTCGTCGATGAACTCCTGCGAGAGCCCGACCGCCTCGAAGGCTTGAGCGCCCGCGTAGGACGCGATGGTCGAGATGCCCATCTTCGACATGATCTTCAGCACGCCCTTGCCGAGCGCCTTGATCACGTTGCGCACCGCCGCCTCGGGTGAGACGCCCGTGATGACGCCCGAGCGCACGAGCTCCTCGCAGGTCTCCATCGCGAGGTACGGGTTGACCGCGGACGCGCCGTAGCCGACGAGCAGGGCCACGTGGTGCACCTCGCGCACGTCGCCGGCCTCGACGACGAGGCCGACCTTCATGCGGGTCTCCGAGCGGATGAGGTGATGGTGCACGGCCGACAGCATGAGCAGCGACGGGATGGGCGCGAGGTCCTTGTTGGAGTCGCGGTCGCTGAGCACGATGAACGACGCGCCCGCCTCGATGGCCTCGTCGACCTCGTCGTAGAGCGCGAGCAGACGGTTGCCGAGCGCGTCGGGCCCCTCGTCGAAGCGGTACAGCCCGCGCAGCGTCACGGTGGTCCGTGCGCCGGGGCTCGGGTCGATGTGCACGATCTTCGCGAGCTCGTCGTTGTCGATGACCGGGAAGTCCAGCGACACCTGCCTGGCGTGCTCGGGCCCCGCGGACAGCAGGTTCCGCTCGGGTCCGAGCGACGTGCCGAGCGAGGTGACGACCTGCTCGCGGATCGAGTCGAGCGGCGGGTTCGTGACCTGCGCGAACTGCTGCGTGAAGTAGTCGAACAGCAGACGCGGCCGTTCGGAGAGCACGGCGACCGGGGTGTCGGAGCCCATCGCGCCCAGCGGCTCCGCACCGGTCTTCGCCATGGGCGCGAGGAGGATCTTCACCTCCTCCTCGGTGTACCCGAACGTGCGCTGACGACGGTTGACCGACGCCGGAGGATGCACGATGTGCTCACGCTCGGGCAGCTCGGCGAGGCTGATGCGCCCTTCGTCGAGCCAGTCGCCCCACGGCGCAGACGCCGCGAGGTCGGCCTTGATCTCGTCGTCCTCGATGAGCCGGCCGGCCTCGGTGTCGACGAGGAACATGCGCCCGGGCTGCAGGCGGCCCTTGCGTACGACCTTGGACTGGTCGATGTCGAGCACGCCGATCTCACTCGCGAGCACGACCAGCCCGTCGTCGGTCACGAGATACCGGCCCGGGCGCAGCCCGTTGCGGTCGAGGGTCGCGCCGACCAGGGATCCGTCGGTGAACACGATCGCGGCGGGGCCGTCCCACGGCTCCATGAGCATCGAGTGGTACTCGTAGAACGCCCGGCGCGCGGGGTCGATCTCGGTCTGGTTCTCCCAGGCCTCGGGCACCATCATCATGATCGCGTGCGGCAGGCTCCGCCCCGAGAGGGTGAGCAGCTCGACGACCTCGTCGAACGACGCGGAATCGCTCGCGCCGGGGGTCACGATCGGCAGCACGGGAGCGAGATCGCCGAGCAGCTCGGACTCGAGCTGCGACTGGCGCGCCCGCATCCAGTTGCGATTGCCCTGGATGGTGTTGATCTCGCCGTTGTGCGCGATCATGCGGAACGGCTGCGCGAGCGGCCACGACGGGAACGTGTTGGTCGAGTAGCGCGAGTGCACGAGTGCGAGCTTCGACGCGAACCGCTCGTCGGAGAGGTCGGGGTAGAACGGCTCGAGCTGGAGGGTCGTGACCATGCCCTTGTAGACCATGGTGCGGCAGGACAGCGACGCGAAGTAGAGCTCGAGCTCGCGCTCGGCCCGCTTGCGCAGCCGGAACGTCAGGCGGTCCAGTGCGATGCCTTCGACGCGCGCGCCGTCTTCCGTGCGCGCCATCGACTGCACGTACAGCTGCTGGACGACCGGCATCGCCGCGCGCGCGAGCGTGCCGAGCTCGTCGGGGCGGACCGGGACCTCGCGCCAGCCGAGCACCTCGAGGCCCTCTTCGCGCGCGATGTGCTGGAGCTGCTGCTTGATCCGGCTCCGCCCGGTCGGGTCGACCGGCAGGAAGGCGTTGCCGACCGCGTACTGCCCCGCAGCGGGGAGCGCGAAGCCGGCGACCTCGCGAAGGAAGGCGTCGGGCACCTGGGTGATGATGCCCGCGCCGTCGCCCGTGCCCGCGTCGGACCCGATCGCGCCGCGATGCTCGAGGTGACGCAGGGCGTCGAGCGCCGCCGTGATGATGTCATGCCCGGCGGTGCCGCGCAGCGTGGCGACCATGGCGAGACCGCACGCGTCCTTCTCGGCGGCAGGGTCGTACATGCCCTGGGCAGCCGGAACGGTGCTGAACCTCGAGAAGGGTGGCGTGAGCGACATAGGGACCGTCCTCATCAACTAGGTGGCGGGGGACGACGTCGGCCCTTCGAAGCGGGTGGGGTTGGCGATACGCGGGTGGCGGCGTCGCGTCGAGAACGAGTTCGCTACTCGGTGGCTGACCGGCCGGGGCTTGTGGCCGCCGTGGTGCCGGGCTCGTTCTCACCCTCGACATCGTCGTCGAGCAAGTCGGATTCGGACTCGGAGCCATCAGAGTCTACCTCAGCGTCAGGGCCCGGCCATTCACGCCCCGGCACGTACACGCTCGGCTCGAGTCCGGGGTGCCTGCGGCGCTGCACGATGAGCAGCACGATGCCCACCACGACCGCGGCCCAGGCCGCCCAGACGTTGACCCGGACGCCGAGGAACATCTCGCTCGGGTCGACGCGGATGGACTCGAAGAACGAGCGGCCCGCGCCGTACCAGATGAGGTAGACGGCGAACGCGCGGCCCCAGCGCAAGTGGAATCGCTTCTCCAGGAAGAACACGATCAGCGCCGCGCCCGCGAGGTTCCAGATGAGCTCGTAGAGGAACGTCGGGTGGAAGAGGACGCCCTCGGGCAGGCCGGCGGGGTAGGCGTCGTTGCTCGACTCGATCTCGAGCCCCCAGGGCAGGTCGGTCGGCATGCCGAACAGCTCATGATTGAACCAGTTGCCGATGCGGCCGACCGCCTGGGCGACGAGCAGGCCGGGCGCGAGTGCGTCGGCGAAGGACCAGAATCGCAGCCCCGTCATGCGGCAGCCGATGAGCACGCCGATCCCGCCGCCGATCAGGGCGCCGAAGATCGCGTTCCCGCCCTCCCAGATGTTCCAGATCGCGCCGGGCTGGAACGGGTTCCAGATGTTGGCGCCCTCGAAGAAGTAATCGCCGGGATGCGTGAACACGTGGTACAGGCGCGCGCCGATGATGCCGAGCGGGACGGCCCAGAGCGCGATGTCGAGGACGATGCCGGGCTCGGCGCCGCGCTTGGTGAGGCGGCGTGACGTGATGGCGATCGCGAGGATGATGCCGAGCAGGATCCACAGGGCGTAGATGTGGATGTTCAGCGTGATCCCGAACAGCGGGATCTCCCAGACCTGCCAGGCATAGTCGGGGCTCGGGATGCTGAGGGGTGCGATCACGCCGGGTGCGCCTTTCTCACGGACAGACGATCAGTCTCACAGACGGGTGGACCGTCTCACGGAACGGGGGCCGCTCGCGGCCCCATCGAGCGTACTTCACTCGGAGCGGGTGCCGCGCGCGAGCTCGCTCGCGAGCTCGGCGACCGCGTCGACTCCCCCGCGCGCGAGCGCCGCGACGAGCGCGGAGCCGACGATCGCACCCTCGGCGTACTCGAGCACCTCGGCGACCTGGGCCGCCGTCGAGATGCCGATGCCCACGCAGGCCGCGGGTGCGTCGGCCGCGTGCAGCCGGTCGACGAGCGTGCGCGCGGCGAGGTCGACGTCGCTGCGCGCCCCCGTGATGCCCATCGTCGACACCGCGTAGACGAATCCGCGGCTCGAGTCGACCGTCTGGCGGATGCGTGCGTCGCTCGAGGTCGGTGCGGCCAGGAACACCCGGTCGAGCCCCTCGCACTCGGACGCGGCGATCCAGTCGGCGCCCTCGTCGGGGATGAGGTCCGGCGTGATCAGCCCGGCTCCGCCCGCGGCCGCGAGGTCCGCCGCGAAGCGGTCGACCCCGTACTGCACCACCGGGTTCCAGTAGGTCATGATCAGCACCGGGGCATCCACCCGCTCGGTGATGCGCCGCACCGCCTCGAACCCGTCGGCGAGCCGGAACCCGTTCGCGAGCGCCTGCTGCGTGGCGGACTGGATGACGGGACCGTCCATGACGGGGTCGGAGTACGGCAGGCCGAGCTCGAGCACGTCGACGCCGTGCTCCACGAGCGCGACCGCCGCGTCGATGCTCGCGTCGAGATCGGGGAACCCCACGGGCAGATAGCCGATGAGCGCGCCGGCGGCCTCGTCATTGCGCCGCGCGATCACGGGAGCGACGGACGTCATGCCCCGGCCTCCTCAGCCTCGTCGTCGTACAGCCCGAACCAGCGCGCGGCCGTGTCCATGTCTTTGTCGCCCCGGCCGGAGAGGCTCACGAGGATCGTCGCCTCCTGGCCGAGCTCGTGGCCCAGCTCGATCGCGCCCGCGAGCGCGTGCGCGGACTCGATCGCGGGGATGATGCCCTCGGTGCGCGTGAGCAGGCGGAGCGCCTCCATGGCGGCCGCATCCGTCACCGGCCGGTAGTCGGCGCGCCCGAGCGCCGCGAGCCAGGAGTGCTCAGGGCCGACGCCGGGGTAGTCGAGGCCCGCCGAGATCGAGTGCGACTCGATGGTCTGGCCGTCCTCGTCTTGCAGCATCATGCTGCGCGCGCCGTGCAGGACGCCCGGCCGCCCCTTCGTGATGGTCGCCGCGTGCCTGGGCGTCTCGGCGCCCTCGCCGCCCGCCTCGAACCCGTACAGCCCGACGCCTGTGTCGTCGAGGAACGCGTGGAAGATGCCGATCGCGTTCGAACCGCCGCCGACGCACGCCGCGACCGCCGTGGGCAGCTCGCCCGTGAGCTCGAGCACCTGTGCCCTCGCTTCCTCGCCGACGATCTTCTGGAAGTCGCGGACCATCTCGGGGAACGGGTGGGGGCCCGCGACCGTGCCGAAGACGTAGTTGGTCGTCGCGACGTTCGTCACCCAGTCGCGCATGGCCTCGTTGATCGCGTCCTTCAGCGTGCGCGAGCCGGCCTTGACGGGCACGACCTCGGCCCCGAGCAGCCGCATGCGGGCCACGTTCAGCGCCTGGCGCTCGGTGTCGACCTCGCCCATGTAGATCGTGCAGTCGAGCCCGAAGAGCGCGGCGGCCGTGGCCGTGGCCACGCCGTGCTGCCCGGCCCCGGTCTCGGCGATCACGCGCTGCTTGCCGATGCGCTTGGTGAGCAGGGCCTGGCCGAGCACGTTGTTGATCTTGTGCGAACCCGTGTGGTTCAGGTCCTCACGCTTCAGGATGATGCGCGCACCGTTGGCGTGCTCGGCGAACCGCGGCACCTCGGTGATGATCGAGGGGCGCCCCGTGTAGCTGCGCCCGAGCTCGGCGAGCTCGGCGCCGAACGCGGGATCGAGCTTGGCGAGCGTGTACGCCTCACCGAGCTCGTCGAGCGCGGCGACGAGCGACTCGGGCACGAACCGCCCGCCGAACTCGCCGAAGTAGGGACCGGTCTGGTCGCGGAGGGCCATGTTCACACCGCCAGGAATGCCGAGAGGTTCGCAATGGGGTCGCCCGTGACGAGCGCCTCGCCGACGAGCACCACGTCGGCGCCCGCACGGCGGTAGTGGGCCACGTCGTCGGGTGAGAGCACCGCGGACTCCGCGACGCGGATCGCGCCCGCCGGGAACCGGTCGGCGAGCCGGCCGAAGAGGTCGCGGTCGAGCTCGAAGGTCGACAGGTCGCGCGCGTTCACGCCGATGAGCTTCGCGCCGACCGCCGCGGCGCGTTCGAGCTCCTCGGCCGAGTGCGTCTCGACGAGCGGCGTCATCCCGAGCTGGACGATGAGCTCGTACAGCTCGGCGAGCGTCGCGTCGTCGAGCGCGGCGACGATGAGGAGCACGAGATCGGCGCCCGCGGCACGCGCCTCGAACACCTGGTAGGGCGTCGCGATGAAGTCCTTGCGCAGCACCGGGAGCGCGACCGCGGCGCGCACGGCCTCGAGGTCGGCGAGCGAGCCGCCGAACTTGCGCCCCTCGGTGAGCACGCTGATCGCACTCGCTCCACCGAGCTCGTACTCGCGCGCGAGCGCCGCCGGATCGACGATCTCGGCGAGCGCCCCGCGTGACGGGCTCGATCGCTTGATCTCGGCGATGATCTTGACGCGCTCACCGGGCGCGAGCAGCGTGAGCGCGTCGAGCGCAGCGGGGCGTGCGAGTGCGGCGGCCTCGACGTCGGCCAGCGGACGCTCGGTCTCACGGGTCCGCGCGTCGGCGACGGCGTTCGCCGTCAGCTCGTCTAGCACGTCGCTCAGTGCACCTTCGGAGGAGCGACCTTCGCGCCACCCACGCCGTACCCGGCGCGCGCGAGCACCCAGCCCACCACGAGACCGATCACGAGCAGGCCGGCCGAGGCCCACACGAGCCAGGCCAGGTCGAACCAGAACGCGAACGTGCCGATCGTGAACGCGACCAGCATGATCGTGACGGCCGTCCACGCCGCGGGCGAGTGTCCGTGGCCGGGTTCGTCGGTCTCAGTGCTCATGTCGCTCCTTCGTTGCGGGGGTCGCCTGCCAGTCTAGCGGGCGCACGGACGGCGGTTTCGCGCGCGCAGCGCGCGCACGGCGCGCCTACGCGGGGCGCACGTGCGGCACGCGGTCCGGCCGGTCGGCGTCGGCTCAGCGCGTCGGGTCGTCGCCGCGGCTCAGATCGTCCCAGTCGTCGATCGCCCGGTCGGATGCTCCGTGCTGCGCGCCGTGCGCATCGCTCGCGTCGCCCTCGGCGTCGGCGACCGCGGCTCCAGCGTTCCCACCGACCGCGCCGTCTGCGCCGGCCGTGGCCGGACCATCCGCCGGATCGAACCGGGGACGCCGGGCGTCGCGGTAGCGCCGCGACGACGCCGGCCAGGCGAGGCCCGTCGCGAGCACGAGCCCACCCGCGACCGCGACGAGCACCCCCGCGGCGATCGCGACGACCGGCCAGAAGGTCGGGGTCACCGACCCCACGAGCGCGGCGGTCGGCTGCGCACCGGCGACGCCCGTGGCATCCGTCACCGCGGGACCGACGGCCGCGACCGGATCGCCGAGGGACACGCCCGAGGCGAGCAGCACGCAGCCGCCGAGCAGGACCGCGAGCACCCCGAGGACCATGCGGATCCCGGGCCCGGCGATCGCGAGCGCCCCGCCGAGGGCGAGGGCCGCGAGGCCGAGCGCGGCCACCGCGGGCGACGCGATCTGGCCGGCGACCTCGATGGGCTCGCCGCTGCCGGCGCCGGCGGACAGCTCGAGCTCGAACCAGGTCTGGCTCCACGCCAAGAGCGCCAGCCCGCCTCCGACGATCGTGGCGACGATCGACGGCAGTTTCATCCGGCTCCGACGCACTCAGCCGACCCTTCGCATCGCGTTCGCGACGGCGACCGCCCGGAGCGGCGCGGCAGCCTTGTTGCGCGACTCCTCGTACTCGGACTCGGGGTCCGAGTCCGCCACGAGGCCTCCGCCGGCCTGCACGCGCGCCACGCCGCCCGAGATCGTCGCGGTTCGGATGGCGATCGCGAGGTCGGCGTCGCCGCCGAAGCCGAAGTAGCCGACCACTCCCCCGTACACGCCCCGCTGCGCGGGCTCGAGCTCATCGATGATCTCGAGCGCGCGCGGCTTCGGCGCGCCCGAGAGCGTGCCGGCCGGGAACGTCGCCCGGAAGACGTCGATCGCGTTCCGGCCCGCCGACAGGTCGCCCTGGACCGAGGACACGAGGTGCATGATGTGGCTGAACCGCTCGACGCGCATGAACTCGGTCACCTCGACCGATCCGGCCTCGCAGACCTTCGCGAGGTCGTTCCTGGCGAGGTCGACGAGCATCAGGTGCTCGGCCTGCTCCTTGGGATCGCCCACGAGCTCGGCCTCGAGGTCCGCGTCGGCCTCGGGCGTCGCACCGCGCGGCTTCGAGCCCGCGATCGGATGCGTGTACACGCGCCCGTCCTCGACCTTCACGAGCGCCTCGGGCGAGGAGCCGACGATCCAGTACGGTTCGCCGTCGGTGCCCTCGAGATGCAGCAAATACATGTAGGGGCTCGGGTTGAGGCTGCGCAGCACGCGGTACACGTCGATCGGATGCGCGGTCGCCTCCTGCTCGAACCGCTGCGAGATCACGACCTGGAAGATATCGCCCTCGCGGATGTACTCCTTCGAGCGGTCGACCGCTGCGAGGAAGTCCGCCTTCTCGGTGCGGTGGCGCGGCGTGCCGGTCGCCGAGAGGTCGATCTCGGCGAGCCAGGCCTCACCCGGTGCCGCGAGCCCGGCCTGCAGGCCGTCGAGCCGGCGCTGCGCGTCGGCCCAGAGCGCGGCCGCATCGGACTCGCCGTCGTTGAGCACCGACGCGATCAGCTGCACGGTGCCCGTCCGGTGGTCGATCACCACGAGCTCGGACACGAACGTGAACGCCTGTCCGGGCACGGAGAAGTCGGCCGGCGGCCGGTTCGGCAGGTGCTCGATCTGACGGATCGCGTCCCACCCGATGAATCCCACGAGTCCGCCCGTCAGCGGCGGCGCGCCGGGCACGTCGACCGTGGCCCAGCGCTCGTAGAGCGCCTCGAGCGCGGCGAGCGGGGCCAGGTCGGATGCCTCGCCCAGCGCGCGCGCCTCGGACAGCCCGTGATCCTGCCACACGACCCGGCCGTCGTGTTCGGTGAGCACTCCGTAGGAGGCCACGCCCACGAAGGAGTAGCGCGACCAGATCCCGCCCTGTTCGGCGGACTCCAGCAGGAAGGTCCCGGGCCGGCCCTCGGCGAGCTTGCGGTAGATGCCGACGGGGGTCTCCCCGTCGGCGAAGAGCTCGCGGACGACGGGCACGACGCGGCGGCCTTCGAGCAGTGCGCCGAAGTCCTCGAGCCGGGTGGTGGCGGACGTGGCGGTCATCGAGGCTCCAGTCGGTCGGTCGTGGGGCGGTGCTGGTGGTCAGTCGGTCTCGGCGGGCCGGTCGCCCTGCGCGACGCGCAGCCGGTCGGCGTCGAAGCACGTGCGGGTGCCGGTGTGGCAGGCCGCACCGACCTGTTCCACGCGCACCAGCAGCGTATCGGCGTCGCAGTCGAGCGCGGCGCTCTTGACGTACTGCGCATGGCCCGAGGTGTCGCCCTTGCGCCAGTACTCCTGGCGCGAGCGGGACCAGAACGTGACGCGACCCTCGGTGAGGGTGCGCCGCATGGCCTCGCGGTCCATCCAGCCGAGCATGAGCACCTCGCCCGTGTCCCACTGCTGGATGATCGCGGGCAGCAGTCCGTCGGCGTTGAAGGCCGCCCGGTCGACGGCCGACTCGTCGGGCGCCCACGGCTCCCGGTCGCGTTCGAGCTCCTCGCCGCCCGGGTCGGCCCCGGTGGCGCTCGCGCCGGTGGCATCCGTCATCGCACGACCCTCCCGTCTGCGGCCAGTGCCTGCTTGACGTCGGCGATGGTCATCTCGCCGAGGTGGAACACCGAGGCCGCGAGCACCGCGTCGGCGCCGGCCGCGACGGCCGGCGCGAAGTGCTCGACCGCGCCCGCGCCGCCCGACGCGATCACGGGCACGCTCGACAGCTCGTGCATGAGCGCCGTGAGCTCGAGGTCGAACCCCTGCTTGGTGCCGTCGGCGTCGATCGAGTTCACGAGCAGCTCGCCCGCGCCGAGCTCGACGGCCCGGCGCGCCCACGCGAGGGCGTCGAGGTCGGTCTCGGTGCGACCGCCGTGCGTCGTGACGACGAAGCCCGAATCGGTGCGATCCGAGCGCTTCACGTCGAGTGAGAGCACCACGACCTGCGCGCCGAACCGGTCGGCGATCTCGGCGATCAGCTCGGGCCTCGCGATCGCCGCGCTGTTCACGCCGATCTTGTCCGCGCCGTGTCCGAGCAGTCTCGCGACGTCTTCGGCGCTGCGCACGCCGCCGCCGACCGTGAGCGGGATGAACACCTGCTCGGCCACGCGCTGCACCATGTCGTACGTCGTGGACCGGTCGTCGACCGTCGCCGTGACGTCGAGGAAGGTCAGCTCGTCGGCGCCCTGCGCCGAGTAGCGTGCCGCGAGCTCGACGGGGTCGCCCGCGTCGCGCAGGTTCTGGAAGTTCACGCCCTTCACGACGCGGCCGGCCGCCACGTCGAGGCACGGGATCACGCGGATCGCGAGCGACATGGCGACCTCACAGCCTCGCGGCGTGGATCGCGGAGACGAGGATCGCCCGGGCACCGATGCCGTACAGCTCGTCCATCACGTGGTTCATGTCCGTGCGCGGGATCATCACCCGCACCGCGACCCAATCGGGATCGTGCAGCGGCGAGACGGTCGGCGACTCGAACCCGGGCGCCGCGGCCGTGGCCCGTTCGAGGTGCGCGACGGGCACGTCGTAGTCGAGCAGCACGTACTGCCGCGCGACGAGCACGCCCTGCAGGCGGCGCAGCAGGGTCTGCGCGCCCGGCTGCTCGGTGCCCGAGCCGATGAGCACGGCCTCGGACTCGAGGATGACGGGGCCGAAGATCTCAAGACCCGCCTTGCGCAGCGTTCCGCCCGTCGAGACGACGTCGGCGACCGCGTCGGCGACGCCGAGGCGCACGGCCGACTCGACCGCGCCGTCGAGCTTCACGAGCTTGGCGGTCACGCCCTGCCGGGCGAGGAAGTCGCCGACGAGGCCCGGGTAGCTCGTGGCCACGCGCACGCCCTCGAGGTCGGCGAGCTCGGCGAAGCCGCCACCCGTCGGCGCGGCGAACCGGAACGTCGAGTCGCCGAACCCGAGCGCGGCGATCTCGGGCGCCTCCGAGCCGGAGTCGAGCAGCAGGTCGCGGCCCGTGATGCCGACGTCGAGCGCGCCCGAGCCGACGTAGGTCGCGATGTCGCGCGGGCGGAGGTAGAAGAACTCGACCCCGTTGCGGGGGTCGGCGACGATCAGCTCGCGCGGGTCGCGGCGGCCGGTGTATCCGGCCTCGTACAGCATCTGCGCGGCGGTGTCGGAGAGCGAGCCCTTGTTGGGCACGGCGATTCGGAGCATGTCAGGCTTTCGGTTCGACGAGCGGAGATCGGTCATGGGGCGGATCGATCTACAGATGTCGGTACACGTCGGCCGGCGTGAGCCCCTTCGCGAGCATGAGCACCTGCAGGTGGTAGACGAGCTGCGAGATCTCCTCGGCGGTCTCGTCGTCGCTCTGGTACTCCGCGGCCATCCAGACCTCGGCCGCCTCTTCGACGATCTTCTTGCCGATGGCGTGCACGCCCGCGTCGAGCTGGCGCACGGTGCCGGAACCCTCTGGGCGGGTGGCGGCTTTGTGGCTGAGCTCGACGAAGAGGTCGTCGAAGGTCTTCACGCGGACCAGCCTACCGGTGCCGCCGGTGCCGCGAGGTCACTCGTGGCGGTGGGCGGCGGCAGCCGCCCGCAGCTCCGCGATGCGCTCGGCCGGCTCGCCGCCGTACACCGCCGAACCGGCGACGAACGTGTTCGCGCCGGCCTCGGCCGCGATGCCGATCGTGTCCTCGGTGATGCCGCCGTCGACCTGCAGCCACACGTCGAGGCCCGCCGCCGCGACGGCGTCGGCCACGCGACGCAGCTTCGGCATGGTCTCGGGGATGAACGACTGGCCGCCGAACCCGGGCTCGACGGTCATGATGAGCACCTGGTCGAACTCGGGCAGGAGGTCGAGGTAGGGCGTGGCATCCGTGCCCGGCTTGAGCGCGATGCCGGCGCGCGCGCCGATCTCGCGCAGCCGGCGCGCGAGCGCGACGGGCTCGCCCGCGGCCTCCGCGTGGAACGTCACCGAGGAGGCGCCGGCCTCGGCGTAGCCGGGCGCCCAGCGGTCGGGGTCGTCGATCATGAGGTGCACGTCGAGCGGGATCGGCGACACCTGTTGCAGGCGCTCGACCATCGGCAGGCCGAACGTGAGGTTCGGCACGAAGTGGTTGTCCATGATGTCGACGTGCACGAGGTCCGCGGTCGCGATGCGCCCGAGCTCGCGCTCGAAGTTGGCGAAGTCGGCGGCCAGGATGCTCGGGTTGATGCGCGTCGTCACCCGGTCAGCCTATCGGCGAGGCGTACGCCCGCCCGCGCCAGGTCGAACGGACTGCGCCACGTACGACGGTCGTAGGCGGCGCACTCGGTGAGAGCCGGCGCAGCACGCGATGAGCTCGGCACGCGGCGTCAGCCCGCGCGGCGGACCAGAGCGATGAACATGGCGTCGGTTCCGTGCCGGTGCGGCCAGAGCTGCGCGGTGCGGCCGTCGCCTTCGAGCCCGAGCGGATGCCTCGACAGCGCCTCGAGCGCGGCGCGCGTATCGACCGGCTGCAACTCGGCGCCCCAGCGTTTGAGCCCCGCCGCGAACGAGCCGTGCGTCTCGGCGGTGTGCGGCGAGCAGGTCACGTAGGCGAGCAGGCCGCCCGGCCGCAGTGCACGGACGGCCGCGTCGAACAGCTCGCCCTGCAACGCGGTGAGCTCCGGAACGTCGGACGGCGCCTTGCGCCAGCGCGCCTCGGGCCGGCGGCGCAGGGCGCCGAGCCCGGTGCACGGCGCGTCGAGCAGGATGCGGTCGAAGCCCTCGGGCGCGCCGAGTCCCGCAGGGTCGATTTCGCGGCCGTCGCCGACGCGCACGTGGACGTCGAGCGGGACACCGGCGATCGACCGCCGGACCAGTTCGGCGCGCGCGGGTGCCAGCTCGTTCGCGACGAGCACGGCGTCGTGCGCGAGCGCCTCGGCCGCCAGCACCGCGGTCTTGCCGCCGGGCCCCGCGCACAGGTCGAGCCAGCGCTCCCCCGGCTCGACCGGCCGCGCGCGCGTGAGCGCGAGCGCGGCGAGCTGGGACCCCTCGTCCTGGACACGGACGCGCCCCTCGTGCGCGGCGACGAGCGCGAGCGGATGCTCCGCGGTGAGGCCGATCGGCGAGAACCGGTTCGGCTCGCCGAGTTCGTCGGGCATCTCGTCGCCGAGCCCGGGCAGCGCGGCGAGGTTGACCCGCGGCGCGGCATTGTCGGCCTCGAGCAGAGCCTCGAGCTCGTCGGCGTGGTCGTCGCGTGCGAGCGCCGCGCGCAGCGCGCGGACGATCCACTGCGGGTGCGAGTGCAGCACGGCCAGGCGGGCGTCTTCGGTGCTGGTCTCCTCGGCGACGAGGCGACGCCACTCGGCGGCGTCGGTGCGCGAGATGGTCCGGAGCACGGCGTTCACGAACCCGGCGGCGGCCGGCGCCACCCGGTGTGCGAGCGCGACCTGCTCGTTCACCGCCGCGTGGGTCGCGACGCGGGTCGCGAGCAGCTGATGCGCACCGAGCCTGAGCACGTCGAGCACGGCGGGGTCGATGTGCTCGGGCGGCCGGTTCGCGGCGAGCTCGATGACCGCGTCGTAGGTGCCCTGGAGCCGGAGCGTGCCGTAGGTCAGCTCGGTCGCGAGCCGGGCATCGGCCTCATCCAGGCCCGCGCGTTCGATGCGGGCCGGCAGCAGCAGGTTCGCGTACGCCTCGGACTCCCGCACGGCCTCGAGCACGTCGAACGCGACCTGACGCGCCGGAGCGACCTGCCGCGACGCCCGCTGCGGTCGTCTTCGGTCGGACGAGGATCGCTCCGACGAGGAGCCGCCGTCGCGGCGGGATCCCCGGTCGGACCCCGCGGGCGCCGACTGGCCGGCGCGATCATGACGCCGGTCGCCGCCTCGGCTTCGCTGGAGACCGTCGTCGCCGCGAGCCGCGCGGTCGTCGCCCCGGCGGTCGTTCCGGCCGCGGGCGGATCCCTGGTCGCCGGCGTCCCGCCGCCGGCCCCGGCCCGCATCGCCATCGCGTCGGCGTCCCCCGTCCGCGCTCATCGGGCGACCGCCTCGTCGACGCCGAGGCCGCGCCACCAGTCGGCGGCGGCCATCGCGGTGCGGCCCGCGGGCTGCACGCGCCCGAGCTCGATCGCGCCGTCGGCCGTGCCGACGAGCACCCGCTTACCGGCCCGCACGATGCGGCCCGGCCCGTGCGTGCCCGTCGCGGCACCGGAGCCGGCCGGCGTGTCGAGGTCGGCCCCGAGGAACGCGGCGGTCGGCTCCGCGCCCGCTTCGGCCGTCCAGTGGTCGACGGGCGTCGCCTCGAGGACTTTGAGCCGCACGCCGTCGACCTCGGTGAACGCGCCGGGCTCGGGCGTCACGCCGCGGAAGCGCGCGTCGACCTCCGCCGTCGGGCGGGTCCAGTCGAGGCGCGCGTCCTCGATGGTGAGCTTGGGTGCGAAGGTCGGCTCGCCGGTCTGCGGCGTCGCTCGGGCCGAACCGTCCGCGATGCCGTCGGCGACGTCGGCCACGAGCGCCGCGCCGTCCTCGGCGAGCGCGGCGAGCAGGTCACCGGCGGTCTCGTGCGGCTCGACCTCGCGTCGCAGCTCGCGGTAGACGTCCCCCGCGTCGAGCTCGGGCACCAGCTGGAACACCGAGGCGCCCGTGACCCGGTCCCCGGCGATGAGCGCGTGCTGCACGGGCGCGGCGCCACGCCACGCGGGCAGCAGCGAGAAGTGCAGATTGACCCAGCCGTGCGTCGGCCGCGAGAGCAGCGGCTCGCGGACGAGCCCGCCGTACGCGACGATCACCCCGAGGTCGGGCTCGAGCGCGGCGATGCGCCGGGTCGCGGTCTCGTCGAGCCGGGCGGCCTCGATGACCGGGATGCCGAGCTCGTCGGCCGCGGTATGCACCGGCGATGGAGTGAGCACGCGCTTGCGCCCGAGCGGCGCGGGTGGCCGGGTGACGACCCCGACCACCTCGTGCGGGCCCGCCGCGAGTCGGCGAAGCGTGGGCACGGCGGGCGCGGGCGTTCCCGCGAAGACGATCCGGAGCTGTGGCACACCCCATTCTCCCAGGCGCGCCGGGTGAGGGACGTCGCGTCAGCCGATGAGCTCGCGCGGCGCGGCATCGCGCCGGACTCGCGGGCCAGCGAGCTGCTGCACGCGTTGGTACGAGATGCCGAGCAGCGTTCCGGCCTCACTCTGGGTCAGCTGCTCCGCACCCAGCAACGTCTCGACGACGTCTCGTCGAAGCTCCGCTGCACGTCGGCTGTCTCGCTCAGCTCTGGCCTGCAGCTCGGCTGCCTCCCGCCACGCATCGGCGACCGACACCGGGAGCTCGATCGTCACGTCGACGCGCACTTCAGCCTCGTCGAGATCGAGCAGCGCCTCGATGAGTCCTCGCGCCATCCGATCGATCTCACGCACGGTGCGAGCCTGGGTGACCGCATCGAGTTCGGGTACGGAGATGATCCACCACCGCCCCTCGCGGCGAGCGCGGGCCTGATACGTCTTCGTCATGCGTCCTCCTACCGCCAACTCCGCGGTGCGTTCGGCAACTTCGTGATGATCTGCCGCACGACCCCGGGTGAAACTCGCGAATGGCGTGGGATCGCGAGCGAGTCGCTTCCGTTCGGCGAGCCCCACACGTCATGCCCCCCTTTGCTCCGCAGCACGCGCCAGCCGCTCGCTGCGAGGAACTGTTCGACCTCGCGATGCCGAACCTCCCTCACCATAGCACTAGCCCGACTTGCGTATTCCCACAAGGGGCACTTGTGTTCGGCGGCGACATGCCACGACCCTAGGCTCGGACCACTCCTCGCAACCGGTTCGCACAGACCCCTGGGGACGGTCCGGGGCCCCGGTGAACGTGTGGAGGACCGGTGCTCGAAGACGGGGCTCGGGCTCGGCGGGTCGCGTGAACGAGCGTCGCCCGCTACGGCAGGTCGGGGTCGTCGAAGCGGACGCGCAGGACCGGCGGGCGGCCCGGGCCGCGGCCCGCGACCGGGCGGCGGCGCTCGGTCGCGGTGCGGATGGTCTCGGCCTTGAGCGCGGCGGCGACCGGGTGGCCCGCGCCGTAGTCGAAGCGCACGACCGCGCGCTCGAGGCCGTCGTCGAGCGGCATCGGGCCGAGCACGTCGACGCCGGGTGCGGACCCGCGCGCCAGCTCGGTCGCCCGCGCGAGCCGGTCGGGCGCCGCGGTCACGCTCGCCATGCGCACGGCCGGCGGGAACCGCACGGCACGGCGGCCGGCGAGCTCTTCCGCGGCCCACTCGGGCTGCCGCCACGTCGCGAGCGCGGTGCCGAGCGCACCCGCGACGCCCACGAGGAAGACGGGCGCCCCGGGCGCCGCGAGCGCCGCGGTGTTCGACCACCAGCGCAGGCAGTCTTCGGCGACGCGCAACGACTCACGCAGGAGCATCCGCTCGCCGTCGAGGAGCAGCACCGCACGGTAGCCGCCGTCGGCCACCGGCTCGGCCCCGCGTGTGGCGACCACGAGCGCCGGTTCCGGCCCGACGCGGAGCACCTGCCGCTCGCCGTCGGCGAGGATCACGCGCGCACGCGGGAACGCACGGCCGAGCTCCTCGGCCGTGCGCGTCGCGCCGATCGTCGCCGCACGCAGCTTGGTCGACTGGCACACCGGGCACGTCCAGCCCGCGGTGCCCGTGCCGCAGAGCGCGCAGCGCGGTGCACCCCCCGACGAAGGCACCTCGATGCGCCCCCCGCACGCGGCGCACTTCGCGGGCTCGCCGCACCGGTCGCAGACCATGAGCGGGGTGTGCCCGGGGCGGGCCACCTGCACGAGCACGGGGCCGTCCGCGACGGCCTGCTGCGCGTGCCGCCACGCCGACGACGGGATGCGCGCCGAGCCCGGCTCGGGCGACGCCTGCTGCTCGGTGAGCACCACCTTCGGGCGTACGTGCCGCGCCGGCTCGACCTCGTGCACCCAGCCCAACTCGACGAGCCGGGCGACCTCGACGCTCCGCGTGTGCCCGAGGAACACGAGCGCCGCACCCGACTGCTCCTGCCTGATGAGCGCCGCATCGCGCGCGTGCACACCCGGCGCGAGCGGTTCGGCGTAGAGCGGGTCCCCGTCGTCCCAGATCGCGATGAGGCCGAGGCGCGCCGCAGGCGCGTACACGGTCGACCGGTTGCCGATGATCACGCGCGCGGCGTCACCCGTCGCGTCGAGGAACGCACGGTACCGGTCGCCTCCCGACTGTCTCGCGTCGGTGCGGAGGATGCGTCGCGGATCGAGGGTCGCCGCGAGCGCGGCCTCCAGCTGGTCTTGGTCGCGATGATCGGGCACGACGAGCAGCGCCGACCGGTCCGCGGCCAGCGCCACGGTCGCGGCCTGCGCGAGGGTGACCGCCCAGGCACCCACCCACACCCCGGTCTCGAGTCGCACGAGCCGAGGATCGGCGGCGAGCGACAGCCGTTCGCCGCGTTCGATGCCCGCCTCGACCCGGCCCGCCTCGAACCCCGAGACGGGCAGCGCGGCCGGGCGCTCGCCGGCATCGGGCTCGCCCTGGAGCCATGCGCGTTCGACCCGGACGTACCGCGACGGGATCGCGAGGCGCAGGATGTCGCTCGCGTTGCCCGCGGCGCGGTCCGCGGCCGCGCGCGCAAGCCGCCACACCTCGGCGGTGAGCAGCGGCACCTCGCCCACGACGTCCTCGAGCTCGCTGAGCCGCCCACCGTACTCGCTCGTCTCAGCGAGCTCCACGATCCAGCCCTGCGCGATGCGCCCGCCCGTGCGCAGCGGCACCTTCACCCGGGTGCCGGCGCGCGCGGCCTCGCTCAGCCGCTCCGGGACGCGGTAGTCGAACAGCTGGTCGAGCTGCGGCAGCGGCGAGTCCACGAGGACCCGCGCCACCGGCCCCTCGGCCACCGCTAGAGCCCGGCGGCGGCGCGCAGATCGTCGACGCGGTCGGTGCGCTCCCACGTGAACTCGGGCAGCTCACGCCCGAAGTGGCCGTAGGCCGCCGTCTTCGCGTAGATCGGGCGCAGCAGGTTGAGGTCGCGGATGATCGCCGCGGGACGCAGGTCGAAGACCTCGCGGATCGCCCCGATGATCTGCTCGTCGGGCAGTGCGCCGGTGCCGAACGTCTCGACGTAGAGCCCGACGGGCGCGGCCTTGCCGATCGCGTACGCGACCTGGAGCTCGAGGCGGTCGGCGAGTCCCGCGGCGACCGCGTTCTTCGCGACCCAGCGCATGGCGTACGCCGCCGACCGGTCGACCTTCGACGGGTCCTTGCCGCTGAACGCGCCGCCGCCGTGCCGGCTCGCCCCGCCGTACGTGTCGATGATGATCTTGCGACCCGTGAGCCCCGCGTCGCCCTGCGGGCCGCCGATCTCGAAGCGGCCGGTCGGGTTGATGAGCACGGTCAGGTCGGGGCGCGCGAGGTCGACCGCGTCGAGCACGGGACGCACGACGAGCTCTTCGACCTCGGCCCTCAGCTGCTCGGTCGACACCTTCGGCGAGTGCTGGGTCGACAGCACGACGGTCTCGACCGTGCGCGGCGTCTGCCCCTTGTAGCCCACGGTGACCTGGGTCTTGCCGTCGGGTCGCAGATAGTCGAGCTCGCCGGCCTTTCGGACGTGGGAGAGCCGCTCGGCCATGCGGTGCGCGAGCCAGATCGGCACGGGCATGAGCTCGGGCGTCTCGCGCACGGCGTAGCCGAACATGATGCCCTGGTCGCCCGCGCCCTGGCGGTCGAGCTCGTCCACGCTCGAGCCCTCGCGGGTCTCGAACGCGTCGTCGACGCCCTGTGCGATGTCGGGCGACTGCCCGCCGATCGACACCGACACGCCGCATGAGCGGCCGTCGAACCAGACGTCGGACGAGTTGTACCCGATCGAGGTCACCCGTTCGCGGACGATCGACGGGATCTCGACGTAGCCGGACGTGCTCACCTCGCCCGCGACGTGGACCAGGCCGGTGGTCACGAGCGTCTCGACCGCCACGCGCGCTGCGGGGTCGACCTCGAGGATGGCGTCGAGGATCGAGTCCGACACCTGATCGCAGATCTTGTCGGGGTGCCCCTCGGTGACGGACTCTGTGGTGAACAGGCGCAGATCGCTCATCGGGGGTCGGACTCCTCGTTCGTGGTGCGTGCCGGATGGCCGTCGGTGGGTTCGCTGCTCGACAGTATCGGGAGAATCACGTCGAGGATGCCGTGTGCCACCGACACCTTCGTTCCGTGAAGCTCGGTGACGACCGTGCCGTCCGCTCCGACGACCGTGGCGCGATTGTCGTCGGCCGCGAAGCCCTCGTTCCAGCCGACGCGGTTGACCACGATGACGTCGGCGCCCTTCGCCTCGCGCTTCTCGCGACCGAGCGCGATGCGCCGGGCGTCGTCGGGCTCGGTCTCGGCCGCGAAGCCGACCAGCACCGTGCCCGCGTGCGGGGCGTGCCCGAGCTCGGCGAGGATGTCGGGGTTGCGGACCAGCTCGAGGGTGAGCCCGGCGTCGCCCGGCGACTTCTTGAGCTTGGACTCGCTCACGGCGGCGGGCCGGTAGTCGGCCACGGCCGCCGCCATCACGACGGCGTCGGCGCCGGCTGCTGCCTCGCGCACCGCATCGCGGAGCTCGAGCGCGGTCGAGACGTGCCGCACATCGCACCCGGCGGGTGCGGACGTCTCGAGGTTGGCGGCGATCAGGGTGACGGATGCTCCGCGCGCTCGCGCCGCCTCGGCGACGGCCACGCCCTGCTTGCCGCTCGAACGGTTGCCGAGGAAGCGCACGGGGTCGAGCGGCTCACGCGTGCCGCCCGCCGTCACGACGACGCGACGACCCTCGAGATCGCGAGCGGCGGCGCCCGTGGCACCACGCTCGCCCGAGGCATCCGTCTCGCCCACGACCGCGAGCGCGGCGCGCACGATCGTCTCGGGCTCCGCCATGCGGCCGGGCCCCGAGTCGGACCCGGTCAGCTGGCCGACGGCCGGGCCCACGATCGTGACCCCGCGCGCCGCAAGCGTCGCGACATTGGCCTGCGTCGCCGGATGCCGCCACATCTCGGTGTGCATCGCGGGCGCGATGACGACCGGAGCCTCGCTCGCGAGCACGGTGTTGCCGAGCAGATCGTCGCCGAGACCGTTCGCGAGCTTGGCGATGCTGTTCGCCGTCGCGGGCGCGATCACGATGAGATCGGCCGCCTGGCCGATCGCCACGTGCCGCACCTCGGCGACGCCCTCGTACAGGTCGGTGTGGACCGGGTTGCGCGAGATCGCCTCGAGCGTCGGCCGGCCCACGAACCGGAGTGCGGCCTCGGTCGGCACGACGTGGACGTCGTGCCCCGCGAGCACGAGCGCACGCACGACCCCGACGGCCTTGTAGGCGGCGATCCCGCCGGTGATGCCGACGACGACGTTCAGCGGCACGTGACGCGCCCGGGCTACTCGCCGGCGGGGCGGAGCCGGAGCTTGTCCTCGTTGATCTCGTGCATGGCCACGGTGAGCGGCTTGTCGTCGATCGACGAGTCCACGAGCGGTCCGACATTATCGAACAGGCTGCCCTCGTGCAGGTCGGCGTAGTAGTCGTTGATCTGGCGCGCACGCTTGGACGCGAAGATCACGAGCTGGTACTTCGAGTCGACCTTCGAGAGCAGGTCGTCGATGGGCGGGTCGATGATGCCGGAAAGCTTCTCAGCCATGAACGTGGACTCCTCAGTTCGCGGGGTGCGCAGGACCGGTGCGCGGAAGATCGTGGCGGAGGGCGGCGGGACGCCGGCCCTTCCGAGGCCGCATCAAGTCTACGACCTTTCGCGCGGCCTCGCCGACGTCGCGGTTCACGACCTGATGATCGAACTCCTCGACGGCCGCGAGCTCGACCTTCGCGGTCTCGAGCCGGCGCTGCTGCTCGGCCGGGCTCTCGGTGCCGCGACCGACCAGCCGGCGGACGAGCTCCTCCCACGTCGGGGGCAGCAGGAAGACCAGCGTCGCGTCGGGCATCGCGCGCCGGACCGAGCGCGCCCCCTGGATGTCGATCTCGAGCAGCACGCGCTCTCCCGCACGGATCGCGGCCTCGACCGGACCCCGCGGCGTGCCGTAACGGTACGCATTGTGCACGGTCGCCCATTCGAGCAGCTCACCCGCCGCGACGAGCCGGTCGAACTCGGCATCGTCGACGAAGAAGTAGTGCTCGCCCTCGATCTCACCGGGACGCGGCGGCCGGGTCGTCGCCGACACCGACAGCCGTACCTCCGGGTGGTGAGTCCGGATGTAGTTCGCGACCGTACCCTTGCCGACGGCCGTGGGCCCCGCGAGCACCACGAGCCGGTCGCCGAAACCGCCGTGCGAGGCCACCCAGTCGGCGACGAACTCGCGCAGCCGGCGGCGCTGCAGCCGGCCCAGGCCGCCGAGCCGCTTGGCGTCGGCGATCTGCAGGTCGGCCATGATGCGCGCGGTCTTGGTCTCGCCGATCGCGGGGATCGCGCCGAGGAACTCGGTCGCGCGCAGGCGCCCCTCGACCCCGTCGGGTTCGGAGTAGGCGGCGCGCAGGACGTCGAGCGGATTGCGCACCCCGTCGGCGATCTCGCGCTTGACCGCGGCGCGCGCACGACGCGCGGCGACCGCCGCGCGCGAGGCGGCGACGCGGTCGACCTCGGGCACCGCGCGCGACGCGGTCGGCACGCGTTCGCTCGATTCAGGCACTGGCAGCCTCCACTTCGTCGACCCGGCGCTCGATGACGTCGGCGAGACCGTCCGGCCCGGCGCCGAGGATCGAACGCGACTCGCTCACGAGCACGCCACCGGCCAGCGCGCCGAAGATGCCACGGTACTCGGACACTGCGGCGCCCTGATGGCCGAAGCCCGGCGCGAGCACCGGCAGGCCGGGTCGCGGCGGCTCGCCATCGCGGTCGATGCCCGCGGCGACGAGGTCGACGGTCGCCCCGATCACGACACCGATCGAGCCCATGCCGCGCCCCGAGGCATCCGGCACGCCCTGATTCCAGGCGGTGACGCCGTCGACGATCGCGCCGCCCACGGACGCGCCGGCCCGGCTGGACTGCTGCAGCACCGCGCGCTGGATCGCGGCCGCCTCGGGGTTCGACGTCGCGGCGAGCACGAAGACGCCCTTGCCCGCGGACTCGGCCAGCCTGAGCACGGCCTCGAGCGAGCCGAGCCCCTGATACGGGCTGACGGTGATCGCGTCGGCCTCGAGCGACGAACCCGGCGTGAGCCAGGCCTCGCCGTACGCCTCGACGCTCGTGCCGATATCGCCGCGCTTGACGTCGGCGATGACCTCGAGGCCCGCATCGCGCGCCTCGCGCAGGACCCGCTCGAGCGCCGCATAGCCCGCCACGCCGTGCCGCTCGTAGAACGCCACCTGAGGCTTCACCACGCCCGCGCGGCCGGCCGCCGCACCGACGACGCGCAGCCCGAACTCGCGCGCGCCCTCGGCCGAGTCGGGAAGTCCCCACCGGTCCAGCAGTCCCGCGTGCGGGTCGATGCCGACGCACAGGCGCCCGGTCGCGGCGAACGCCGCCGCGAGCCGCTCGCCGAACGGGATCACCGCCGTCATGCGGTGACCTCGCGGCGCGCCTGATACTCCTGCAGGCTCGTCACGTCGAAGCCGTGCTCGCCGGCGTCGAGCGAGGCCACGGCCGCCGAGAGCTCGGCGATCGTCGTGAAGATCGGGATGCCCGCCGCGACCGCCGACGCGCGGATCTCGTAGCCGTCGGCGCGCGCGGACCGGCCGCTCGGGGTGTTCACGACCACGTGGACCTCACCGCGCTGGATGAGCTCGACGATGCTCGTCGCGTCGGGTGCGGGCTTGTCGTGGTACTTCAGCACCGTGTCGGTGCCGATGCCGTTCCGGTGCAGCACTTCGGCCGTGCCCTCGGTCGCCGTGATCCGGAACCCGAGCTGCTGCAGGCGCAGCACCGGCAGGATCGCGGCACGCTTGTCGCGGTCGGAGACCGACACGAAGACCGTGCCCGTCGCGGGCATGCCGCCGTACGCCGCGAGCTGGCTCTTCGCGAACGCGGTCGGGAAGTCCCGGTCGATGCCCATGACCTCGCCCGTCGAACGCATCTCGGGGCCGAGCACCGAGTCGACCATGAGGCCCTCGGCGGTGCGGAACCGGTTGAACGGCAGCACCGCCTCCTTCACGGCGACCGGGGCGTCGAGCGGGACCCGCGAGCCGTCCTGCGCGGGCAGCATCCCCTCGCCGATGAGCTCCTCGACGGTCGCGCCCACCATGATCCGGCTGGCCGCCTTCGCGAGCGGGATGCCGAGCGCCTTCGAGACGAACGGCACGGTCCGGCTCGCACGCGGGTTCGCCTCGAGCACGTAGAGCACGCCGGCCCCGATCGCGAACTGCACGTTCAGCAGGCCGCGCACCCCGATGCCCTCGGCGATCGAGCGCGTGGCCTCACGGACCCGGTCGACCTCGGCGCGGCTGAGCGTCACCGGCGGCAGCGTGCAGCTCGAGTCTCCCGAGTGCACGCCGGCCTCCTCGATGTGCTCCATGACGCCGCCGATGTAGAGGTCGGTGCCGTCGTACAGCGCGTCGACATCGATCTCGATCGCATCGTCGAGGAAGCGGTCGACGAGCAGCGGATGCGCCGGGCCCACGATGCCCTGGCCCTCGATGCGCGCGAAGTAGTCGGTCAGGTTCGCGGTGTCGTACACGATCTCCATGCCGCGCCCGCCGAGCACGAAGCTCGGGCGCACGAGCACGGGATAGCCGATGCCCTCGGCGATCTGGACCGCCGAGGCGAGGTCGGTCGCGGTGCCGTTCCGCGGCGCCAGCAGTCCGGCCTCATCGAGGATGGCCGCGAACTGCCCGCGCTCCTCGGCGAGGTCGATCGCCTCCGGCGTGGTGCCGAGGATCGGCACGCCGGCCGCCTCGAGGCCCTTCGCGAGCCCCAGCGCGGTCTGCCCGCCGAGCTGCACGACGACGCCCACGAGCTCACCCGACTGCGACTCCGCGTGGATGACCTCGAGCACGTCCTCGAGCGTGAGCGGCTCGAAATAGAGCCGGTCGCTCGTGTCGTAGTCGGTCGACACCGTCTCGGGGTTGCAGTTGATCATGATCGTCTCGAACCCGGCGTCCGAGAGCGCGAACGACGCGTGCACGCACGAGTAGTCGAACTCGACGCCCTGGCCGATGCGGTTCGGGCCGGAGCCCAGGATGACGACCTTCCGCCGGTCGCTCGGCGCCACCTCGGTCTCGAGGTCGTAGCTCGAGTAGTGGTACGGCGTGAGCGCCGGGAACTCCCCCGCGCACGTGTCGACGGTCTTGTACACCGGACGGATGCCGAGGATATGCCGGACCTCGCGCGCGTCGGCCTCGCTGCCGAACCCGCGGAGCTCGGCGATCTGCGCGTCGGAGAACCCGTGGTCCTTCGCGAGCAGCAGCGTGTCGTGATCGAGCGCCTCGGCCGCGGCCACGTGTGCGGCGACCTCGTTGATGAGCTGGATCTGGTCGAGGAACCACGGGTCGATCTTCGTCGCCTCGAACGCCTGCTCGATCGACGCGCCCTTGCGCATCGCCTGCTGCACGAGCACGATGCGGCCGTCGGTCGGCACGCGGGCGCCCTCGAGCAGCTCGTCGACGCTGCGCTCCTCGTCACCCCAGTGGAAGGACGAGCCGCGCTTCTCGAGCGAGCGCAGGGCCTTCTGCAGCGCGGTGCTGTAGTTGCGGCCGATCGCCATAGCCTCGCCGACCGACTTCATGGTCGTGGTGAGGGTCGGGTCGGCGGCCGGGAACTTCTCGAACGCGAACCGCGGCACCTTCACGACCACGTAGTCGAGCGTGGGCTCGAAGCTCGCGGGCGTCACCTTCGTGATGTCGTTCGGGATCTCGTCGAGGCGGTAGCCGATCGCGAGCTTCGCCGCGATCTTCGCGATCGGGAAGCCCGTGGCCTTCGACGCGAGCGCCGACGACCGCGAGACGCGCGGGTTCATCTCGATGACGATGATGCGCCCGTTCTCGGGGTCGACCGCGAACTGGATGTTGCAGCCGCCCGTGTCGACGCCCACCGCGCGGATGATGTCGATGCCGATGTCGCGCAGCTTCTGGTACTCGCGGTCGGTGAGCGTGAGCGCGGGCGCGACCGTGATCGAGTCGCCCGTGTGCACGCCCACCGGGTCGACGTTCTCGATCGAGCAGACCACGACCGTGTTGTCGGCCGTGTCGCGCATGAGCTCGAGCTCGTACTCCTTCCAGCCGAGGATCGACTCCTCGAGGAGCACCTCGGTGGTCGGCGAGTCGTGCAGGCCCGCACCGGCGATGCGGCGCAGGTCGTCCTCGTCGTACGCGAAGCCCGAGCCGAGCCCGCCCATGGTGAACGACGGCCGCACGACGAGCGGGTAGCCCAGGTCCTCGGCCGCCGCGAGCACCTCGTCCATGGTGTGCGCGATGTGCGAGCGGGCGACGTCGGCGCCGCACTCGACCACGAGCTCCTTGAACAGCTGGCGGTCCTCGCCCTTGCGGATCGCGTCGACCTTCGCGCCGATGAGCTCGACGCCGTGCTTCTCGAGGATGCCCGCATCGTGCAGCGCGATCGCCGCGTTGAGCGCGGTCTGGCCGCCGAGCGTCGGGAGCACCGCGTCGGGCTTCTCCTTGACGATGATCGACTCGATGATCTCGGGCGTGATCGGCTCGACGTAGGTCGCGTCGGCGAAGTCGGGGTCGGTCATGATCGTGGCCGGGTTCGGGTTCACGAGGATGACGCGCACGCCCTCGGCGCGGAGCACCCGGCAGGCCTGCGTGCCCGAATAGTCGAACTCGGCGGCCTGGCCGATGACGATCGGGCCGGACCCGATGACGAGGACGGAGGTGATGTCGTCGCGCTTGGGCATCAGGCGTTGGGCTCCTTGTCGGCGACCTTGCTGGCGAGCACCAGGTCGCGGAAACGGTCGAAGAGGTAGTTGGCGTCGTGCGGGCCGGCCGCCGACTCGGGGTGGTACTGCACGCTGAACGCGGGGATGTCGAGGCAGTTGAGGCCCTCGACCACGTCGTCGTTGAGGTCGACGTGGCTCACCTCGACCCGGCCGAAGCCCTGCTTCGACTCGCTGATCTCGCCGATGGGCGCGTCGACCGCGAAGCCGTGGTTGTGCGAGGTGATCTCGACCCGGCCGGTGGCCTTGTCGAGCACGGGCTGGTTGATGCCGCGGTGCCCGAAGGGCAGCTTGTAGGTGTCGAAGCCGAGCGCACGGCCGAGCAGCTGGTTGCCGAAGCAGATGCCGAAGTACGGCCGGCCGTCGCGCAGCGAGTCGCGGAGCAGCTCGACGTGCCGGTCGGAGGCGCTCGGGTCGCCGGGGCCGTTCGAGAAGAACAGCGCGTCGGGCGCGAGGTCGCGGATCTCGTCGATCGAGACCGTCTGCGGCACGACATGCACGTCGAAGCCGCGCGCCGCGAGGTACTTGAGCGTCGAGGTCTTGACCCCGAGGTCGAGCACGGCGACCGAGCCGACCCGCTCGCCCTCGGCGGGGAGGGTGTACCCCTCGGTCGTCGAGACGGTGCCCGACAGGTTCTGGCCCGCCATCTCGGCGCCGCTGCGCACGAGGTCGAGCTGCTCCCCCGCGCTCAGTGCCGCGTCGTCGCCGGAGAACACGCCCGCGCGCATGGCGCCGGCCGAGCGGATGTGGCGGGTCACCGCACGCGTGTCGATGCCGGAGATGCCGACGACCCCGGCCTCGGCCAGGTCGTCGTCGAGGCTGCGCTGCGACCGGAAGTTCGACACGACCCGGGAGGGGTCGCGGACGACGAACCCGGCCACCCAGATGCGTGCGGACTCGGTGTCCTCGTCGTTCATGCCGGTGTTGCCGATGTGCGGCGCGGTCATGAGGACGATCTGGCCCGCGTACGACGGATCGGTCAGCGTCTCCTGGTACCCGGTCATCCCGGTCGCGAACACGGCCTCGCCGAGGGTGCGCCCGCGTGCGCCGTAGGCCCGCCCCTCGTACCGCGTGCCGTCTTCGAGGACGAGCACCGCGGGGTCGCTCGTCAGCGGTGTCGGCTCAGTCATTCGTGTCTCGTTCTTTCACTTCGGGCCGCGGGGCGGAGACCGCCGCGGCGAGGTCGGTGACGGCCGCGATGAGACGGGCCGCATCGCCCGGATACCGGGCTCTGAGATAGCTGTCGACCTGGATCGGCGGCTCGCCGGGGGGCGCGCCGGCGGCCGATGGGGCGGATGCCTCGGGGCGCCAGCTGATCGCGACGAGGCCCTCGGGCTCCACGCCCCGGTCGATCGCGTACGTCGCGGTGCCCGCCCCGGCGAGGGCCGACGCCGCGATGAAGCTCGGCTGCTCCCCCGAGATCCGGAGCAGGACGCCCTCGGGGTGGACCTCGACGTGCGCGGCGCCGCGGAAGGCCAGCCCGGCGATCGCGAGGCGCTCGAGCGGGCTGCCCACGGGCGTGGTCGCGACATAGAGCGCCTCGATGTCGAGGACCGGCGCGCCGAGACCGGCGGGCAGGGGGGAGGTGCCGAAGGCGGTGTCGCGTCGCGAGCGGCGACGCCAGGACCGCCACATCAGCACCACGGCCGTGCCGACCACGAGCGCGGTGACGAGGCCGCCGACGAGCTCAGCCACGCGTGGCCTCCGGGACCCGAGCAGCGAGCTCGGCGATCTCGTCGGCCGGCCGGACCGCGCCGTCGAGCATCGTGGCGTAGCCCGCGTGCACGGTCGCGACGACACGGCCGGGCAGCTGCATGCCGAGGTAGGGCGAGTTGCCGCTCCGGCCGGCAAGCCGGGCGGCGTCGAACATCGCCGACGCGCTGGGGTCGTACAGCGTGAGCTCGGCCGGCGCGCCGGCCACGAGCGCCGAGCCGTGACCCGAGAGGCGGCCGATGCGCGCGGGCGCCTCGGACATGACCCGGGCGACGCCGGCCCAGTCGAGGAGGCCGGTCTCTACCATCGCCTGATGCACGACCGGGAGGGCGGACTCGAGCCCGACCATGCCGTTGGCGGCCGCATCCCACTCGCTCTCCTTGGCCTCGACGGGGTGCGGCGCGTGATCGGTCGCGACGATGTCGATCGTGCCGTCGGCGAGCGCCGCGCGCAGCGCCTCGACGTCTTCCGACCGGCGCAGCGGGGGGTTCACCTTGTACCGGGCGTTGTAGGTCGCCACCAGGTCTTCGGTGAGCAGCAGGTGGTGCGGCGTGACCTCGGCGGTCACGGCGATGCCGCGGGCCTTCGCCCAGCGGATGACCTCGACCGACCCCGCGGTCGACACGTGGCAGACGTGCAGGCGCGAGCCCACGTGCTCGGCGAGCAGCACATCGCGCGCGATGATCGACTCCTCGGCGACCGCGGGCCAGCCCGTGAGGCCCAGCTCGGCCGACCGGGCGCCCTCGTTCATCTGCGCCCCGACGGTGAGCCGCGGCTCCTGCGCGTGCTGGGCGACGACGCCGTCGAACGCCTTGACGTACTCGAGCGCGCGGCGCATGAGCACCGGGTCGTCGACGCACACGCCGTCGTCGGAGAAGACGCGCACGTGCGCTCGCGAGGAGGCCATCGCGCCGAGCTCGGCGAGCCGCTCTCCGGCGAGTCCGACCGTGACCGCGCCGATCGGCTGCACGGTCGCGTAACCCGCGGCACGACCGAGGCTCGCGACCTGCTCGACGACGCCGGCCGTGTCGGCGACGGGGAACGTGTTGGCCATCGGGAAGACCGCGGTGAAGCCGCCCTTGGCGGCCGCCTGGGTGCCCGTGAGCACGGTCTCGCTCTGCTCGTAGCCGGGCTCGCGCAGGTGCGTGTGCAGGTCGACGAGCCCCGGGAGGGCGAGCAGGCCGTCGGCGTCGATGACCGTGGCGCCTGGGGCATCCGTCACCTGACCGACCTCGAGGATCTCGGCGCCCTCGATCAGCAGGTCGCCACGCGTGCCGCCCGGGAGGGTCGCGCCGCGGACGAGGATGCGCCCGCTCATGCGTCGCTCCGTTCGCCGGACAGCAGTATGTACAGGGCGGCCATTCTCACTGAAACTCCGTTCGCAACCTGCTCGCGCACCGTGGACTGCGACGAGTCGGCGGCGCGGGCGGCGATCTCGAGCCCACGGTTCATCGGGCCCGGATGCATCACCATCGTAGTCGTGGGCAGCCGGTCGAACCGGGCGTCGTCGAGCCCCCAGGTCCGTGCATACTCCCGGCTGTTGGGGAAATACGCGTCGTGCATGCGTTCGGCCTGAACCCGCAGCATCATGACGACGTCGGGCGCGTCCGCGAGTGCGGCGTCGAGATCGTAGCCGACGCGGGCCGGCCACGCGCTGGTCTCGACGGGCAGGAGCGTCGGCGGCGCGACGAGCCGCACCTCGGCGCCGAGCGTCTCGAGCAGCCACACGTTCGAGCGTGCGACGCGCGAGTGCAGGATGTCGCCGACGATGACGACGCCGACGCCGTCGAGGCCGCGCCCGCGCGACGCCGTGCCGTGCAGCCGGCGGCGCATGGTGAACGCGTCGAGCAGCGCCTGCGTGGGGTGCTCGTGGGTGCCGTCGCCGGCGTTCACGATGCCCGCATCGATCCATCCGCTGGTCGCGAGGACCTGGGGCGCGCCCGACGCGGGATGTCTGATGACGACGCCGTCGGCGCCCATGGCCTGCAGCGTCTGCGCGGTGTCCTTGAGGCTCTCGCCCTTGGACACGCTCGAGCCCTTGGCGCTGAAGTTGATCACGTCGGCCGAGAGCCGCTTCGCGGCGGCCTCGAACGAGATCCGGGTGCGGGTGGAGTCCTCGAAGAAGAGGTTCACGACCGTCTTGCCGCGGAGGGTCGGCAACTTCTTGACCTCGCGCTCCTGCACGGCGGCCATGTCCTCGGCGATGTCGAGGAGGCCGATGGCGTCGTCGCGCGAGAGGCCCTTGGTGGCGAGCAGGTGCCTCACGCGTCGCCCCCCTCGATCGTCACGGCGTCCTCGCCGTCGAACTCGGCGAGCCGGACGTTGACGCGCTCGAGCTTGGAGCTCGGCAGGTTCTTGCCGACGAAGTCGGCGCGGATCGGGAACTCGCGGTGCCCGCGGTCGACGAGCACGGCCAGCCGGACGGCCCTCGCGCGTCCGAGGTCGCTGAGCGCGTCGAACGCGGCGCGGATCGTGCGGCCCGAGTAGAGCACGTCGTCGACCAGCACGACGGTCTTGCCGTCGATGCCGCCCGCAGGCAGTTCGGTGGGCGCCGGGGTCCGGGTGCGCGTGCGGCCCAGGTCGTCGCGGTACATCGTCACGTCGAGCGAGCCCGCGAGATCCGCGGGGGCATCGGGCTCGATGCGCGAGATGGTCTCGGCGATGCGCCGGGCGAGGAACACGCCCCTGGTCGGGATGCCGAGGATGACGAGATCGGAGGCTCCGCGATTGGACTCGAGGATCTCGTGCGAGATGCGGGTCAACGCCCGCGAGACGTCAGCGTGAGTGAGCACGGCACGTGCCATCCACCGACTCCCTTCTCCGCCTCACAGGACGGCCTTAAAGGTTGCCAAACTCCCCCGAGCCTACCAGCCGCCGCCCGCGCGCTTCGCCCTCGTCGTGCGTTCCTTGCTCAGGAATCACCGCGGCCCCGCCGGCGTGTCGGGCTGCGACACGCCGGCGGGGCCGGGGATCTTCCTGAGCTGCGAGAGCTCGCAGGTCGGTGGGGCGAGCGGATGCCTCGGGCTGCACCCGCGGGTCAGCGGCGCCGGCCGATGGGGCGGCGCAGCGCGGCGGCCGCGACGACCATGGCGGCCGCGACGAGGACGACGTCCTTGAGGATGTACTGCGCGGTCAGCGTCGGCCCGGCGACCGAGAACAGCTCGCCCGCGAAGAACACGAGCGGCGAGAAGATGCCCACGAACGTGGCTGCGAGCGCGAGCAGCCCGACGCGGAGCAGCACGCCCGTCACGAGCGTGAGCCCGACGAACACCTCGAGTCCGGCGGTGAGCGCCATGGCGGCGTAGCCGTCGACGAGGCCGAACGAGAGGGCGTTCCAGGTGCGCGTGACGAGGTCTTCCACGGGGCTCACGCCCGGCAGGAACTTCAGCGCGCCGAACACGAGGAAGACGAGTCCGAGCGAGACGCGCAGCGCGGGCACGCCGGCGCGGGCGAGGAATCGCTGGATGACCGCCTGCGCGGCGTTCGCCCGGTCGAGGACGGTGTCGAGGCCGGTCGCGGTCGAGACGCGTCCGGTGCCGATGGTGGTGGTGGACATGCGGGTGCTCCTTCGAGAGCTTCGGGTGAGTGGCAGCCGGATGCGGCAGCACATTCATCCCATCGCTCGGACGCGACCGAGTCGCCCGGAACACCGCTGAGTTTTCCTCGGGGCCATCCCCGAACGGGAACCGGGACACCGGTCCCGGACACCGAGGACCGGCGCCTCAGCCCTTCGCGTGCGAGACCGCGGCGAGCAGGCCGTTCACGAACCCCGCCGAGTCATCCGTCGACAGCACCGTGGCCGCCTCGACCGCCTCGCTGATCGCGACCGCGTCGGGGACCTCGTCGTTGTGCAGGATCTCCCACACGCCGATGCGCAGCAGTGCACGGTCGACCGCGGGCATGCGCTCGAGCGTCCACCCGCGCGAGTGCGTCTCGATGAGCTCGTCGATCTCGTCGCGGTGGTCGACGATGCCGTCGACGATCTCGCGCGCGTACAGCCACGACGCCTGGCGTTCGGGCTCGTTCACCGCGCGCTCGGCCTCGGTCGCGAGCATCTGCTCGACCGGCACCTGACGCATGTCGGCGGAGTACAGCAGGTCGAGGGCGCGCTTGCGCGCCTTCGTACGGGCGCTCACTAGTCGTTCACACGCCCGAGGTAGTCGCCGGTGCGGGTGTCGACCTTGACCTTCGTGCCGGCCTCGAGGAAGAGCGGCACCTGGATCTCGTAGCCGGTCTCGACGGTCGCGGGCTTGGTGCCGCCCGTCGACCGGTCGCCCTGGAGGCCGGGCTCGGTGTAGGTGATCTCGAGCACGACCGACGCGGGCAGGTCGACGTAGAGCGGGTTGCCGTTGTTCAGCGCGATCGTCACGGGCTGGTTCTCGAGCATGAAGTTCGCCGCGTCGCCCACGGTCGCCGCGGGGACGGTGATCTGGTCGTAGTCGGTCGCGTCCATGAACACGAAGCCGTCACCGTCGTTGTAGAGGTAGGTGAAGTCGCGACGGTCGACGTTCTCGATGTCGACCTTCGCACCGGCGTTGTACGTCCGGTCGACGGTCTTGCCCGTGACCACGTTCTTCAGCTTGGTGCGCACGAACGCGCCACCCTTGCCCGGCTTGACGTGCTGGAACTCGATGACGCTCCAGAGCTGGCCGTCGATGTTCAGGACGACGCCGTTCTTGATGTCTGCGGTCGATGCCATGGGGAAACTGATCCGATCGGTTGGTGGAAGTCAGACGGATGGCCGCCGGCCGGGCTGATTCGTCGGCGTGCGGGTGCGCACGTGCGCGTGCGACTGATCGAGTGTAGTCGACTCAGCTGTTCGCCCGCAGAAGCCAGTCCACCGCGAGCCGGTACGACTCCGCCCCGAACCCGGCGATCACGCCGGAGGCGACCCCCGAGATGACGCTCGTGTGCCGGAACGTCTCCCGGCTGTGCGGGTTGCTCAGGTGCACCTCGACGAGCGGGATGCCCGCCTGCTTCAGCAGTGCGGCGGCATCGCGCAGCCCGTAGCTGTAGTGCGTGAACGCGGCGGGGTTCAGCACGACCGGGACTCCGCGGTCGACCGCCTCGTGCAGCCAGCCGATGAGCTCACCCTCGTCGTCGGTCTGCCGCAGCTCGATCGCAACGCCGTCGGGCACGGATGCCTCGAGCCGCGCTCCGATGTCGGCGAGCGTGTCGCTGCCGTACACCTCGGGCTCGCGCGAGCCCAGCCGGCCGAGGTTCGGGCCGTTCAAGACGAGGATGGTGGTGGTCACGCGACGAGCCTAGCCGCGAGGCATCCGTTCATGAGGCGCATGCGCGCGGGAGCCGCGCCGCTCACGACGCGATCTCCTGGTACGCCGCGAACAGCAGCGACTGGTCGGGTGCGAGCATCGAGGTCGGCTTGCCGAGGTCGTCGAGCACGATGAACTTCAGCTGGCCGCCGCGGGCTTTCTTGTCGCGTTGCATGGTCGCGAGCAGCGTGTTCCAGCGACCGGCGGGGTAGCTCGTGGGCAGGCTCAGCAGGTCGAGGATGCGACGGTGCCGGTCGGCGACCTCGTCGGAGAGCCGGCCGCTCAGCCGCCCGAGCTCGGCGGCGAACATCATGCCGACCGCGATCGCCGCGCCGTGCCGCCACTGGTACCGCTCGGCGTGCTCGACCGCGTGCCCGAGCGTGTGCCCGTAGTTCAGGATCTCGCGGACCCCGGACTCCCGGAAGTCGTCGGTGACGACCTCGGCCTTCATCCGGATCGCGAGCTCGACCACCCGGCGGAACTGCGGCGTCGCCGGGTCGGTCGCCGCCTCGGGGTCCGCCTCGATGACGTCGAGGATCTCGGGGTAGCGGATGAACCCGGCCTTCACGATCTCGGCGAAGCCGGCCAGGATCTCGTTCCGCGGCAGGGTGTCGAGCAGGTCGAGGTCGCACAGCACCGCCGCGGGCGCGTGGAAGGCGCCCACGAGGTTCTTGCCCTCGTTCGTGTTGATGCCGGTCTTGCCGCCGATCGCGGCGTCGACCATGCCGAGCACCGACGTCGGCACGAGCACGAAGCGTACGCCGCGCAGCCAGGTCGCCGCGACGAAGCCCGCGACGTCGGTCGCGGCGCCGCCGCCGATGCCGACGATCGCATCGCTGCGCGTGAAGTCGGCCTGCCCGAGGATCTGCCAGCAGAACGCGGCGACCTCCACGCGCTTGCCCGCCTCGGCGTCGGGGATCTCGGCGAGCAGCACCTCGAACCGGTCGGCGAGCTCCTCGCGGATCGCGGCCGCGCGGGCGCCGAGCGTCGCGGGGTGCACGATGAGCACCTTGCGCACCGTCTGGCCGAGCGCGTCGCCGAGCTCGGCGACCACGCCGCGACCCACGCGGACGTCGTACCCGTCGTCGCCGCCGACCCGGATGGTGGTGCGGTCGTCGGTCGTCATGGCAGCTCTCCCAGTCGTCCGGTGAGGTCGGCGACGATGCTCGCGACCGGACGGCGCGAGGTGTCGAGGTCGAGATCGGCGAGCGACTCGTAGACCGGGGTGCGCTCGGCGAGGATGCGCTTCCAGCGTTCGATGCCGCCCTCGGCGATGAGCGGACGCGTGCCGCCCGCGAGCCGCGGTTCGACGGCCTCGGCGTCGACCCTGAGCAGGACGACCGCGAGCGACTCGAGGTCGGCGCGCGTCTCTGGGTGCAGCACCGCTCCCCCGCCGAGCGCGACCACCGCGGGCTCGCGCAGCGCCTCGGCGACGATCTCGCGCTCGATGATCCGGAAGTACTCCTCGCCCTCGCGCGCGAAGATCTCGTCGATGGGCCCGTACCGCGCGACGATGCGCTGATCGGTGTCGACGAACGGCGCGCCCAGCGCCGCGGCCAGCTGTGCGCCGACGCGCGACTTGCCTGCGCCCATCGGCCCGATCAGCACGACGGGCAGGGCGATGCGGGCGGCGTCAGCCACGGTCGACGTCGGCGCCCGCCGTCGCGAGCGCGTCGGGGATCGCCTCGAGGTAGCCCCGCAGGTTCCTGGCGGTCTCGCCGACCGAGTCGCCGCCGAACTTCTCGAGGACCGCGTTCGCGAGCGTGAGCGCGACCATCGCCTCGGCCACGACGCCCGCGGCGGGCACCGCGCAGACGTCGGACCGCTGATGGTGCGCGGGCGCCGGCTCACCCGTCGCCACATCGACCGTGGGCAGCGCGCGCGGCACCGTGGCGATGGGCTTCATGCCGGCCCGGACGCGGAGGACCGCACCGGTCGACATGCCGCCCTCGGTGCCGCCCGAGCGGTTCCCGTCGCGCACGATGCGGTCGTCGGCGAGATGCAGCGGGTCGTGCGCCTGCGAGCCGCGACGCGTGGTGGTGAGGAAGCCGTCGCCCACCTCGACGCCCTTGATGGCCTGGATGCCCATGAGCGCCGCGGCCAGCTGCGCGTCGAGACGACGATCCCAGTGCACGTACGATCCGAGCCCAGGCGGCACGCCGTACGCGAGCACCTCGACGACCCCGCCGAGCGTCTCGCCCTCCTTGTGGGCGGCGTCGACCTCGGCGACCATCGCCGCGCTCGTCGGCTCGTGGAAGCAGCGCAGGGGGTCGGCGTCGAGGCGGTCGACGTCGTCGGGGTGCGGCACCGGCTCGCCCTCAGGCACCCGGACGGGCCCGATCGCGATCGTATGAGAGACGAGGCGGATGCCGAGCTCGGCGAGGAACGACCGCGCGACGGCGCCGAGCGCGACACGGGCCGCGGTCTCGCGCGCGCTCGCACGCTCGAGGACGGGGCGGGCCTCGTCGAAGTCGTACTTCTGCATGCCGACGAGGTCGGCGTGCCCCGGACGGGGACGGGTCAGCGGCGCGCCGCGCCCGCGACCGAGCTTCGCATCGTCGACCGGCTCGGCACTCATGACCTCCTGCCACTTCGGCCACTCGCTGTTGCCGATGCGCAGGGCGACCGGGCTGCCGAGCGTGCGGCCGTGCCGCACGCCGCCCGAGATCGTGAGCTCGTCCTGTTCGAACTTCATGCGCGCACCGCGGCCGTAGCCGAGCTTGCGGCGCGCGAGATCGGCGCGGATCTGGTCGAGCGAGACGGGGATGCCGGCGGGAAGACCCTCGAGGATCGCCACGAGCTCAGGGCCGTGGGATTCTCCGGCGGTGAGCCAACGGAGCATGCCTTCATCCTTCCACAGGCGGGAGGGCCCGATCGGCCATGCGGCCGGCACGGAAGGCTCAGAGGACCGCGGCGCGCATCGCGGCGAGGACCTCGTCTTCGCCCGCGAGCGGGGTCGCGGGGTCGCCCGCGACGAAGACGCGCACCTGCAGCAGCGCCTGGTGCAGCAGCATGCCGAGCCCGTGGATGACCTCGCCGCCCGCGTCGAGCCAGCTGACCGCGAGCCGGCTCGGCCACGGGTCGTAGGCGACGTCGAAGAGGGTCGCCTCGGTGCGCAGGGCGACGGATGCCTCGTGCGGCAGTTCGGTGCCACCCGGCACGGTGCTCACGACGAGGTCGGCGCCCGGCGCACGACCGAGCGCGTCGATCGGCTCGACCCGCACGGCCACCCCGAGCCGTGCACCGAGCGCGACGATCGGCGCCGCGCGCCCGGGCGTCCGGGCGAAGACCGTCACCTCGGCCGCGCCGAGCTCGTGCAGCGCGGCGAGGGCCGAGGCCGCCGTCGCGCCGGCGCCGAGGAGCACGCCGCGCGCGACCGCGGAGCGTCCGGCCTCGCGCACGGCCCGCACGATGCCGCCGACGTCCGTATTGAACCCGAGCCGGCGCCCGTCGTCGGCGAGCAGCAGTGTGTTGGCCGCGCCCGTGAGCCGGGCGACCCGGTCGAGCTCGTCGACGAGCGGCAGCACGTCCTGTTTCAGGGGCATCGTGAGCGAGAGCCCGCGCCAGTCCGGCGCCAGGCCGCCGAGGAACGCCGGCAGGGCCGGCCCGTCGACCTCGACGGCCTCGTACGACCAGTCGAGTCCGAGCCGGTCGTACGCCGCGCGATGCAGCGCCGGGCTCTTGGAGTGCGAGATCGGGCTGCCGAGCACCGCGAGCCGGCGCTCAGCCATCGGCCGGCTGGTCCTCGAGCCACTGGTAGAACCGCTGCGCGGCCGCCTCGTGCTCGGCGTAGGTCACCGAGAAGACCGTCTCGCCCGTGTCGGGGTTCACGGTCACGAAGTACAGCCACGGGCCCTCTTCGGGGGTGAGCGCCGCCTGGATGGCCTCGGCGCCCGGGTTGCCGATGGGGCCGGGCGGGAGCCCCGGGTGCACGTACGTGTTGTAGAGGTTGCCGGCATCGGCACGCTCCGCGTCGGTCGTGGTGACCTCGGAGTGATCGCTGATGCCGTAGTGCACGGTCGAGTCGAACTGCAACGGCATGCCCTCGTCGAGTCGGTTCTGCACCACTCGCGACACCTTGCCGAAGTCCTGCGGGAGACCCTCACGCTCGATGAGCGACGCGATGGTCGCCACCCGATACCGGTCCTCGGCCGGCACGCCCGCGGCGTCGAAGGTCCGCAGGCTGAGGTCGACCATCTGCTGCACGACCTGCTGCGCGGTCACGCCCGGGTCGAACGTGTAGGTCGCGGGGAACAGGAAGCCCTCGAGGCTCGTCGCCTCGGCGGGCAGGCCCAGCGCCTGCGGATTCGCCGCGACGGCCTGCAGCTCCTCGATGGGGATCTGCAGCACCGCGGACACCTCGGCCAGCACGTCGTCGGCCCACATGCCCTCGCGGATGAGGACCGTGTTCTCGAGCCGGTTCGCCTCGTCGGTGAGCCCCGCGAGCGCGGCCTGCGCGCTCATCTGCTCGGCCAGCCGGAACACGCCCGGATAGAAGGTCACCGCGGTGGGCGCTTCGTCGATCGCCTCGAGGAACGCCGCCTCGGACGCGACGACGTCCTGCTCGACGAGCCGCGAGCCGATGCTCGTGCCGGTGTCGCCCTCCTCGACCTGGAACAGCACCTCGCCCGTGCCCTGGCCCGAATAGTCGGCGGCGGGCGTGAACCGGTCGATGAGCGCGGTGATCGGGCCCTGGAGCACGAAGAAGGCGACGACCGCGAGCGCCACGACCACGACGAGGCCGACGACGCAGCCCCATGCCCCGCGCCGTCGGCGCGGTGGTTCCGTGTCGTTCGGGTGGTTCGAGGCCGCACGTCGTTCCGCGCGGCTCGGGCGACGCCCGGGGTCGGTCTCGGGCTCGAAGGCGACGAGCTCGTCGAGCGCCGTGCGGGCCGGCCGCATGCGTTCGGCCGGCTCGTCGCTCGAGCCCACGGAGCTCGAGCCCACGGCGTACGTACGACCGCCTGATGGAGCATCCGCTGCGGGGGTCTGCGAGGCGTCGACGTCGGCCGCGACGATGAGCCGGATGGCTTCGGCCTCGGCGAACTGCCGCTGCTCGGCCTCGCGCATCTCGCGCCGCGTCAGCGGCCGGTCGGGGTCGCCCGTCTCAGCCGCGGGCGGCGTCGGCCCGGCTGAGGCCGACCGGGTCGGCTCGGGGTCCGGCGTCGCAGGTGTGGTGGCACCGCGAGGGATCTCACCGCGCAGAAGGGCGTGCCACTCGTCGCCACCACCACCGTCGTCGTCGCGCGGATCTCGTGGCGCAGGGGGAAGCTGGGTCACGGGGGAACTGGCCCTTCGTCGCTGGAAAGCACCCGGCCGGGTGCACTGCCCGACGCCCGCTCGGCATCGATTGCATGCTGAAGAATGATAACCGCGGCCGCCTGGTCGATCACCGGACGCTGTTGGCGCGCCTTCTTTCCCGACGCGCGCAGGTGCTGCTGGGCCGTGACGGTGGACAGTCGTTCGTCGACCAGCCGGACCGGCCGGTCGGCGCCTGCGGCGCCCGCGAGCCGTGCCGCGAACGCGATCGCGTCCTCGGTCGACGCGGTGACCGCGCCGGACAGCGACAGCGGGTTACCGACGACGAGCTCGATCGCGCCGTGCTCGTCGGCGATCTCGAGGATGCGACGGAGATCGGCGTCGCCGTCGGCACTGCGCGCGACGGTCTCGACGGGCACCGCGAGCACCGCGGCCGAGTCGCTGCGGGCGACGCCCACGCGTGCGCGCCCCACGTCGATGCCCAGACGCACCCCCGGCCGCATCGCTACCGCCCGAGCTCCGCGCGGGCCGCCTCGAGCGCGGCCGGGATCGCCGACACGTCATTGCCGCCGCCCTGGGCGAGGTCGGGCTTGCCCCCGCCACCGCCGCCGAGCGTCTTCGCCATCGCCTTGGCCAGCGCACCCGCGTTCGCACCGGCGTCGCGCGCTGCCGGCGACGTCGCGACGATCGCCACGGGTTTGCCGCCCACCTCGGCCGCGAGCGCGACGACCGCCGCGGCATCGCCGAGCCGCGCCCGGACCGCGGTCGCGAGCGAGCGGACCTCGTCACCCGAACCCAGCGTGCCGACCGACTCGGCCACGAGCAGCACGTCGCCCACGCGCGTGGCACGCTCGGCGAGCGCGGGGACGCGATCGTTCAGCGCCTTGGCCTCGTACGCCTGGATCTTGCGCTCGGCCGCCTTGAGGCTGGCCGCGAGCTCGGAGACCCGCTCGACGAGCTGGTCGGGGCGGGTCTTCAGGTTCTGCGTGAGCTCGTTCACGAGCGCGCGCTCGGATGCGAACTGCCGGAAGGCGTCCAGGCCGACGAGCGACTCGACGCGCCGGTTCGACGCACCGACCGAGGACTCGCCGACGATGTTGATCATGCCGACCTCTGCGCTCGTGGACACGTGCGTGCCCGCGCAGAGCTCACGCGACCAGGGGCCGCCGATGTCGACCACTCGCACGACGTCGCCGTACTTCTCGCCGAACAGGGCCATCGCGCCGAGCGACTTGGCCTCGTCGAGCGGCATCTCGCGCGTCACGACCTGGAGGTTGGACCGGATCGCGGCGTTGGAGACCTCTTCGATCTCGCTCCGGGTCTCGGGCGAGAGCGCCTGGTTCCAGCCGTAGTCGAGACGCAGGTAGCCGGCCTTGTTGAACGAGCCGGACTGATGCGCCGACGGCCCGAGCACCTCACGGAGCGCCGCGTGCACGAGGTGCGTGCCCGAGTGCGCCTGGGTCGCGCCGCGGCGGTAGTCCTCGTCGACGAGCGACGTCGCCGCGACGCCGACGCCGACCTCGCCGCGCGTGACCTTCACGGTGTGGCTGATCAGGCCTTTCACGGGCTTCTGCACGTCGAGCACCTCGAGCTCGAAGCCGTCGCCGACGATCCTGCCGCGGTCGGGTGCCTGTCCGCCGGACTCCGCGTAGAGCGACGTCTCGGCGAGGATGATCTCGGCGGTCTGCCCGGTTGTGGCGACCTGCACCGGCCGGCCGTCGACGAGGAGGCCGAGCACCGTGGACTCGGTCGCGAGGTCGGTGTAGCCGCGGAAGATCGTCTCACCCAGTGCCCGGAACTCGCCGTACACCGAGAGGTCGGCGAGCACCTTCTTCTTCGACTTCGCGTCGGCCTTCGCACGCGAACGCTGGTCGGACATGAGCGCGTCGAACGCCGGCCGGTCGACCGAGAGGCCGGCCTCTTCCGCGATCTCGAGCGTGAGCTCGATCGGGAACCCGTACGTGTCGTGCAGCAGGAACGCGGTGTCGCCGGCCAGCGCTCCCCCGGTCTGCTTGGTCTTCGCGACGGCCACGTCGAGGATCTCGGTGCCGGCCTCGAGCGTGCGGAGGAACGTCGCCTCCTCGCCGAGCGCGAGGCGCTCGATGTGCGCGTAGTCGCGCTCGACCTCGGGATACGCGGCCTTCATGGCATCGCGCGACGCGGCGAACAGCTCGCGGAACGACGGGCCCTCGACGCCCAGCAGGCGCATGGCGCGGATCGACCGGCGCAGCAACCGGCGCAGGATGTAGCCGCGCCCCTCGTTGGACGGGGTCACGCCGTCGCTCATGAGCATGAGCGACGAGCGCACGTGGTCGGCGATCACGCGCATGCGCACGTCGTCCTCGTGGTCGGCGCCGTAGCGCCGGCCCGAGATCTCGGCGGCCCGGTCGAGCACGGGACGCACCTGATCGATCTCGTACATGTTGTCGACGCCCTGCTTGAGGAACGCGACGCGCTCGAGCCCCATGCCGGTGTCGATGTTCTTCTTCGGCAGCTCCTTCACGATGCGGAAGTCGGTCTTGGACTTCACGTCGTCGATCAGGTACTGCATGAAGACCAGGTTCCAGATCTCCACATAGCGGTCGTCGTCGGTCGCGGGACCGCCGTCGGCGCCGTACGCGGGGCCGCGGTCGAAGAAGATCTCGGAACAGGGGCCCGCCGGGCCGGGCTGGCCGGTGTGCCAGTAGTTCGTGTCCTTGCCGAGCCGCTGGATGCGCTCGGGCGGCAGCCCCGCGACGCGCTCCCAGATCTCGATGGCCTCGTCGTCGTCCTCGTAGACCGTGACCCACAGATCCTTCGGGGCGAAGCCGTAGCCGCCGTCGGCCTCGGGTGTCGTGAGCAGCTCCCACGCGAACGTGATCGCACCCTCTTTGAAGTAGTCGCCGAACGAGAAGTTGCCGTTCATCTGGAAGAACGTGCCGTGCCGCGGCGTCTTGCCGACCTCTTCGATGTCGTTCGTGCGGATGCACTTCTGCACGCTGGTCGCACGCGGATACGGCGCGGGCACGACTCCGGTGAGGTACGGGACGAAGGGCACCATGCCCGCGACGGTGAACAGCAGCGTCGGGTCGTCGGACACGAGCGAAGCCGAGGGCACGACGGTGTGGCCGCGCGCGGCGAAGAAGTCCAGCCAGCGCTGGCGGATGTCGGCAGTCTGCATGGTTCCGTATCTGTCGGGATCGGTCGGATCGGCCGGGGAACGGCCGCGAAGCGGCCGGGTGACGGCGGCGGCGCGTCAGTCGGCGGCGGGAGCCCCGTTCGCGCGCAGCTCGGCATCGCGCTCGTGGTACCCCTCAGCGATCGCCTGACCGAACGCCCTCGCCTTGGCATTGACGCCGGCGAAGAACTCACGACCCGGTTCGGTCTTGTTGAACTGATGCGCCGCGACGAACCCCGCCGCCACGCCGGCGGCGAACCACAGCATGTTCTTCACGAGAATGCTCCCTGATCGTCTGCGCCGGCGCCGGGCGCCGACGGCCCCGGGCGGTGCCGGAGGGTCTGACAAGACAGTCTAGTGGCGACGGATGCCACGCCAGCCGCGGTGGCCTCGCCATCCGACGGCCCGGCGGAACGGCCACGGGAGACGACACGGGGGCCGCGGGAAACCCGCGACCCCCGTGCTCGACGCGATGCGTCAGCGAGCGGCGTAGTACTCGACGACGAGCTGCACATCACACGTGACGGGCACCTCGGCACGCTTCGGGCGGCGTGCGAGCTTCGCCTGGAGCTTGTCGAGCTCGACCTCGAGGTAGCCCGGGGTCTTGGGGAGCACGTCGACGTGACCGCCGGCCGCGGCGACCTGGAAGGGCTCGGTGCCCTCGGAGCGCTGCTTGACGCCGATGATCTGGCCCGGCTTCACGCGGAACGAGGGGCGGTCGACCAGGCGACCGTCGACCGTGATGTGGCGGTGCACGACGAACTGGCGGGCCTGCGTGATGGTGCGGGCGAAGCCGGCACGCAGCACGAGCGCGTCGAGGCGCATCTCGAGCAGCTCGACGAGGTTCTCACCCGTCAGGCCCTCGGTGCGACGGGCCTCGTTGAACGCGATGCGAAGCTGCTTCTCGCGGATGCCGTACTGGGCGCGGAGACGCTGCTTCTCGCGGAGCCGGACGGCGTAGTCGCTGTCCTGCTTGCGCTTGGTGCGGCCGTGCTCGCCGGGAGCGTAGGGGCGCTTCTCCATGATGCGGGCGGCCTTCGGGGTGAGGGCGACGCCGAGCGCGCGGGAGAGGCGCGTCTTGCTACGTGACTGGTTCGTCACAGGTGTGTCCTTTCGGAGGTTCTCGAACGATGGGTTCCGGGCGCGCATGGCGCCGGAAGTCTTGTCAGAGCCGAGACTCTTATGAGAGGGGTGACCACGGGTCGACCGGCTACAGGTCGGACCGCTTCGCCGTCGATCCCTCGCAGCCGCACGCGAGATCTGGCTTCAGGCCGTCGACCATGCTATCACGACGGTCGCACCGGCCGAGTGCCGGATCTGCGGCTCCTGGCTCATCGCCCACGCACGATGCGTCGGAGCTTGGCCAGGCGCGCCGACACGTCGCGCTCGTTGCCGTGCTCGGTCGGCTCGTAATAGACCGCACCCTGCAGTCCCTCGGGCAGGTACTGCTGCTCGACCACGCCGATCGCGTCGTCGTGCGGGTACCGGTAGCCCTTGCCGTGCCCGAGACGCTTCGCACCCGGGTAATGCGCATCGCGCAGATGCGGGGGCACCCGGCCGGCGCGACCCTCCCGGACGTCGGCGATCGCACGGTCGATGCCGACGTAGGCGGCGTTGGACTTCGGTGCCGTGGCGAGGTGCACGACCGCTTGCGCGAGCGGGATGCGGCCCTCGGGCATGCCGATGAACTGCACGGCGTCGGCGGCCGCCACCGCCACGCCCAGCGCGGTGGGATCGGCCAGGCCGATGTCTTCGCTCGCGAGCACGATGATGCGGCGCGCGATGAACCTCGGGTCCTCTCCCGCCTCGATCATGCGCGCGAGGTAATGCAGCGCGGCGTCGACGTCACTGCCGCGCACCGACTTGATGAACGCGCTGATGACGTCGTAGTGCTCATCGCCCGCGCGGTCGTAGCGGAGCAGCGCCCGATCCACCGCGCGCGACACGATCTCCGCGGTGATCACCGGCCGCGAGGCATCCGCCCCCTCGTCGTCGCCCTCGTCATCGCCCTCGTCGTCGCCCTCGCCCTCGGTCGCGCCCACCGACGCCGGCCCGGGCGCTGCGCCGCCGGCCGAGATCGAGGCCGCTTCCAACGCGGTCAATGCGCGCCGCGCGTCGCCCGACGCGAGCCGGATGAGCGCGGCCCGCGCCTCGTCGTCGAGGTCGAACCGGCCGCCCAGGCCGCGCGGGTCGGCGACCGCGCGATCGACGAGCACCCCGAGGTCGTCGTCGGACAGGGTCTCGAGCGTGAGCAGCAACGAGCGCGAGAGCAGCGGGGAGATCACGGAGAACGACGGGTTCTCGGTCGTCGCGGCGACCAGGATGACCCAGCCGTTCTCGACGCCGGGCAGCAGCGCGTCTTGCTGCGCCTTCGTGAACCGGTGGATCTCGTCGAGGAAGAGCACGGTGGACAGCCCGTAGAGGTCACGGCTCGCCTGCGCCTCCTCCATGACCTGGCGGACGTCGCGGACCCCGGCGGTCACGGCCGAGAGCTCGACGAACTTGCGCCCCGAGGACCGCGCGATCGCCTGCGCGATCGTGGTCTTGCCCGTGCCGGGCGGGCCCCAGAGGATCACCGAGACCGAACCCGTCGTGCCGGCCCGGTCTCCGGCCAGCGCGCGCAGCGGCGAACCCGGGGTCAGCAGATGCCGCTGCCCCGCGACCTCGTCGAGATTCGTCGGGCGCATGCGCACCGCGAGGGGGGTCGCGCCCGCGCGCAGCCCCAGGCCGGAGTCCACCATGCCGACCAGCGTAACCGCGCCCACCGACGCCGCGGGCGTGCGTGCGATCGCATCGGGAATTGAGCACGGACCCCTCACCCCCGTACGATCTCGTCGCAGGAGTCGCGGAATCTGGAGTTGCGGAAAGAGGAGCACGCGTGGCAGGGAACGACCGGCAGGCCCGAGAGGAACGTGCCCGGCTGCGCACGTATCAGGCGCGGCAAGAGGTGCACCGCGGGAAGGAGCGGAGGCGGGTCCGGGACAACGTGATCGCCGCCGCCGCTCTGGTCGTCGTGCTCGTGCTCGCCGTCGCGGCGCAGCTGTTCTTCTTCGACGGCGGCCCGGGCGGCTCGGAGGCGTCGCCGTCCCCGACCCCGAGCGCGGAAGCACAGCCCGAGACCGCCGGCGAGGCCCCCTCGCCCGAGCTCGCTGAGAACCGCACCTGGACGGGCGAGCTCACCCTCAACGGCATCGCCCTCGGCGTCGAGCTCGACGGCGCGGCCGCCCCGCAGGCCGTCGCCTCGACCGTGAGCCTCGCCCAGTCGGGCTTCTACGACGGCGTGACGTGCCACCGCCTCACCACCTCGGGCATCTTCGTCCTGCAGTGCGGCGATCCGTCGGGCGACGGCACGGGCGGCCCCGGCTACTCGTACGGACCGGTCGAGAACGCCCCGGCCGACGACGTCTATCCCGCCGGCACGCTCGCTATGGCCCGGCAGGGCGGCAACGCGTCGAGCCAGGGCAGCCAGTTCTTCGTCGTCTACGAGGACTCCACGATCCCGTCCGACGCGGCCGGCGGCTACACCGTCCTCGGGCGTGTGACGAGCGGACTCGACGAGTTGCAGACCGCCGTGATCGACGAGGGCGTCGCCGACGGGGCGACCGATGGGGCGCCGGTCGTCCCCGTGACCATCGACGGCTTCACGGTCGAATAGGCGCCGCTCCGCCGCCCGTTCAGCCCGGGCCACCGTGCAATAGGCTGGTTCCAGTACGCCGCCGAGGGCGGCATCCGACCACGACAGGTGAGGCCGTGACCGATTCAGTGCAGCAACCGTGGGGCCGCGTCGATGAGACGGGCACCGTCTTCGTGCGGACGGATGACGGCGAGCGCGCCGTCGGACAGTACCCCGACGGCTCGGCCTCCGAGGCGCTCGCGTACTTCGAGCGCAAGTACGCCGACCTCGCGGGCCAGGTGAGCCTGCTCGAGCAGCGCGTGCGTCGCGGAGCACCGGCTGCCGACGTCGCGAAGACCGTCACCCGCCTGCAGGAGTCGGTCGCGAACGCCAACGCCGTCGGCGACCTCGGCGCACTGTCCAAGCGGCTCGAAGCCCTGTCGGGCTCGGCGAAGGAGCTGACCGAGCAGCAGCAGGCCGAGGCCAGGGCCGCACTCGACGAGGCGATCGCCGAGCGCACCGCGATCGTCGAGGCGGCCGAGCAGCTCGCCGCGCAGGACCCCGCGAAGACGCAGTGGAAGCAGACGACGAGCGAGCTGGACTCGCTGTTCGCGAGGTGGCAGAAGCACCAGCAGGAGGGCCCGCGTCTGCCGAAGAACGAGGCCAATGAGCTGTGGAAGCGGTTCCGCACGGCGCGTTCGACGATCGAGCAGCACCGCAAGAGCTTCTTCGCCGAGCTCGATGCGGCACACCGCGACGTCCGCGCACGGAAGCAGCAGCTCGTCGAGCGCGCTGAGGCGCTCGCGCCCCGCGGTGCCGACGGCGTCGGCGACTACCGCGCGCTGCTCGACGAGTGGAAGCTCGCGGGCCGTGCGGGCAAGAAGGTCGACGACGCGCTCTGGGCGCGCTTCAAAGCCGCGGGCGATGTGCTCTTCCAGGCCAAGGCCGAGATCGACGCGCAGGAGGACGAGGCCTATCGGGCCAACCTCGAGCAGAAGCTCGCACTCCTGACCGAGGCCGAGCCGCTGCTCACCGCGACCGACCCCACCGCGGCCCGCACCACGCTCAGCCGGGTGCAGCGCCAGTGGGACGAGATCGGCCGGGTCCCGCGCGACCAGGTGCGTGCCGTCGAGGACCGGCTGCGGAAGATCGAGCAGCACGTGCGTTCGCTCGAGGACGAGCGCTGGCAGCGCGAGGACCCCGAGAAGAAGGCGCGTTCCGAAGGGCTCGCCGGACAGCTCCAGGACGCCATCGAGAAGCTCGAGTCGGAGCTCGCCGAGGCGGAGTCGAGCGGCGACGCGAAGGCCGCGGCGACCGCGCGCGAGGCGCTCGAGGCTCGCCGCGCCTGGCTCAAGGCCGTCGGCGGCTGAGCTCGCTGCGCCCGCGCGGCGAGGCCTCCTCCACAGCGTCGTCGCGTCGCGGCTGTCCACATCCGGCCGTGCGACGACCGCCACGGCCCGCGGGTGTCGCACGATGGGTGGATGACCCGGCTTCCGAACGTGCTCAGCACCGACGACCTCCCGCTCGCCGAGCTCTGCGCCGCACGCCTCGACGGCGACGTCGGCGCCCTGCACGGTGCGTTCGTCCCCATCGACGCACCCGACGTCCCGGCGCTCCGCGCTGGCGCGCTCGCGATCGGCATCGACCGCTCGCTCATCCTCGACCGCCGTTCTGCCGCGTGGGTGCACGGAGCGATCCCGGCGCCCCCGTACGACACGCAGCTGTGCCGGTCGGCGGCCGCGCGCGGCACGGCGCAGCCGGGCACCCGAGGCGTCCGCGAACTGGTCATCGCGCCGGGTGAGCTCGTGGACTTCGAGGGCGTGCGCTGCACGTCACGTGCGCGGACCGCGTTCGACCTGCTTCGCGACCCGAACGAGGCGTCCGACGAGGTCGAGCAGATCGTCGCCCGGCTCATCGCCTCGCACGACGGCCTCGAACGCGAGCTGCGTGCACGACTCCAGGACTCGGTGCGGCTGCCCTACCGCGCACTGGCGTCCGCCCGGCTCGAGCGGGCGCTGGCCCGGGCTCAGCCGTCGGCGACGCGGTAGACGTCATACACCGCGTCGATGCGGCGCACCGCGTTCAACACGCGGTCGAGGTGCGTCGTGTCGCCCATCTCGAAGACGAACCGGCTGAGCGCCAGCCGATCGGTCGAGGTCGACACGTTCGCGGAAAGGATGTTGACGTGATGCTCCGAGAGCACACGGGTGACATCGGAGAGCAGGCCGGCCCGGTCGAGCGCCTCGATCTGGATGTGCACGAGGAACACGCTCTTCGAGCTCGGCGCCCATTCGACGTCGATCATGCGCTCGGGTTCACGCAGGAGCGACTGCACGTTGTGACAGCTCGCCTGATGCACGGAGACGCCGGCGCCCCGGGTGACGAACCCCACGATCTCGTCGCCGGGTACCGGGGTGCAGCAGCGCGCGAGCTTGACGAGGATGTCGGGTGCGCCGCGCACGAGGACCCCGGAGTCGCTGCGGGGCAGCTGCCGCGGCCGCGCCGAGATCGGCAGGCCGGGCTCGTCGCTCTCGTCGACCTCGCGCACCTGCGCGAGCACCTTCTCGATGACCGACTGCGTCGAGACGTGGCCCTCGCCGACGGCCGCGTACAGCGCCGACACGTCGTCGTACCTGAGCTGGGCCGCGACCTCGGCGAAGGACTCCTGGCTCATGAGCTTCTGCAGCGGGAGATTCTGCTTGCGCATCGCGCGCGCGATCGCGTCGCGGCCGTGCTCGATCGCCTCATCACGACGCTCTTTGGTGAACCACTGGCGGATCTTGTTCCGCGCGCGGGGGCTCTTGACGAACGTGAGCCAGTCCTTGCTCGGGCCCGAGTCGGGGTTCTTGGAGGTGAACACCTCGACGACGTCGCCGCTCAAGAGCTCGCTCTCGAGCGGCACGAGCCGCCCGTTGACCTTCGCGCCCATCGTGCGATGCCCGACTTCGGTGTGCACGGCATACGCGAAGTCGATCGGGGTCGCGCCGGCGGGCAGCCCGATCACCCGGCCCTTCGGCGTGAAGACGTAGACCTCTTTGGCGCCGATCTCGAAACGGAGCGAGTCGAGGAACTCCCCCGGGTCTGCCGTCTCGGCCTGCCAGTCGGAGATGTGCGCGAGCCAGGCCATGTCGGTCTCGGTCGCTCCCGCACGTTCGTCGGTGCGGCCGCCGGCCATGCGCTCCTTGTACTTCCAGTGCGCGGCGACACCGTACTCGGCACGCTGGTGCATGTCGTGCGTGCGGATCTGGATCTCGACCGCCCGGCCCTTCGGACCGATCACCGTCGTGTGCAGCGACTGGTAGAGGTTGAACTTCGGCGTCGCGATGTAGTCCTTGAAACGCCCGGGCAACGGCGTCCAGCGCGCGTGGATGGCGCCGAGCACGGCGTAGCAGTCGCGCACGCTGTTGACGAGCACGCGGATGCCAACGAGGTCGTAGATCTCGTCGAACTCACGGCCCCGCACGATCATCTTCTGGTAGATCGAGTAGTACTGCTTGGGCCGGCCCATGACCTTGCCGCGGATTCGGGCGGCCTTCAGGTCATCGCTCACGAGCTCGATGACCTTCTGCACGAACTCCTCGCGCTGCGGCGTGCGCTGCTTCACGAGACTCTCGATCTCGGCGTACAGCTTCGGGTAGAGCACCGCGAACGAGAGGTCCTCGAGCTCCCACTTGATGGTCTGGATGCCGAGCCGGTGCGCGAGGGGCGCGTAGATCTCGAGCGTCTCGGTGGCCTTGCGTTCAGCGGAGGACGCCGGCACGAAGCCCCAGGTGCGCGCATTGTGCAGACGGTCGGCGAGCTTGATGATGAGCACGCGGATGTCCTTGGACATCGCCACGATCATCTTGCGGACCGTCTCGGCCTGTGTCGAGTCGCCGTACTTGACCTTGTCGAGCTTCGTCACGCCGTCGACGAGCATCGCGATCTCGTCGCCGAAATCGGCGCGAACCTGATCGAGCGTGTATGCCGTGTCTTCCACGGTGTCGTGCAGCAGCGCAGCCGCGATGGTCTTCGACCCGATGCCGAGGTCGGCGAGGATCTGCGCAACCGCGATCGGATGGGTGATGTACGGCTCGCCGCTCTTGCGCTTCTGTCCGGAGTGCGCCTGGTCGGCCTTCTGATACGCCCGCTCGATCAGCGCGAGATCGGCCTTCGGATGGTGCATGCGCACGGTGCGCAGCAACGTGTCGACGGCACCCGTCGACTGCGCCCGCGAGAAGATCCGGGGCACGAGACGGCGCAGCGAAGCGGTCTGATTGACCCCGGTCTCCGTCACGCGCACCTCCAGAGTTCGATTATCGCCGCTTCAGACCACGCCGCGGCCCGGCGCGGCCAAGCTCTGGGCGAACTCCAGCCTCCGGGCGGACGTCATACCGTGGTGACGGCCGATGCCTGGCCATCCGTGGCGCCCGCGCGAGCGCGCTCCTTGAGCACCTTCTCGTCGTGCCGCTTGATGGCCGGCTCACGCTCGCGCAGCTGCGAGTACAGCGGCGCCGCGAGGAACACGGTCGACCAGGTGCCGACCAGGATGCCGATCAGGAGCGCGAGCGAGATGTCGCGGAGCGTGTCGGCACCGAGGACGCCCGCACCGATGAACAGGATCGCGGCGACCGGGAGCGCAGCGACGACCGACGTGTTGATCGAACGCACCAGGGTCTGGTTCACCGCCAGGTTGACCGACTCGGGGAAGGTGCGCCTGGACTCGCTGCCGTCTTCGGCGGTGTTCTCGCGGATCTTGTCGAACACCACGACGGTGTCATACAGCGAGTACGACAGGATCGTCAGGATGCCGATCATCGCCGCGGGGCTGAGCTCGAACCCGACGGCCGCATAGATGCCGACCGTGGCGACCAGGTCGGCCAACAGCGCGATCATGGCAGCCAACGACATCTTGATCGTCCTGAAGTACAACGCCATGATCACCGCGGCGAGGAGCAGGAACGCGACCAGGCCGATCAGGGTCTGTCTCGTGACATCGGCACCCCACGTCGGCCCGATGAACGTGGCGGTGACCTCGGCCTCGGGGACGTCGTACGCCTCCGCGAGCACGGTCGTCAGCTCTCGCGTCTCTTCCTGCGAGAGCTGCTCGGTCTGCACGCGGACGCCGTCGCCGCCGACGATGGCCACCCGCGGCACGGAGCCCGGAACCACCTCTTGCACGGCGGCTTCGGCGGGAGCGGCCGATGCCTCCTGCACGCCGGCGATCTGGAACTGGGACCCGCCACGGAACTCGATGGACAGGTTCACGCCGCGGATCAGCGGGATCGCCACGGAGAGGATGAGCACCAGGGCCACGACCGCGTACCACTTGCGTCGACCGCCGACGAAGTTGAACGAGCGCTTGCCCGTGTACAGGTCGTTGCCGAACCGGGTCAGGCGGCTTGCCTTGGCCATCAGGACTCCTTGCTCTCGTCGGAGCCGGTGGTCGCGCCGACGCCGGCCGCCTTCCGCTCCGCGATCGTCTGCCGCTTCTGCGCTTCCTTCTGGCTGGCCGCCGACTTGCGGCCCGCGGCGACGGGGGTACGGAACTCGGCACGGCCGCGGTAGACCGCCCCGAGCGCGGTCGGGTCGAGCCCCGACCACGAATTGCCCGACGAGAAGAACTTGGTCTGGGCGAGCAGCTGCAGCATCGGATGCGTGAACAGGATCACGACGACGACGTCGATGATCGTGGTCAGACCGAGCGTGTAGGCGAAGCCCTTCACACTGCCGACCGCGAGGATGAACAGCACCACCGCCGCGAGCAGGTTCACGCCCTTCGAGGCGAGAATCGTGCGGAACGCGCGCTTCCAGCCGGCCTCGACCGCGCCGATCAGGAGTCGGCCGTCGCGCAGCTCGTCGCGGACGCGTTCGAAGTAGATGATGAACGAGTCCGCGGTGAATCCGATGGCGACGATCAGGCCCGCGATGCCCGCGAGCGACAATCGATACCCCTCGCGCCACGACAGGATCGTGATCATCAGGTACGTGATGATGCCCGCGATGATGAGCGAGGCGATCGTCACCGAGGCCAGTGCCCGGTATTGGAACAGGGTGTAGATCACGACCAGGATGAGGCCGATGAGGCCTGCGATGAGACCTGACTGGAGCTGCGACGTGCCGAGCGTGGGCGAGATCGTGTCGGAGGACTGCACCGTGAAGCTGATCGGCAGCGCGCCGAACTTCAGCTGGTCGGCCAGGGCCTTCGAGGACTCCTGGTCGAACTGGCCGGTGATCTGCGGCCTGCCGTCGGTGATCACGCCGTTCATCGAGGGGGCGGAGAGCACCGCGCCGTCGAGCACGAACGCGAACTGGTCGCGCGGCGTCTGGCCCTTGAGTCCGAACAGGCGCGTCGAGACCTTGGCGAACTCCTCGGTACCGGTGCCGTCGAACACGATGTTGACCGCCCACTGGCCGGTCTGACCGCCGGTGCTCGTCTGCACCATGCCGTTCGTGGCGTCGACGATGTTCTCACCGGACACTTCGACGGGTCCGAGCAGGTACTTGACCGTGCGCGACTGGTCGCAGGTCACGAGCGGGTCGGCGGCCGGGGCCACGTTCGTCTCGGTGTCGTCGAGCGCCGCGCAGTCGAACGCGTCGTACTGGGCCTGCAGCGCCGGAGTCACCCAGTTCATGTCACTGCCGTCCGTGGGCTGGACGGTCGGCTCCGTGGCGAGGCCCTCGGCCGGATCGGCCGCGTCGGGCGAGGCCGTCGGATCGATCGACTGCGTCGTCGCGGCGCCGGCGAGCAGCACCGGCCGGAGCTCGAGCTTGGCCGAGGACTCGATGCGGGCCCTCGTCTGGTCGTCGAGCTCACCCGGGATGCGGACGACGACGTTGTTGCCCTCGGTGTTGATCTCGGCCTCGGCCACACCTGACGCGTCGACGCGCTGCCGGATGATCGACACCGCCTGGTCGAGCTGCTCCTGCGACGCGGTCTGGCCGTCCTCGAGCTGGGGCGCGAGGATGATCTGCGTACCGCCCTCGAGGTCGAGCGCGAGCTTCGGCGTCCACGAGCCGCCGCCCCAGATCACGCCCGCGGCGTTGATCGCGAACAGGCCGACGATGATGACGCCGAGCCAGGTGAGGGACCGCCAGGCCTTGCGGACCGGCGCAGGGCGGGAGGACCGCTTGGATGGTGCAGCCACGTTGGTGAGCCTTCTGTGCAGGCGCCCCCACCGTCAGCCGGCGGAGGCGTAGGTGGGGTGAGTGCTAGTCGTCCGACTTCTTCTTGGGGTCGGTCTGCTCGTCGGCCGACGAGTCGTCGAGACGCTGGCCGTACTCGGGCTCGGCCGTGAGCTCTTCGGGCACGGTGTCGGGGACGACCGGCGTGGCCTCGGTGGACTCGGCCTCGTCGACCACGCGGGCGACGACCTGACGGTGGACCGTGACGACCGTGCCGGGCGCGATCTCGAGCTCGACCTTGTTGTCTTCCTCGTCGATCGACTGGATGGTGCCGAACATGCCGAAGTTGGTCATGACCGTGGCCCCGGGTACGACCTTGGACTGGAGCTCACGAGCGTCGGCCTGACGTTTCCGCGAATTGCGGAACATGAAGAAGATCAGCACCGCCAGGATGGCGAGCATGATGAGAGTGAACGGATCAAAAACCATGGGGTGCAGGAACCTTCCGCGGTGCGTGGGGACGCACAGTCGATGAGCATGGGGGCCTGAGGCCTCTAGAATTATAGATCATCGAGCGGAAGTGCCGTTGAAGCCTGTACAGACTCGTTCGCCAGCCCGAAGTGTCGCCAGGCCGCGGGGGTCGCGACCCGGCCGCGCGGGGTCCGGGTGATGAGCCCGATCCGCACCAGGAACGGCTCGACGACGGCCTCGATCGTCTCGGCCTCCTCGCCCGTGGAGACCGCGAGCGTGTTGAGCCCCACCGGCCCGCCGCCGAACCTCGTGAGCAGCGTCTGCATCACGGCGCGGTCGAGCCGGTCGAGCCCGAGCGCATCGACGTCGTAGAGCTCGAGCGCGGCCCGCACGGCCTCGATGTCGGCGCCGCCATCGCGCCCCGGGCCCGCTGCGGCATGCACGAGCGCGTAGTCACGGACCCGGCGCAGCAGGCGGTTCGCGATGCGCGGGGTTCCGCGGCAGCGCCCGGCGATCTCGGCCAGCGCCTCGCGATCGATCTGCAGCCCGAGCAGGCTCGCAGCGCGCACGAGCACCTGCTCGAGCTCGGCCTCGTCGTAGAACTCGAGGTGCGCGGTGAAGCCGAAGCGGTCGCGCAGCGGGTTCGGCAGCAGACCGGCACGTGTGGTCGCACCGACCAGCGTGAAGGGCGCGAGGTCGAGCGGCACTGACGTCGCGCCGGCCCCCTTGCCGACCATGATGTCGATGCGGAAGTCCTCCATGGCGAGGTACAGCATCTCTTCGGCCGATCGCGCCATGCGATGGATCTCGTCGATGAACAGCACCTCGCCGGGAACGAGCGAGCTGAGGATCGCGGCGAGGTCGCCCGCGTGCTGGATGGCGGGACCACTCGACATGCGGAGCGGTCGCCCGCTCTCGTGCGCGACGATCATCGCGAGCGTGGTCTTGCCGAGCCCGGGCGGGCCGGCCAGCAGGATGTGGTCGGGGGTCCGCTGCTGCAGCGTCGCCGCCGTCAGCAGGAGCTGCAACTGGCCGCGCACCCGGCTCTGCCCGACGAACTCGCCCAGGCTCTTGGGCCGGAGGGCGCCCTCGAAGGCGAGCTCGGCCTCGTTCGCGAGCTCGGGATCGGTCAGGTCGTCGGAGCCGTCGCTCATCTCGCCCTCCCGGCCTGCTGCGCCGGGCCGAGTCTCGCGAGCGTCAGCCTGAGCAGCGCCGGGACCGACGCCGCCTCGCTGTCGGCGGCCTCGGCCATCGTGGCCTCGACCGCCTCGGCTGCGACGCGCTCGGACCAGCCGAGCCCGGTGAGCGCCGCGAGCACGCTGTCGGCGACGCCGCCGGTGACCAGGGCGCCCGTGGGCGTCTCGGCGGCGACCCCGGTCGACCGGACCTTGCCGGCGAGCGACACCACGATGAGCTTCGCGGTCTTCGGGCCGATGCCGCTGACCTTCCTGAACGCGGCGTCGTCTTCGCGCTCGACCGCGAGCGCGACCTGCTCGGGCGAGAGCGCGGAGAGCACGCCCAGCGCGGACTTGGGCCCGACGCCCGTGACCCCGATGAGGATCTCGAACACCTCGAGCTCCTCGCGGGTCGCGAAGCCGAAGAGCGTCAGGGCGTCTTCGCGCACGATGAGCGAGGTGTGCAGCGCCGCCTCGTCGCCCTCACGGCTCGCGAGCGCGAGCGCCGGGGTCGTGTTGACGAGGAAGCCGACGCCGCCGACCTCGAGGACGACGGAGCCGCCGGCTGCCTGCAGGACCCGGCCACGGAGCGAGGAGATCACGCGTTCAGCCTACGTGCGGCCCCCGACACGGCCGCGGAGCGTTCGGCGGCGCGCCACGCGCGCTGCGCTGGCGTGAGCCCGGCGGCGTCATCGGGACGGTCCGCCGACGAGGCATCCGTCATCGCCTGGCCGCCCGTGCCGCCCGCGCGCCAGGCGTGGCAGACCGCGAGGGCGAGGGCGTCCGCGGCGTCCGCGGGCTTCGGGACGGCGTCGAGACCGAGGATGCGCGCGATCATGGCGCCCACCTGCTTCTTGTCGGCCCGCCCGTAGCCCGTGATCGCCGCCTTCACCTCACTCGGCGTGTGCAGCGCGACCGGAAGCGCCCGCCGGGCGGCGATGAGCATCGCGACGCCCGAGATCTGGGCCGTGCCCATGATGGTCGAGACGTCGCTCCTGGCGAAGACCCGCTCGAGCGCGACGGCCTGCGGACGGTGTTCGTCGAAGATCGCCTCGAGCCCGTCGGCGATGCGTGCGAGCCGGCGTTCGATCGAGAGATCGGCGGGCGAACGCAGCACCACGACGTCGACGAGCTTCGCGCTGCGGTTCGGCTCGACGTCGACCACGCCCACGCCGCAGCGCGTGAGCCCGGGGTCGACGCCGAGCACGCGCACGGCGACCGCCTACTCCTCGTTCTCGAGCTCGGCCTGCACCTCGGCGCTCAGGTCGAAGTTGCTGTAGACGTTCTGCACGTCGTCGCTGTCTTCGAGCGCGTCGATGAGCCGGAACACCTTGCGCGCCGTGTCGGCGTCGACCTCGACCTTGAGGTTCGGCACGAACTCGACGTCGGCGGACTCGTAGTCGAGCCCCGCCTCCTGCAGCGCGACGCGCACCGCGACCATGTCGGACGGGTCGGTGATGACCTCGAAGCCCTGCGCGTGCGGCTCGATCTCTTCGGCACCGGCCTCGAGCGCGGCCAGCATGACGTCGTCTTCGGTCGTGCCCTCGCCGGAGACGACGATGACGCCCTTGCGCGAGAAGTTGTAGGCGACCGAACCGGGGTCGGCGAGCGTGCCGTTGTTGCGGTTCAGACCCGTGCGCACCTCGGCGGCCGCGCGGTTCTTGTTGTCGGTGAGCACCTCGATCATCATGGCGACGCCCGACGGGCCGTACGCCTCGTAGGTGATGCTCTGGTACTCGACGGCCTCGCCGCCGATGCCCGCGCCGCGCTTGATCGCGCGATCGATGTTGTCGTTCGGCACCGACGTCTTCTTGGCCTTCTGCACCGCGTCGTACAGCGTCGGGTTGCCGGCGAGGTCGGCGCCGCCCATCTTGGCCGCGACCTCGATGTTCTTGATGAGCTTCGCGAACGACTTCGCGCGACGCGCGTCGATGACGGCCTTCTTGTGCTTGGTCGTCGCCCACTTGGAATGCCCGGACATGCGTCTCCTGAATCGAGTCTCGAGCGGATGCCTCGAAGGCACCGCGCCTGCCCATTCTAGCGAGCACCACCCACGGCGACGCTCAGGCGAGCACCTTGCGGAGCGTGCGCAGGTTGCGGTTGGTCGTCGTAGGCGCGAAGCGCGGCTTACCGAGCAGCTTGCCGAACGGGGTGTGCAGGGTCGTGCCCTTCACCGGGTTCCAGTACAGCACCGCGTCGCCCGCCGCGATCGGATCGGCGTCGGCGTCGAACCCGGCGGCGGCGTCCACGAGCTCGTCGACCACCCCCGCGTCCGAGGCGAAGACGACATACGGCTGCCGCCCCGCGTCGTGCTCGTCGAACGGGAACGCCTCGACGACGCGCTCGAGCGCGTCGCGCGTGATGAGCACGATCCACGCCTCGTACCCGAAGCGCTCGCCGAGCGCGGCCTCGATGCGCCGCTTCAGCTTCGCGTCGTCGTCAGCGGATGCCTCGAAGGTGACGTTGCCGCTCGCGAGCACCGTGCGCACCTCATCGAACCCCAGCCCCTCGAACACCTCGCGCAGCTCGGCGGACCTGATCGTCACTCCCCCGACGTTCACCCCGCGCAGCAACGCCACATACCCGGTAATGCGCCGAGCGTACGCCGCACCACCCACCCGCGCCGTCAGCGGTGAGTAATACTCTGGAATCATGCGCACACCATCGCTATACGGGCGGCGGGGCAGCCGGTATGCGTCTCGGCGGTGCGCAACCCTGACCACGAGCAATGTGCCGCTCGCCTCATCCAAGCTGAACAACACCCGGTAATCACCCCGGCGGGCGGAGTGGAGGCCCTCGAACTCGCCCTGCAAAGGCTTGCTCATCCGCCGCGGATTGGTGGACAGTGTGAACGTCACGAACTCGATGACGGCCTGCGTGATCTTGAGCGGCAACCGGTCGAGTCCGCGAATCGCAGTGTCGGCGAACTGGCCGTTCCAGGTCACAGCGGACGCAACCCGTAGCGGGCACGGACGTCAGCCGCACTGAGCGTCTCGCCGCTCTCGGCTTGTCGTCGAGCCTCCGCGACATCCTCACGCACACCAGGCTGCGACAACCAGAACATCGTCTCGTACAACGAGTCCAGTGCATCTTTGCTGATCAGCACCGCGGCGGCGCGACCATGACGGGTGATCTCGACGATCTCGTGCTCACGCTCCACGCGCTCGATGAGCCCCGACAACTTGTCCTTTGCTTCACTGAGCGGCACCGTCTGCATGCCCACCATACTAGCCCAACTTATAGCCAGGCACTAGCCCAGGATTTGGCGTGCGCGCGAGCGCTTCCCTGCGGCCCTACGCCGCGACGCGCGCGCGGACCTTGTCGAGGAAGTAGGCGTGGAAGCGGTGTTCGCCGGTGATCTCGGGGTGGAAGCTCGTGCCGAGGAGGTCGCCCTGCTCGACCGCGACGACGCGACCGTCGGCGAGCGTCGCGAGCGGGGTCGCCCGCTCCCCCACCGACTCGACCACCGGCCCGCGGATGAACGCCGCGTGCACCGGGCCGGCGCCGAGCGCCGGCACGTCGAGGTCGGTCTCGAATGACTGGTTCTGGGAGCCGAAGGCGTTGCGCCGAACAACGACGTCGAGGCCGCCCAGGGTCTGCTGACCCTCGATCGCGTCGAGCACGGTGTCGGCCAGCATGATGAGCCCGGCGCACGTGCCGTAGACGGGCAGGCCCGCTTCGATCGCCAGGCGCAACGGCTCGGCGAGCTCGTACGCGCGCGACAGCTTGTCCATGACCGTGGACTCGCCGCCCGGGATGACCAGGCCGTCGATGACCGCGAGCTCCTCGGGGCGCCGGATCAGCTCGACGCCCGCACCGAGCCCGGCGAGCACGCGCGCGTGCTCGCGGAAGTCGCCCTGGAGGGCGAGCACGCCGACGCGCGGGCCTCCGGCCGGAGCATCCGCCCGCCCCAGCGACTGCGCCCGGAGCGTGGTCACCAGCCGCGCTCGGCGAGCCGGTGCGGCGCGGCGAGATCCGCGACGTTGATGCCGACCATGGCCTCGCCGAGCCCGCGCGAGACCTCGGCGATCGTGGACGGGTCGTCGTAGAACGTGGTCGCCTTCACGATCGCGGCTGCACGCTGCGCCGGGTTGCCCGACTTGAAGATGCCCGAGCCGACGAACACGCCGTCGGCGCCCAGCTGCATCATCATGGCCGCGTCGGCCGGGGTCGCGACGCCGCCCGCGACGAAGAGCACGACCGGCAGCGTGCCGGTCTCGGCGACCTCGGCGACCAGCTCGTACGGCGCCTGCAGCTCCTTCGCGGCGACGTAGAGCTCGTCCTTCGTCATCGACCGGAGCCCGTTGATCTCGCTCGAGATCTTGCGGATGTGCTTGGTCGCCTCGGACACGTCGCCGGTGCCGGCCTCGCCCTTCGAGCGGATCATCGCCGCGCCCTCGTTGATGCGCCGCAGCGCCTCGCCGAGGTTCGTGGCGCCGCACACGAACGGCGTCGTGAACTGCCACTTGTCGATGTGGTTGACGTAGTCGGCGGGCGAGAGCACCTCGGACTCGTCGATGTAGTCGACGTCGAGCGCCTGCAGCACCTGCGCTTCGACGAAGTGGCCGATGCGTGCCTTCGCCATGACGGGGATGGAGACCTCGGCGATGATCGCCTCGATCAGGTCGGGGTCGCTCATGCGCGCGACGCCGCCCTGGGCACGGATGTCGGCGGGCACGCGCTCGAGCGCCATGACCGCGACGGCCCCGGCGTCCTCGGCGATGCGCGCCTGCTCGGGGGTCACGACGTCCATGATGACGCCGCCCTTCAGCATCTCGGCGAGGCCGCGCTTGACCCGGTTCGAGCCGGTCTCGGCAGTGCTCATGTCGTGGGTTCCCTTCGTCGGGCGCCGCGCCGCCGCACCGCGTCGCGGGGCGACGCCGGTCGGCCGGACAGCGAGGAGTGTTGGCCTAGGCCAAACGCTAGCATGATCCGGGCCTAGACTTTCTGATGCCATGGATCGTGACGTGACCCTCCAGATCGAAGGCCGCTCGGCGGCCGACATCGCCGCGAGCGTGCGCGCCCTGATCGAACGCGGGACCCTGCTGCCCGGCGAGCCGTTGCCGCCCGTCCGCGGCCTCGCCGACGAGCTCGGCGTGAACCGCAACACCGCGGTCGCGGCCTACCGGCAGCTCATCCAGGCGGGCCTCGTCGAGACGCGCGGCCGGGGCGGCACCCACGTCGCCGACCGGTCACCCGTCGACCAGGAGGGGTTCGCGGCCGACAGCGTGCTCCGCGACGTCGCGACGGGCAACCCCGATCCCGACCTCATCCCAGACCCCGCTTCCGCGCTCGCACGCATCGCGAGCCGGCCGGTGCTCTACGGCGAACCCGTCATCGACCCCGGTCTCGAGCACTGGGCGCTCGAATGGATGAGCGCCGATCTCGCGCCGGCCGACATCCGCCTCACGATCACGAGCGGCGCGGCCGACGCCGTCGAACGCCTCCTCGCGCAGGCGCTCGTGCGCGACGACGCGGTCGCGCTCGAGGACCCTTGCTTCCTGACCAGCATCCACACCGTGCGGGTCGGCGGCTACCGCCCCGTCCCGATCCCGGTCGACGACGAGGGCATGACCGTCGAGGGCCTCCGCCACGCCCTCGAACAGGGTGTGCGCGCCGTGGTCTGCACGCCGCGCGCGCAGAACCCGACGGGCGCGAGCCTCAGCGCACGCCGGGCCGAGGCGCTGCGCGCGGTGCTGCGCTCGCATCCGTACGTGCTGGTCATCGAGGACGACCACTTCTCGATGCTCTCGCGGCAGCCGTTCCACTCGCTGATCGGACCCGAGCACCGCAGATGGGCGCTCGTCCGCTCCGTCTCGAAGTTCCTCGGCCCGGACATGTGCCTCGCGGTGACCGCGTCGGACCCCGACACCGCGGAGCGGCTCGCGATGCGGCTCACGCCGGGGACCACCTGGGTCAGCCATCTGCTGCAGCGCCTGACGCTCGCGCTCGTGACCGACCCCGAGGTCGCCGAGGCCATCGAGGCGGCCGGGGCGCACTACGCCGAGCGCAATCGCGCGTTCGCCGAACGGCTCACCGCACTCGGCGTGCCCGCGGCGGCCGGCGACGGCGTCAACCTCTGGGTGCCCCTGCCGGTGCCCGCGCGGGACGTCTCCGAGCAGCTCATGCGGCGCGGCTGGCTCGCGCGCGCGGGCGACGCCTTCGTGCTCGCCGACGCGCCGGCGGCCCGCCGGCTCCGACTCACCGTGCACGATCTGCACGACGCCGACGCCGACCGGCTCGCCGGTGACATCGCCGCCGCGGTCCGCGCGGCGGGCGGGCGGCTCGTCCCCGCGGCGCCGGCCCCGGCACAGACCTCAGCACAGTCCCCGGAACCGTCCCCCGAACAGGAAGCCATCGACCAGTGAGAGTCCTCTCCATCCAGTCCGCCGTCGCGTACGGCCACGTCGGCAACTCCGCTGCCGTCTTCCCGCTGCAGCGCATCGGCGTCGAGGTCATGCCGGTCTACACGGTCAACTTCTCGAACCACACGGGCTACGGCGCGTGGCGCGGCCCGCTCATCTCCCCCGACGACGTGCGCGACGTGATCTCGGGCATCGAGGAGCGCGGCGCGTTCGCGCAGACCGACGTCGTGCTCTCGGGCTACCAGGGCGGCGAGGGCATCGCGGACGTCATCCTCGACGCCGTCGCGCGCGTCAAGGCCGCGAACCCCGGCGCGATCTACTCGTGCGACCCGGTCATGGGCAATGCCAAGAGCGGATGCTTCGTGGCGCCCGCCATCCCGGTCCTGCTGCGCGATCGCGTGGTGCCGGCCGCCGACCTGATCACGCCGAACCAGTTCGAGCTCGGCTTCCTGACCGACACCGAGCCGGACACGCTCGAGTCGACGCTGATCTCGGCCGACCTGATCCGCGCGACCGGCCCGCGTACGGTGCTCGTCACGAGCGTCGAACGGCCCGACCGCCCCGAGGGCACGATCGAGATGCTCGCGGTCGACGACCGCGGCGCCTGGATCGTGCAGACGCCCATGCTGCCCCTGAAGGCCAACGGCTCGGGCGACGTCACCGCGGCACTGTTCACGGCGCATTATCGCGAGACCGGCGACGCGGCCGACGCGCTCGCGCGCACCACGTCGAGCGTGTTCGACCTGCTCACGAACACCTATGAGTCCGGCGAGCGCGAGCTGCAGCTCGTCGAGTCGCAGGACGCGTACGCGCACCCGCGCATGCAGTTCACGGTGCAGCAGGTCCGCTGACCGCAGTCGTTGGTCGAGTAGCGAGCGCCAGCGAGCGTATCGAGACCTGCGTGACCCGCCCTCGAGACCGGCTCACGCAGGTCTCGATACGCGTGCTCGTCCCTCGCTCGCTACTCGACCAGCACAGGCACGGTGAGCGGATGCCTCGTGAGGCGGCTGCGCGAGGCATCCGCTCGCCCGCTATGGCTTGGGCCAGCCGTCCGCGATCTCCTGACGGACCTCGCCGAGCAGGCGCGGCAGCGCCTTCGTGCCCGCGATGATCGGGAAGAAGTTCGAGTCGAGCGCCCAGCGGGGCACGATGTGCTGGTGCAGATGCTCGGCGATCCCCGCGCCCGCGATGCGGCCCTGGTTCATGCCGAGGTTGAACCCGTCGCACTTCGAGACCTGCTTGACCACGCGCATGGCGATCTGCGTGAGCTCGCCGACCTCGGCGACCTCCTCGGCGCTCGCCTGGTCGTAGGTCGCGATGTGCCGGTACGGGCACACCAGCAGGTGACCGCTGTTGTACGGGTACAGGTTCAGCAGCACGTACGCGTGCGTCCCGCGCGCGACGATGAGCGACTGCTCGTCGGAGAGCTCGGGCGCGCGGCAGAACGGGCACGTGTGCTCATCGGGCTGCTGGCCATGCTGGATGTAGACCAGGCGGTGCGGGGTCCAGAGTCGCTGGAAGGCGTCGGGGACGCCCGCCAGATCGCCCGAGGCATCCGTCGGCACGCCCTCGAACTCATCCGGCTGGTAGGCGGTCATGCGAACAGGTCGTCCCTCGTCGAGACCTGTCGGTGCTCGTCGATGGCGGCGCGGATGCGCGCGAGCGCGTCGGCGACCGGCACGCCGTTCTCCTGCGTGCCGTCACGGAAGCGGAAGCTCACGGTCTCGGCGCTGCGGTCGTTCTCGCCCGCGATGAGCAGGAAGGGCACCTTGTCTTTGGTGTGGGTGCGGATCTTCTTCTGCATGCGGTCGTCGGTCGTGTCGAGCTCGGCCCGCACGCCGGCCCCCGTGAGCTGGGTCACGATCGCGCCGAGGTAGGGCGCGTACTCGTCGGCGACGGGGATGCCCACGACCTGCACGGGCGACAGCCAGGCCGGGAACGCGCCCGCGTAGTGCTCGAGCAGGATCGCGAAGAACCGCTCGACCGAACCGAGCAGCGCCCGGTGGATCATGGCGGGCTGCTTCTGCGTGCCGTCGGCGGCCGCGTAGCGCAGCTCGAACAGCTCGGGCTGGTTGAAGTCGAGCTGCACGGTCGACAGCTGCCAGGTGCGGCCGATCGCGTCGCGCGCCTGCACCGAGATCTTCGGTCCGTAGAACGCGGCCCCGCCCGGGTCGTCCACCAGCTCGAGGCCCGAGTCGACCGCGACCTCGCGCAGCGTCGCGGTCGCCTGCTCCCAGAGCGCGTCGTCGCCGACGTACTTCACCGGGTCCTTAGTGGACAGCTCCAGGTAGAAGTCGGTCAGGCCGTACCCGCGCAGCGTCTCGAGCACGAACGCGAGCTGGCTCGCGACCTCGTCCTTGATCTGCTCGTCGGTCACGTAGATGTGCGCGTCGTCCTGCGTGAGGCCGCGCACGCGCGTGAGGCCCGAGAGCGTGCCGCTCTTCTCGTAGCGGTACACGGTGCCGAACTCGGCGAGCCGCAGCGGCAGCTCGCGGTACGACCGGCCGCGGGCCCGGAACACGAGGTTGTGCATCGGGCAGTTCATGGGCTTCAGGTAGTAGTCCTGGCCCTGGCGCGTGACGTTGCCCTCGGCGTCGACCTCTTCGTCGAGGTGCATGGGCGGGAACATGCCCTCCGCGTACCAGTTCAGGTGCTGGCTGACCTCGTACAGGTGGGCCTTCGTGATGTGCGGGGTGTTCACGAAGTCGTACCCGTTCGCGAGCAGCTGCCGGCGCAGGTACTCCTCCATCTCGTAACGGATGATGCCGCCCTTGGGGTGGAACACCGCGAGCCCCGAGCCGATCTCGTCGGGGAAGCTGAACAGGTCGAGCTCGCTGCCGAGCTTGCGGTGGTCGCGCTTGGCCGCCTCCTCGAGGCGGGTCTGGTACGCGCGCAGCTCGTCCTTCGTCGGCCACGCGGTGCCGTAGATGCGCTGCAGCTGCGGGTTCTTCTCCGAGCCGCGCCAGTAGGCGGCGGCGACCCGCATCAGTGACCAGCCGTTGCCGATCATGCGCGTGTTCGGCAAGTGCGGGCCGCGGCAGAGGTCCTTCCAGACCGTCTCGCCCGACTTGGGGTCGACGTTGTCGTAGATGGTCAGCTCGCCCGCGCCGACCTCGACCGACTCGTGGTCGTCACCGCTCGACTCGCCGTGCCCTGCGTGCCCCTTGAGCCCGATGAGCTCGAGCTTGTACGGCTCGGCGGCGAGCTCGGCGCGTGCCTCGTCGTCGGTCACGACGCGGCGCATGAAGCGCTGACCCGAGCGGATGATGCGCGCCATCTCCTTGTCGAGCGCCTTGAGGTCTTCGGGCGTGAACGGCTGTGCGACGTCGAAGTCGTAGTAGAAGCCGTCGGTCACGGGCGGGCCGATGCCGAGCCTGGCCTCGGGATTGATCGTCTGCACGGCCTGCGCGAGCACGTGCGCGGTCGAGTGCCGGAGGATCGCGAGCCCGTCGGGTGAGTCGATCGTCACTGGCTCGACCGTGTCGGCCTCGGTGACCGTCGTGGCCAGGTCCTTGAGCTCGCCGTTGACGCGCATCGCGACAACGGATCGGTCGGTGAAGAGCTCGAAGCCGTCGGCCACTGTGGATCTGCTTTCTCTGAAGAAGACGAACCCTTCAACTGTAGTGCGAGCGTCCCGCGGGGTGCGTCGCCAGGGTCGAGCGCTTATAACCCTCCTGCTGCTGCTTCTCAACTCCCTTCCGAGAAGTGCTCGAGAGGTATGTGCTGCGGTCGTCGGCGGGCGTACGGCCCTCCGCAGGACCGAGGGGGTCGCACGGTGATCGGAGCAGCGAGGTCTGCGCGAGCAGAGACGGTCCGCCGGCGTTGGGCGGAGCGCGAGCAGTGGACCAGGGCGAGGTTCCGGGAACGCGGTGCGTTGAGCGGGCGACCGCGCCGCCTGGTGGAGGACGAGATCGTGCTCGAGCACCTCGACCTCGTCGACGGGCTGGTCCGGCGGCTCGCACCGCGCTACCGCGACCTCGGCGACCTGCGGCAGGTGGGCTGTGTCGGGCTGATCAACGCGGTGCACCGGTTCGATCCCTTCCGGGGCGACGCGTTCGTGCCGTACGCGGTGCCGACGATCAGCGGCGAGGTGAAGCGATACCTGCGCGACCAGGGCTGGATCGTGCGCCCGCCCCGGAGCGTGCAGGAGCTCAGGACGGCCACGCTGCGGGCGATGCCCGATCTCGCCCAGCAGTTGCGGCACGAACCGACCTGCGGCGAGCTCGCCGTCTTCCTGCACACCTCCCGGAAAGCCGTGCAGGAGGCGATCGCGACGCCGACGAGCCTGCACCCCATCTCGCTCGACGATCGCGGTGACGACGACTCGGGCACCGACGCCCTGCTCGGCGCGGTCGACGGCGGACTCGAGCGCGCCGACACCAGGGTGCTCGTGCGCCGTGCGATCGCGAGCCTGCCGCCCCGGGATCGGCGGATCGTCTACCTGCGGTACTTCGAGGAGCGGACGCAGCGTGAGATCGCGGCGGACATCGGGGTGACCCAGATGCAGGTGTCACGGCTGCTCACGAGCATCCTCGTCAGGCTGCGCGAGCGCATGTCCGCCAACCCCGACGCGTTCGGGGATCCCGCGGAGCTCGACGTCGGATGAGCTGCGACGTGTGCGGATCACGCGGATCACGCCCCCGCACGGAGCCCGTCGAGCGCGTGCACCACCTCGTCGACGCGGATCGCGAGCAGCGCGGGGTCGGGCTCGTCGGAGAACGTGTCGCCGCGCCGCAGCTCGGCTCTCGTGAGCACGACATGCGGCCCGGGCGGCGGCCCCCACTCGGAGGGCGGCGCCGGACCGAAGATCACGACCGAGGGCACGCGATAGGCGGACGCGAGATGCGCGGCACCGGTGTCGACCGAGACGAGCAGGCGGGCGGATGCCACGACCGCAGCGAACTCGGCGAGCTCGAGCCGGCCCGCCAGCACCCGGTCGGCGCCGAGGCCGGCCGCGCGGGCGATCGCGATCGCGCGTTCGCGGTCGGCGTCGCCGCCGGTCAGCACGACGGTCTCCCCGGTGCGTTCGAGATGACGAGCCACCTCGGCGAACCGTTCGGCCGGCCAGCGGCGCGATCCGTAGAAGGCGCCGACGTGAACGACCGCCGCACGTGTGCAGACCGGGCGGTGCGCTGGCACCGCGATCCCGACCTCGTCGGCGTCGGCCTCGACGCCGAAGGCCCGCACGAGCCTCGCCCAGCGCTCGCGTTCGAGCATCCCGTCGACCCACGGCGGTCCGTCGGCCGCGTCCGGGTGATGCGCGATGAGCCGGTGCGGGTGCAGCGCCGTGAGCAGGTCGGCGCTCTCCGGGCCGCGCCCGTGCAGGTTCACGGCCAGGTCGATCTCGCGCCCGGCGACGTCGATCGGCTGCGACAGCCCAGGGGTCGGCGCGAGCTCGTCGACGGCCTCGACGAGCTCGACGACCGGCCGCAGCCACCCGGTCGTCGCGAGCACGATCCGGTGGCCGGGATGGGCCCGCCTGAGCGCCCGGAGCGCGGGGACGGCCACGAGGAGGTCGCCGAGCTTCAGCGCCCGCAGCACCAGCATGACCGGTCGCGGGTCGTGCCGGAGATCCTCCCGAACGACCATGCCACCACCCTGACAGGCACCGGAGCCGGGCGGAAGGGATCCCGGCGTCCGCGGGAGGGAGGTTTCATGAGCCGGCCCGGTGGGGAGTACCTCACCATGGCTGGTGCTTCAAGGGGGGACGCCGCGGCGCCCGCGGCGGTGCTGTTCGATCGCGACGGCACGCTGATCGTGGACGTTCCCTACAACGGCGACCCCGGTCGGGTCGTCGTCATGCCGACCGCGCCGGCGGCGGTCGCCCTGCTCCGCGCACGAGGCATCCCGGCCGGTGTGGTGACCAACCAGTCGGGCGTCGCTCGCGGACTGGTCACGACGGCGCAGATGGCGGCCGTGAACGCCCGGGTGGACGACCTGCTCGGCCCGTTCGACGTCTGGGCGGTGTGCGAGCATGCGGCGGAGGACGGCTGCGACTGCCGGAAGCCCGCGCCGGGGCTGGTCCTGCGTGCCGCCCGCGAGCTCGGCGTCGAGCCGTCGCGGGTGGTCGTGATCGGCGACATCCAGGCGGATGTCTCGGCGGCGCTCGCGGCGGGCGCGCGGGCCTGGCTCGTGCCCACGCCGGCGACCCGGCCCGCCGAGGTGACGGCCGCGCCCGCGGTGGCGTCGACATTGCTCGAAGCGGTGTCGGCCGCGCTCGCGCAGGAGGTGCCGTGGTGAGCCGCACGGTGCTGGTCGCTCGCCTGGACAGTGCGGGCGATGTCCTGCTGTCCGGGCCGGCCGTCCGCGCGATCGCGGCGAGCGCCGAGGTCGAGCTGCTGTGCGGTCCGCGTGGCGCCGAGGCCGGTGCGCTGCTCCCTCGCGTCGCGCGCACCCACGTGTGGGCGGCACCGTGGATCGTGGAGCCCGCTCCCCCGGTGACGCCCGCGCACGTGCAGCAGCTCGCGCAACTGGTCCGCCGCGTCGACCCCGACGAGGCCATCGTGCTCACCTCCTTCCATCAGAGTCCGCTCCCGCTCGCGCTCCTGCTGCGCCTCGCCGGTGTGGGCCGGATCACGGGGGCGAGCGTCGACTACGCCGGGAGCCTGCTCGATGTCCGACTCCGCCCGGGCGAGGACTTCCCCGAGGAGCAGTCCGAGGTCGCCCGGGCCCTCGGCATCGCGGCAGCCGCCGGCTACCCGCTTCCCGCGGGCGACGACGGGCGGCTCGCCGTGACGGCACCGCCCGACACCACGGGGCTGACGGGCCGCGACCCGTACGTGGTCGTCCATCCCGGGGCTGCGGTCCCGGCCCGCATGTGGCCGGCCGGCCACCACCGGGCGACCGTGCGGCTGCTCCGCGACCGCGGACTCGACGTCGTCGTCACGGGCTCGGGCACCGAACGCGCGCTCACGGCCGAGGTCGCGGGCGGCGCCCGGTTCGACCTCGGAAGCGCCACCGACCTCGGCGGGGTGACCGGCCTCGGCAGCGTCACCGACCTTGGCGGGGCCACCGACCTCGCGGGGCTCGCCGGGGTGCTCGCGGGCGCCGCGGCCGTCGTGGTCGGCAACACGGGCGCCGCGCATCTCGCGGCCGCGGTCGGCACCCCGGTCGTGAGCCTGTTCTCGCCCGTGGTGTCCGAGCGCTGCTGGCGGCCGTACGGGGTGCCCGTGGTGGTGTTCGGCCGGACCGACGCCGGTTGTGCGGGCACCCGTGCGCGCAGCTGCCCCGTGCCCGGGCACCCGTGCCTGTCCGACGTGACGCCGGCGGCGGTCGCCGACGCGGTGGTCGCGGTCGCCCGCACGCACGCGACGACCGCAGCGGAGGTGGTCGCCGGATGAGGATCCTGATCTGGCATGTGCACGGCGGATGGATGGACGCGTTCGTGCAGGGCGGCCACACGTATCTGCTGCCGACCGATCCGCGCCGCGGACCGTGGGGGCTCGGGCGAGGGGGGCGCCCGTGGCCTCCCGGCGCGGTCGAGGTCGACCTCGGCGAGCTGCACGACGAACAGATCGACGTCGTCGTCCTGCAGCGGTCCGATGAGCTCGCGCGCGTCGAGCAGCTCACGGGCCGGCGACCGGGTCGGGACGTCCCCGCCGTCTTCCTGGAACACAACACGCCCAAGAGAGAGCCGGTCACCGAGCGGCATCCGCTCGCCGATCGCGACGACGTGCCCATCGTGCACGTGACGCACTTCAACGACGTGGTGTGGGACTCGGGCCGTGCACCGACCATCGTCATCGAACACGGGGTCCCGGACCCCGGTCGACGCTACACGGGCCGAATCGACCGGCTCGCGTTCGTGTCGAACGAGCCCGTGAGGCGCCGCCGGATCGTGGGGGCCGACCTGCTGCCGCGGTTCGCCGCGGGGTCCGGGATCGACGTCTTCGGCATGGGAGTCGGCGAGCTCCCGGCGGCCCTCGGGATCGATCCGGTGCGGGTGCGCCCGATGGGCGACCTGCCGCCGGCGGAGCTGCACGCCTCGATGGCCGACCGGCGCGCGTATCTGCATCTGTCGCGCTGGACGTCGCTCGGACTGGCGCTGATCGAGGCGATGATGCTCGGCATGCCCGTGGTCGTCCTGGACGCGACCGAGGCCGCGAGGGCGGTGCCGCCGGGTGCCGGGTTCGTCTCCACGAGCGTCGACTCGCTCGTCGCCGCCGCCCGCATGCTCGTCGACGACCCGGTCGAGGCCACACGGCTCGGGGCCGCCGCACGCGAGGCGGCGCTCGACCGCTACGACCTGGGCCGGTTCCTGCGCGACTGGGACGTCCTGCTCGCCGAGGTCGTCGAGCACGCGGCACGACGGGCACGCACGAGGAGGCCCGATGGATCGGCCGGGCCCGGATGAGGCGCCGGTCACGGAAGGAAGGGACGACATGCGCATCGCCATGATCTCCGAACACGCCAGCCCGCTGGCCACGCTCGGCGGCGTCGACGCCGGCGGTCAGAACGTGCACGTGGCCGCGCTGTCGACCGCGCTCGCGCGGCGCGGACACCACGTGCGGGTGTACACCAGACGCGACGATCCCGATCTGCCGCCGATCGCCGGGTTCGCCGACGGCGTCGAGGTCGTGCACGTCGACGCCGGACCGCCGGCCCCGCTGTCGAAGGACCTGCTGCTCCCGTACATGTCCGAGCTCGCGGCCGGAGCGTGCGCGGACTGGACGGACTTCGGCCCCGATCTCGTGCACAGCCACTTCTGGATGTCCGGCGTCGCCGCGCTCGCGGCCGCCGACGGCTGGTCCGTCGCGAACGCGACCATCCCCGTCGTGCACACCTTCCATGCCCTCGGCGTCGTGAAGCGCCGCCACCAGGGCGCCGAGGACACGAGTCCACCCGAACGCGAATGGCTCGAACCCGACGTCGGCCGTCGAGCCGACGAGATCATCGCGACGTGCTCGGACGAGGCGTTCGAGCTGCGCAACCTGGGTGTCCCCCGGCGCAGCATCACCGTCATCCCCTGCGGCGTCGACCTCGATCACTTCTCCCCGGACGGACCGGCGGAGGGACGCCGAGCACGGTACCGGGTGCTGAGCGTCGGCCGGCTCGTGCCCCGGAAGGGCGTGGGCACGGTGATCGAAGCCGTCGCCGCGCTCGTGCACCAGGGCGTCGACGTCGAGCTCGTCGTGGTCGGCGGCGGGTCCGGGGCCGACGACCGCACGGATCCCGAGCTCGAGCGTCTGCGCGCCATCGCCGAGCGGTCCGGCGCGGCCGGGCGCATCGACCTGCGCGGCCGGCTGCCGCAGGCCGAGCTGCCCACGCTCTACCGGTCGGCGGACGTCGTCGTGTGCGCGCCGTGGTACGAGCCGTTCGGCATCGTGCCGCTCGAGGCGATGGCGTGCGGCGTTCCCGTCGTGGCCTCGTCGGTCGGCGGGCTCATCGACAGTGTCGTGGACGGCAGGACCGGGCGTCACGTGCCGCCGCGAGACGTGGAGGCGATCGCGTCGGCGGTGCTCGGCCTGCTCGAGCACGAGACCGAACGTGCCAGTCTCGGGGCGAACGGCCGTCGCCGGATGCAGAGCCGCTACTCCTGGGATCGGATCGCGGCCGACACCGAGCGGTGCTACCGGGCCGTGATCGCGCAGTCGCGAGGGCCGGCGCGCCCGGATGCGCGCGCGGCCGGCGCGGCCGACGGCGGCGCGGCGGCGGCGGGCCGGCGGAGCGGGGCCGGGCGATGACCATCCCGCACACGGCCCCCGCGACCACCGCGTACCGACTGGCGCGCTCCATCACCGCGCACACCCGCGGGCTGCGTCCCGTGCTCGACGCCCTCGAGCTCGAGGCGCCGAGGCTCGCGGCCTGGGCCGTGCACCTCGCGGCCCGGCTCGGCGACGGGCACCGCCTGCTCGTCGCGGGCAACGGCGGGTCGGCGGCCGAGGCGCAGCACCTCGCCGCCGAGTTCACGGGGCGCTTCCGCGAGGAACGCCGGCCGTTCGCCGCGCTCGCACTCAACACCGACTCGTCGGCCGTCACCGCAATCGGCAACGACTACGGCTTCGAGCAGGTCTTCGCGAGACAGGTGCTCGCGCACGCGAGGCCGGGCGACGTGCTCCTGCTGCTCTCGACGAGCGGGGCGAGCGCCAACCTCCTCGCCGCCGCGGACGCGGCACGCCGCGCGGGCGCCACGCGATGGGCGATCACCGGCCCGGCGCCGAACCCGCTCGCGACCGTCTGCGACGACGTCATCGCACTGCACGGGACGGCCGCCAATGTGCAGGAGGCCGAGCTCGTCGCGGTGCACGCACTGTGCCTCGCGTTCGACGCGGCGATCGGCGGGGCGATCGACGCGGCGATCGCCGCACCTCCGACCGGAGCGGTCCGATGAGGATCGCGGTCGTCGGCGACGCGCTCCTCGACGTCGACCTCGACGGCGGCGCCACGAGGCTGAGCCCGGACGCCCCGGTCCCCGTCGTCGACGTGGTGCGTGCGCGCGATCGCGCGGGCGGCGCAGGACTCGTCGCGACGCTGCTCGCGCGCGACGGGCTCGACGTACGGTTCGTCACGGCGCTCGGCACCGACGCTGCGGCGGATCGGCTGCGGGCGGCGCTCGCGGGTGTCGACGTCGTCGAGGGGCGGCTGCTCGGGCCGACGCCCGTGAAGACCCGCGTCCGCGCCGACGGGCACGCGGTGGCGCGGCTCGACGAGGCCTGCCGCGAGGTGCCCGCCCTGCGCCTTCCCGACACGGCGCGCTCGGTGCTCGAGTGGGCCGACGCGATCGTGGCCGCCGACTACGGCCGTGGCGTCCTCGAGGATGCGGCGCTCCGCCGCGCGCTCGCGGACGCCGCCGCCGACCGCCCGATCGTGTGGGACCCGCATCCACGCGGCGCGGTGCCGATCGCCGGCACGGCCCTCGTCACGCCGAACGCCGCGGAGGCATCGGCGGCGACCGGAGGCCGCGTGACGAACGTCGCCGAGGCCGTCCCGGCGGCGACCACGCTGCGCCGGAGGTGGAGCGCGGGCGCGGCGGCGGTCACGCTCGGCCCGCTCGGCGCGGTGCTCGCCGACGGCCGTGCCCTGCCCGGTGTGCTGCCTGTCAGTCCGGTGCACGGCATCGATCCGTGCGGGGCCGGGGACCGGCTCGCCGCCGAGGCGGCGGGCGCGCTCGCGCGCGGGGCCGATGCCCACGAGGCGATGCGGCTCGCGGTGGATCGGGCCGCCGAGTTCCTGCGGGCCGGCGGCGTCGCGATGCTCGACGCCGACGCGTCCCTGGTCCCCGTACGGAACAGCTCGGACCCGCTCGGGGTCGCCGCGGCCACGCGTGCCGCGGGCGGCACCGTCGTCGCCACCGGCGGATGCTTCGACCTGCTGCACGCCGGCCACGTGCGGACGCTCCAGGCGGCCCGCGCCATGGGCGACTGCCTCATCGTCTGCCTCAACTCCGACGCCTCCGTGCGCCGGCTGAAGGGCCGCGGACGGCCGATCATCGCCGAGCCCGACCGGGTGGACCTGCTGCTCGCGCTCGCCTGCGTCGACGCGGTCCTCGTGTTCGAGGAGGACACCCCCGTCGGCGCACTGCGCCGGCTGACCCCCGACCTCTGGGTCAAAGGGGGCGACTACCGGGACCGCGCGATCGCGGAGACCCGCGTGCTCGAGGAGTGGGGCGGCCGCGCGGTCTCCGTGCCGCACCATGCCGCACGCTCGTCCTCCGCGCTCGCGGCCGCACTGGAGGCCGTCGGATGACGCCCCGGCCGGCCGGCCGCGACCGCCATCGTTCCCGCACCACACCCACGGAAGGAGAGTCCACATGCCGGACCACACGCCACTCGGACGCATCGTGATCACCGGCGGCGGTGCCGGACTCGGCGCTGCCGTCGCCGACGCCGTCGCCGCCGGCGGAGGCACGCCCGTCGTCGTCGACCGAGTGCTCCCACCCGGCGCACGACACGAGACGCATGAGGCGGATGTCTCGGACACGCGCCGCCTCGAACACGTGATCGCCGGGATCGCGGCCGACGGCGGCCTCGACGGGCTCGTCACGGCGGCCGGCATCGACCGCCCGGGGCGCCTCGACCACGTCGCCCCCGACGCATGGGAGCGGGTGATCGCGGTGAACCTGCTCGGCACGGTCGCGGCGGTGCGTGCCGCACTCCCCCACCTCGAGGCATCCGCTGGGCGGGTCGTGACCGTCGCCTCGACGCTCGCCCTGTCCGCGGTCTCGGACGCCACCGCGTACTGCGCGTCGAAGTTCGGCGTGCTCGGCTTCTCGCGTGCGCTCGCCGCGGAGACGAAAGGGCGGGTGGGGGTCACGACCCTCATCCCGGGAGGCATGCGCACGAACTTCTTCGACGACCGCGAGGAGCAGTATCGTCCGGGCGCCGACGCGCGGCTCAGCGATCCCGCCGACGTCGCCTCGGCCGTGGTCTTCGCGCTCAGCCGGCCGCCGGGCGCCGAGATCCGCGAACTGCTCGTCTGTCACTCCGAAGAGAGCTCGTGGCCATGAGCTGACGCGCGTCCGCGAGCACGGGCGCCACCTTCACGTCGGCCACGAACGAGACGTCGTGCTCGCACCGCGGCGCGGTCCAGCCGACCTGGGTGACATCCGCCCCGCAGACCGGGCAGCGCACCGTGAACGAGAGGTGCACGCGATGCCGCGCGCGCGAGAACGGCGCGGCGTTCACGACGTTGCCGAACCAGAAGACGCCGACGGTCGCCGCCCCGACCGCCTGCGCGAGATGACGCGGGCCGCTGTCGTTGGCGATCATGACGTCCGACGCCGCGGCGAGCGCGGCGGTCTCGCCGATCGTGAGCCGGCCGGCGAGCACCGCGATCCGATCGCCGGCTGCGCCGTCCCTGAGTCCGCGCACCTCGCCCGCGATGCGCTGGGCGAGCTCGCCGTCCGCGTCGGACCCGATGAGGCGCACGTGCGCCCCGTCGTCGAGCAGTGCGGCCGCGACCTGCGCGAAGCGACCCGCCGGCCAGCGCCGTCGCGGATCGCTGGCCCCGGGGTGGATGGTGACCAGCGGCCCTTCGTCCTGCGGGACGAAGGGCTCGATCGCGGCGCGCTCGGACTCGGTCAGCACGATCTGCGGCTCGAGCGTCACCGGCGGCGCCCCGGCGAGCGCCGCGACCTCGAGCCAGCGCATGACCTCGTGCTGGTAGTACACATAGGGCAGCGTGCGGTCGAGTCGCTCGGCGTCGTCCGTCGCCAGACCGACGGTGTGCCCGGGGGCGAGGGCCAGGAGGAACGGGTTGGCGTAGCGGCCGCCGCCGTGCAGCTGCACGCCGAGGTCGATCGGCCCGTGCCGGGCCAGGCGCGCGCGGAACTCGTCGACACGATCAGCCGACTCGTCGTGCCCGGGGTCGCGGATTCCCGGCGCCACGGGGAGGACCTCGACGTGCGAGACCGGGGACAGCCGGCCGCGCAGGAGCTCGGCGTGCAGCGGGCTGCCGAGGAGCGTGATCTCGGCATGGGGGTAGGCCGCGCCGAGGGCGTCGATCGCGGGCAACGCGACGACGAGGTCGCCGAGCCCGCCGCCACGCAGCACCGCGATGCGCCGGACACCGGGGAACGGGCGCTCGGCGACGGCCACGACGGACACGGATCCTCCTCGGTCGAACGGCACGGCCGGCGGCACCGGCCGCACGTCCTGGCTGGGACCGTGCCCGATCGGAGGCCGTCTGAAACCCCGAGGTGCCACCGAATCCCGAGCTCGGCGCATGGTCCGGACCCGCAACGGGTACGTCCCCCGCCATGAGCACGCTCGAGACGATCCCCGCACGCCTGGCCTCGCTCGCACCGGTGCTGGTCGTCGCCGGTGACGCGATCCTCGACCGGTGGTGGATCGGGACGAGCGCCCGCCTCAGTCGCGAGGCGCCCGCGCCCGTCGTCGACGTGACCGAACGCCGGACCGCGGCGGGCGGCGCCGCGAACGCGGCGCTGAACGCGGCGGCGATGGGCGCTCGGGTCAGGTTCGTCGGCATCATCGGCGCGGATGCGGCGGGCGACGAGGTCGTGCACCTGCTGCGCGCCGCGGGCGTGGACTGCACCGGTGCGCTGCGACGTCGCGGTGTCGTCACGACGGTGAAGACCAGGATCGTCGCCGACGACCAGGTGCTCGTGCGCGCCGATGAGACCCACGCGAGCGGCGGCCCGGCCGCGGCGGTCCTCGCTTCGACCGATGCCTCAGAGCGCGGAGCCGATCTCGGCGGCGATCTCGGCGGCGAGCTCGCCGATGCGCTGGCCGCCGCGCTCGACGGCGCCGAGGCGATGCTCGTGAGCGACTACGGCGGCCCGTTGCTCGTGCCGGCGGTCGAGCATGCGGTCGCCGTCCGGCGGCCCGCGCACGTCGTCGTGGACGCGCACGAGCCGGCGCACTGGCGAGGCATCCGCCCCGACGTCGTCGTGCCGAACGCGCTCGAGGCCGCCGCGCTGGTGCGCGAGACGTGGCCCGCAGGGCGGGAACGCCTCGACGCCGTGACCGCCGCGGCCGACCGGCTGCTCGACGCCGCGGGCGCCGAACACATGGTCGTGACCCTCGACCGCGACGGGACCGTCGTGCTGCGGCGCGGCGCGGCCCCGCTCACGACCTTCGCCCATCCCGTGGCCGAGAAGTTCGCCTCGGGCGCCGGGGACACGTTCGCGGCGGCGCTCACGGCCGCGCTCGCGATCGGCGCGCCGATCGGCGACTCCGCCGGGATCGCGCAGTGCGCCGCCGACGTCGTCGTGCGCGCGCTCGGCACGTCGGTGTGCTCGGCCGCCGCGCTCGCGGCCGAGGCCGGCACACCCCGGCCCGCGATCCTGACCTCGGCCGAGCTCGCGCACGTGGTCGCCAGGGACCGCGACGACGGGCTGCGCATCGTCTTCACCAACGGATGCTTCGACGTGCTGCACCTCGGACACACCTCGTATCTCCGCGAGGCGAAGCGCCTCGGCGACCGCCTCGTCGTCGCCGTCAACGCCGACGCCTCGGTGCGCCGGCTGAAAGGCCCCGGCCGCCCGGTGAACGACGAGATCGACCGCGCCGGCGTCGTCGCCGCGCTCGAGTGCGTCGACTACGTGACGCTGTTCGACGCCGACACCCCGATCGCGCTGATCGAGGCGTTGCGGCCCGACCTGTACGTGAAGGGCGGCGACTACACGCCGGACATGCTCGAGGAGACGCCCGCGGTGCGCGCCTACGGGGGCGAGGTGCGCACCGTGGGGTATGTGGAGGCGCACTCCACGAGCGCGGTCGTCGACCGCATCCGCTCGCAGAGCGGCGAGCCGTCGTGAGCACCTGATCGCCGCCCCGTCGCGCCGAGGATGGGCGGGCCCCGACGTGGGCTACTCGGCGCGGACCGGAGCCTTCGAGCCGGGCGTCCGCCGGGACACGGCTCCGGCGAGCAGCGCAGCGGCGAGCACGGCCTGAACCAGGAGGCCGAGATACCAGGTCGGCGTGGTCCGTTCGACGAGGGCAGGCACGGTCGACGCCGCGTCCTGCCCGTCGATCGTGCACGCGTCGAGCGTCTCGGTCGTCTCGCCCGCGATCTGTGCCTGACGTACGCCGAACGTCACCATCCCGAACAGGTCGGCCGGGCTCTGCATGCTGCCCTGCCAGGTGAGCGGGGCCGCGTCGGCGACCAGCACGAACGGGTTCGGGACGAGCACCCACCAGGCGAGGTCGAGGCGGGCGCGATCGGAGGTCGTGGTCTGCCAGGCCTCGCACGTGGTGACCCCCTCACCGTCGGCATCCTCGACGCAGTCGCTCGCACCGTCGGCCAGCGCCTCCTCGCAATCGGCGATCAGGTCGGTGGACGACCAGCTCACCCCGCGGCTCTGGGTGACCACCTCGTGCCGGACCAGGTTGCCGACCAGGGCGAAGATCAGCACGGTCCCCACCGTGAGCCCCACTACCACGGCGTACGCCGCGGCCACCGACCTGCCGGGCCGGGCGATGACCCCGCTCAGACCGACGGCGACCGCGGCGAGCAGCAGGATCTCTCCGATGAGGATGGCGACCGAGCCGATCACCACGGGCGCGGCGACGCCGCCGGCCACCGCGACGACGAGCAGGATCGGCAGCGCCAGTGCGACGAAGGCGAGGCTCGTCACCCACTCGGCGAGCAGGGCGCCGATCACGGTCGCCGCGGCGCGGGCGGGCGCCGCGGGGCGGGCTGGCGCCGTGGGGCGGCCTGGCGCCGTGGCGCCTGCGGGCGAGCCGTTGAGCGCCCGGCCCTGCACGGCAGGTCCGGCGAAGATCGCGAGCAGCAGCAGCCAGAAGACCACCGACGAGAAGATGAGCGGACCGGTGTCACCACCGCCCGACAGCGTCGCGAACGCCCAGGCGATGACGGCCGACAGCAGCGTGAGCGCGAGCAGCACGATGGCGTAGACCCCGAGCAGCACGAGGAAACGCCGACTCGCGAACCGGCGCCGCAGACGTTCGACGGCGATCGCGCCCGCTCCGCTCGCGCGCGGCGGTGCCGCGCCTTCGCCGGGTCGCTCGCCTCGTCGCTCCTGCAGATGCTCCGTCCCCATGCGCTCACCATAGGGCGCCGGATGTCTCGGGCCGCGGAACGCCCGTAGTACTACCTACCCGGGTCGGCGCTCCGTTTCGCATGCACGGATCGGAATGTTGTTATATTGGTATTGCTGGCGGCTCTTCTGCCACGCTCCCCGACCGCTCTCAACGGAAACCACGGCAGCGATGACTTCCCACCTCCGCGGCGTACTTCGCCGCCGTCACATATCGATGATCGCGATGGGCGGGGTCATCGGCGCCGGACTCTTCGTCGGCTCTGGGAGCGTCATCCATCAGGCGGGCCCCGTCGCGGTCGTGGCATACCTGCTCGCGGGCGTGCTCGTGCTGCTCGTCATGCGCATGCTCGGAGAGATGGCGGTCGCCATGCCCGACACCGGATCGTTCTCGTCGTACGCCGACCGAGCGATCGGCCGATGGGCCGGGTTCTCCATCGGTTGGCTCTACGCGTGGTTCTGGGTGGTCGCGCTCGGGATCGAAGCCACCGCCGGCGCCATCATCATCCACCGCTGGACGCCGGACCTCCCCCAGTGGATGCTGGCGTTCGGCCTCATGCTGGTCCTGTCCATCACGAACGTCGTCTCGGTGAAGTTCTTCGGGGAGTTCGAGTACTGGTTCGCCGGAATCAAGATCGCGGCGATCGTGATCTTCCTCGTGCTCGGTGCGCTCGCGATCGGTGGGCTGCTCCCGGGTGTGACTCCTCCGGGAATCACCAATCTGTTCGAAAATGGCGGCTTCGCCCCGAACGGCCTCGCGGCGGTCGTGCCCGCGTTGCTCGTGGTCGTGTTCTCGTTCTTCGGCTCGGAGATCGCGACGATCGCGGCGGGTGAGTCCGAGAACCCGGCCGCGGCGGTCCGCTCCGCCGTGCGAGCAGTGGTGTGGCGGACGCTGATCTTCTTCGTGGGGTCCACGTTCGTCATCGTCACCGTCGTCTCGTGGGACAGCCCAGCGGTGCAGGCCAACCCCTTCGTGGCGGTCATCGAGTCTTACGGCATCCCGGGGGCAGCGGTGATCATGGATGTCGTCGTCCTCGTCGCGGTCTTGTCCTGCCTGAACTCCGGCATCTACACGGCCAGCCGGATGCTGTTCTCCATGGCCAAGCGCGGTGAGGCACCGGCCCGTCTCGGAACGCTCACCTCGACCGGCAACCCCAGAAACGCGATCATCGCCTCGTCCCTCGTGGGATTCGCGATCGTCGCGTTGAACTACTGGTTCCCTGAGGCGGTGTTTCTGTTCCTCGTCAGCTCCGCCGGCGCGATCGCGTTGTTCGTGTGGCTGGTCGTGTGCGTCGCCCAGCTCCGCTTGCGACGCCACCTGGAACGCGAGAACCGATTGCCGGCGACCAGGATGTGGCTCTTCCCGTATCTGACCTACGCGACCATCGCGGCGATCCTTGGGCTCATCGCCGGCATGGCCGTCCTTCCGGAGACCCGCCCAGCGCTGGGCGCGAGTCTGGTCGTCGCCGCGGCCATCGTGGCGATCGCGCTCTTCAGACGCCGCGCACGGAACACGACTCGGAATGACTCCGCGGACGACCCTCGTCCGGCACTCAGTCGATCCGCCTGAGCTCGACCGCACGCGAAGCCGGATCCACGGCATGCGCGCTCCGGGCCGAGCCCCGGAAACGCGAAAGACCCCCGGCGAACCGGGGGTCTTCGTGGTGGGCGATACTGGGATCGAACCAGTGACCTCTTCCGTGTCAGGGAAGCGCGCTACCGCTGCGCCAATCGCCCAAGTCGAGGAGAGCCTCTCCTTGGAGGTGGATACGGGATTCGAACCCGTGTATACGGCTTTGCAGGCCGCTGCCTCGCCTCTCGGCCAATCCACCGTGTATGGGTTCACCACCAGAAGAACAGAAGGGGCTTTCGCCCCGACTGATCAGAGCGGATGACGAGATTCGAACTCGCGACCCTCACCTTGGCAAGGTGATGCGCTACCAGCTGCGCCACATCCGCGTTGCCCGCATTTCTGCGTGCAGAGAGACTCTAACCGATGATGTGAACGAATCACAAACTGAGGGCGACCGCCCTGGAATCCATCCCGGTCATCGGCCGAAACCGACCGCGCATCCCGGGCGTGTCCGGCCCTCGGCGAGGCATCCGGACGCCCTCGCGCGAGCCGCCGCCGAGAGGTCGGCGCACCCGCGCCGCGCACGATGTGCAATCGTGCCCGAGCGTCGGCTAGTATCGAACCCGCGGCCGGCAACGGTCCGCGATTCTGAGGGGCTTCCCGCCCCGATGGGCGATTGGCGCAGCTGGTAGCGCGCTTCCTTCACACGGAAGAGGTCGTCGGTTCGAGCCCGGCATCGCCCACCATTCACCAGACCCCGTCGAGACATCCGACAGCTTCGCGGCGACCGCGCGCATCTGATGTTGTGCGCCGGCCTCCGACACCCGAACCTTCGGGGGCGTCCGGACCGCGTCTCATTCCGTAACCGCGACCAACCGGAGACCCATGCGCACGCGCGGCCTCATCATCTTCGGCACTAGCGTCGGCGTGGTCGCCTCGGCGCTGATGTCGGCGTGCTCCCCTTTTCGTCAGCCGGGCCTACTGGGCCGGGCCCTCTTCCACGAACCCACGGCGCGCGGCGTCGACTCCGTCGTCGGGGAGCTCGGCGTCCTAGCGAACACGGCTGACTGGTCGCGCTCGACCTGAATGCTCGCGGGCTGGAGGTCCGGAGGAGCGATGTCGGTGGGTGCGTGGATACTACTGGACATGAGGAACTCGTCCATCGATCGGCTCAGGGCCGAGCTCGGCACGCTCGCCGAGACCTGGTCGGGCGCGCTGCCGGCGTTCGGCCCTGACACGATCGGTGCTGACACGGTCGGCGCCGGGGCGGGCGGTGCTGAGGCGGGCGGTGCTGAGTTCGAAGCGTTGAGCGGGCCGGGTCTGATCCGGGTGGTCGAGGCGATGACGCATATGCGGCGTTCGTTGGACGCGGTGCTCGCGCGTGCGGCGGACGAGGTCGCGAAACGGTCCGCGCCGGGGTTCGGTGCCGAGGGGCTCGCGAAACAGCACGGGTACGCCTCTCCCGCGCGGCTGGTCGCGGCCGCGACCGGTGGCGCCCAGGCCGAGGCGTCCCGGCTGCTGGCCGTGGGCGAGGCGACCCGGGCACGGGCGTCGTTCACCGGCGAACACCTGCCGGCGAAGTTCGCCTCAGTACGGGCCGCACTCGATCACGGCGCGGTGAGCATCGAGGCCGCGGCCGCGATCACCGGCATGCTGCGCCGGGTCGAGCACCGCGCCGAAGCGGCCCTGCTCGCACCGTACGAGCAGCGACTGGTCGAGTTCGCCGCACGCGAGCCCCTCTCGCTCGTGCTGCGCGCGGTCAAGACCGCCGAAGCACGACTCGACCAAGACGGCGCCGCCCCAGCCGACGAGCGGATGTTCACCGAACGCGCCCTGACCCTCCACGAAGACCAGCACGGCATGTTCCACCTCCGCGGCCGCCTCGACCCCGTCACCGCCGCCCCGATCAAAGCCGCCCTCGACACCCTCGTCAACGACACCCTCACCCGCCGTAACCCCGGCACGACCAGCACGAACGGCGCGACCGGCACATCCGGCACGTCCGATGCGATCGGTGCAGCGGGTGCGACCGGTGCGGCAGGCTCGTCCGATGGGCCGGTCGTCGACGACGACCGGTCGATCCCGCAGATCCAGGCCGACGCCCTCGCCGAACTCGCCAGACACGCCCTCGGCTGCACCACCGGGCCAGGCACCA
>NZ_JAVKGQ010000008.1:128968-181483 GCF_031432255.1 Agromyces aerolatus | reverse complement strand
ATCCGCACCACGACCGTCGTGGCTGGCACCGAACCCGGCGCTGCCTGACATCCCAAGGCGTGCCTCGCGAGTTCGGCAAGCGCGTCGGCCCGGATCTGCGGAATCGACCGCCGATCCTCGACCACCGGCCCCGCACTCTCGGTCCCGGTCTCTCCACCCGCTCCCGCTCCAGCCCCAGCCCCAGCCCCAGCTCTAGCCCGAGCACCAGTGACGGCAGCGGAGCTGGCAGCGGCGGTGCCGTACGCGGGCGCACTCGCCTGCGTGACTGAAGCCGCCGCACCACCCGCACCGGCCGGGCCACTACCCGGAGCAACGGTGGTGGCGTGGCCGGAGCCGTGTTGGCGGAGGGCGTCGCTGACCATCGCGTCGAGTGCGGCCTTGATCGGTGCTGCGGTGATCGGGTCGAGCCGGCCGCGCAGGTGGAACACCCCGTCCGGGTCTTCACGGAACGTCAGCGACCGCTCAGCATGCAACCGTTCATCGGCGGGGCCGAGGCTGTCGGTGTCGAGTTGGGCGTGCGCGGTGGTGACCGCGCGTCGCACGAGCGACAATGGCTGCCCGGCCGCGATCTCGACCAGTCGCTGCTCGTACGACCCCACCCGGTCGGGGTCGGCGCGGAGTTCGACCCTGCGGAGCATCCCGGTGATCAGGTTCGCCGCCTCCATACTCAGCCGCCCGGTGTCGAGCGCGGCGCGTACGTGCGGGAACTTCGCCGGCACCGTCCCGGTGAACGACTGGCGTTCCTGGATCGCTTCACCGACCGCGACCAGCCGGGCCGCTTCACCAGCCGCGCCGCCGGTCGCGGCCTCGATCAACCGGACCGGGCTGGCATGCCCGTGCTGTTTCGCCAACCCGTTCGCACCGAACTCCGGCACCGACCGCCGAGCGACCTCGGCGCTGGCATGGGCGAGGAATGCGTCCACCATCCGTTTGACCTGCGCCGCCCGCTCGATCACCCGCACCAACCCCGGCCCGCTCAGCGCCTCGAACCCTCGGCCGTCAGTACTCGCACCCGCCTGGGCCGCGTCACTGGCGTCAACGCCGCCCGTCCCACCAGCCGCCCCACCACCGTCCGCCGCGCCGAACACCGGCAGCGCCCCCGCCCACTCGGCGGCGAGCTCAGCCACCTCGGCGTGCAGCCGGTCGAGCGGTGAGTTCGTCATGCGCACCAGTATCCAACCACCCACCGACATTCACTCCGCCGGGTCTTCCAGCGCGGAGCAGCATCCAACGATCCGACCGCGGCACGAACCGGTCGAGCACCCACGCGCCCACGCACACATGCGGCTACGCGCCCAAGCGCCCACGTGGCGAATCGCCCACGCGGCCTCGCGCCCCCGCGCCACCGCGGCCCAGGCTCTCCCCAGTGCGCACGTATAGCGTGGTCGGATGCGATTCGAGATCGACGCGGTGCTCTTCGACATCGACGGAACGCTGGTCGACTCGACCCCCGCGGTGGAACGGACCTGGCAGGTCTGGGCGTCGCGTCGCGGGTTGGACGTCGCCGAGATCCTCCGGGTGTGCCATGGTCGACGGTCTGAGGACACGATCGCGATGTTCGTCGCCGCCGACGAGCAGGACGCGGCCGTCGCCGAGCTGGAGCAGCTGGAGCTCGCGGACCTGGACGACGTGATCGCCCTGCACGGCACGCGATCGCTGTTGCCCCGCCTTCCCGCCGACCGCTGGGCGGCCGTGACGTCCGGCTCGCAGCGGCTCATGCGGGCGCGCCTCGCGGCGGCCGGTCTTCCGGTTCCGGAGGTGTTGGTCGCTGCCGAGGATGTCGGCGCGGGCAAGCCCGACCCCGAGGGGTACCTGAACGCCGCCGCCGCACTGGGCGTCTCGCCGCAACGTTGCCTGGTCGTCGAGGATGCGCCGGCAGGAGTCGATGCCGGGATCGCCGCGGGCGCGTGGACCCTCGCCGTCGCCACCTCGCACGACCCCACCGACCTCCGAGCGGCCCATGCGGTGGTCACGGACCTTCGCGCACTGAGCATCGAGCTCGTCGGCGACGAGCTGGTCGTGACGATCACGTGACCCGTGACCCGTGACCGGTCGCCTGATCGCGCAGAGACCGGTCGCCGCTCAGCCGGTGCCGATCCGCAGCGCGGCCTCGACCGCGGCGAGCGCCTCGTCGGCGGGCCGGCCCAGGCGGCGCGCGAGCGCCGCGTACTCCGCGGCGGCCGTCTGCAGGCTCTGCTGCGTGGTGTCGCCCTGCGGCGCGACGAATGTGCCCGATCGGCCTCGGGTCTCGATGATGGCGTCGTGTTCGAGTGCGCGGTACGCCTTGGCGACGGTGTTCACGGCGAGCCCGAGATCGCCGGCGAGGGCGCGCACGGTCGGGAGCTTCTCGCCGGGCGTGAGCGCGCCGTCGCGGACGGCCGCGACGACCTGCGCGCGCACCTGTTCGAAGGGCGGTTCGGATGCTCCGGGGTCGATGTCGAAACGCATGCCGGCCCTCAGTCGCGCTGGCGGTTGACGAGCCGCGAGAGCACGATCGCGCTGCGGGTGTGGTCGACGTTCGGGGCGATCCGCACGCGTTCGAGCGCGTCCTCGAGGCTCGTGATGTCGCGCGCGCGGATCTGCACGATCGCGTCGGCGCTGCCCGTGACGGTGCCCGCGTAGACGACCTCGGGCACGTCTTGCAGGATGCGCCGCAGCTCGTCGGGCGCCACGGTGCCGCGGCAGAACAGCTCGACGTACGCCTCGGTGCTCATGCCGTCGACCGTGGGGTCGACCTGGATCGTGAAGCTGCGGATCACGCCGTCGGCGACGAGCCGGTCGACGCGACGCTTGACCGCCGAGGCTGAGAGCCCGACCGATGATCCGATGTCCCCGTACCCGGCGCGTGCGTTCTGTCGCAGCAGGTCGAGGATCGCCCGATCGAGGTTGTCCATGGTGCGAGCGTACGGCCGATCGTTGCGCGGTCCCACCCCATTGCGCCGGTTTCGTGCGTCTGAAGGGGGCATCGATGGTGCACCGCGCGAAGGTCGGCGGCGTGGTGGGCGTTATCGGGATTCGCTCGGTGGGGCGTAGCCCTCTGCGGGGTCTTTGGTGCAGAGCACGTAGATCCGGCCGCCCGTCACCGCACTGAACCGTGCGGTCTCCCAGCCGGACGCGAGGCCGTTCACGGTGGTGAGCTTCGTGGCTTTGGGCAGGAATTTCCCGAGCGAGTTCGGTGTGCCCCACCGGGTGCCGTTGAGCTGGAGGCCGAAGTCGCGGTTCCAGAGATAGGGCAGCCCGGCCGGGCACGTGAACTCGGTCTCCCAGACCTGGGTGTCGATGGTGCCGAGCTCGAACGGGAAGACCGAGTCGGGCAGGTCGTCGAACGGATTCGACTGCGCGATGACCCGCTCGGCGGGCTCGCGAGGCGGGTCCGCCGGGGCCGCCAGGCCGGGCAGCGCGGTGCCGAGGGTCGCGGCGAGCGAGAGCACGCCGACGGTGGCGAGTGTGGTCGTGGTGCGGAGTGCCATCTGATGCGTCTCTGACGAGGGCGGACCGTGACTCAGCCGACGTAGGCCAGGGCGCGGTCGTTCGTGCAGTGGGCGACGACGGTGAAGTCGTCGTCGTGCGGCTGGGTGATCTTGACCGCGGTCTCGGTGCCCTCCCAGCCGATGGCGAGTTTGTTCACGTCGCGCATGGGGCGCACGTCGACCGTCACATCGCCCGTGGTGTACCCGTCGCCGTCGATCTCGATTCCGCGGAGGCCCCAGCCGGAGGTCGAGGTGGCGAGCCAGGGATGGCTGGGCGGGCACGCGTACGAGTGGATGGGCTGGGTCGCGCCGGCGTCGGGATCGAATCGCTTCACTTCGACCGGCCACACCGCGTCGGCCGCCGACGCCGTGGCGTCCGCCGGCGCCGCGGCGCCGGGCAGCGCGGCACCGAGCACCGCGGCGAGTGAGAGCGCGCCGGCCGCCGCGAGCGTGGTCGAGGTCGAGAGCTTCATGGTGAGACCTTTCGTCGGCATCGACTCGTCGGATCGTCCGGCGAGTGCTATTCGGTGGGAGCGGGGGCGTACGCCTCGGCAGGATCCTTGGTGCAGAGGCCGTACAGGTAGGCGTCGTCCTTGCCGAAGTCATAGACGGTGATGCCGCCGGCCTTCTCGTGCCAGCCGGAGACGAGCCCGTCGACCGTCGTCGGCAGCGGCGCGTGCATCGTGCCGCCCAGCCGGTAGCTGCGGAAGCGGGCACCGTTCAGCCCGACACCGAAGTCCGCGTTCCAGAGGTACGGGTGGTGTGCCGCGGGACAGGTGAAGGCCTTGAGGGTTCGCGTGCCGCCGCCGAGGCGGTCGGCGCGCACCGCGATCACGGAGTCGGGCAGGTCGGGGAACTCGTAGCTGCTGACCCGGCCGGTCCGCGCGTCGATGAGGATGTGGTCGAAGACGTCGGTGAAGAACTCGTACTCGGGCGCGCCGGTACCCGCCTGCGCCGGCGCGAGCCAGAGCCGTCCGAACGGCTGGTCGTAGCCGTGCGCGCGCATGGCGTCGATGGCCTGTTGCGGGGTCATGTCGCTCTTCGGCAGTGGGGACCCCGCCTTGATCACGGCGGTCTTCGAGACGGCCGTCTTGAGGTCGAGCGAGATCGAGATGCCCGTGGCGCTGGAATCCGTGGGGTGGTGGTACGTGAACTCCCAGCTGGTCACGCAGCGGAGGTCCATCGTGGCGGCGGCGAAAGTCAAGAGGTGACGACGTGACACGGGGCTCCGATCGGGGTGATGCGCAAGCGAGTGGGCAAGCGAGCGAGGTCGATAACAATATATCAGCATGACGACTTCGGCGTCAAGATCCCGACCACCCAGCCCGCCCTCGGCCCCGGCCGCGCCGAGCGGACGTACGCTAGATGAATGCGTCTCGATATTCCTGTGTGGCTGGGAGTGCAGGTGCAGCCGCAGCACGCGTTCTACCCGGCCATCCGCGACACCGTGCTGCGGCTCGAAGAGCTCGGCGTCGACGTCGTCTTCAACTGGGACCACTTCTTCCCGCTGACCGGCGACCCCGACGGGCTGCACTTCGAGGCCTGGACCATGCTCGGCGCCTGGGCCGAGCAGACCGAGCGCATCGAGTTCGGCACGCTCGTGAACTGCAACTCCTATCGCAACGCCGACCTGCAGGCCGACATGGCCCGCACGCTCGACCACATCTCGGCGAAGGACGGCGCAGCGGGGCGGTTCGTCTTCGGCACGGGTTCCGGCTGGTTCGAGCGCGACTACGACGAGTACGGCTACGAGTTCGGCACCGCCGGCTCGCGTCTCAACGCGCTCTCCGACGCGCTGCCCCGGGTGCGCGCCCGCTGGGCCGAGCTGAACCCGGCGCCGACGCGGGACATCCCGATCCTGATCGGCGGGAAGGGCGAGCAGAAGACGCTCCGCATCGTCGCCGAGCACGCCGACATCTGGCACTCCTTCGTGCAGCCCGACGAGATCGCGCACAAGCTCGAGGTGCTCGCCCGCTGGGGCGATCGGGTCGGGCGGGATGTCTCGGGCATCGTCGTCTCGAACGAGCTGAACCGTGGTGACGAGGAGCGCGCCGAGGCGCTCTTCGACGCGGGGGTCCGTCTGTTCACGCTCGGCATCTCCGGCCCGGACTACGACCTCGACGGGGTGCGTCGCTGGCTCGCCTGGCGCGACGCGAAGAATGCGGGAGCGGCTCCGCTCAGCCGGTCGGCTTGACCGAGATCGAACCGTTCGAGGTGCGGAGGTCGATGAGGTAGCGGCCGTCGTCCGTGTTCGGCACCTGCACCTCCTCGCGGCCGTTCGACGTCTGCGTCTCGACGCGGTACGAGCCGCCGGGCACGCGCACGTCGATCGACCCGTTCGAGCTCTCGGCCGAGACATCCTGCGCGCTCGCGATCTCGAGGTCGATCGACCCGTTCGAGGTGCGCACCTCGACGCCCGTGCCGACCAGCCCCTCGCCTTCGATGCGACCGTTGGTCGATGAGGCCCGCACGCGGCCGTCGACGCCGTCGAGCGTGATCCGGCCGTTCGTGGTCTGCAGGTCGACCTCGCCGACGTCCGAGAGGTCGATCGAGCCGTTCGACGTCCGGCCCGTCACGTCGACGCCCTCGGGCACGCGCACCCGGTAGTCGACCGAGCACCACTGACCGCACCCGCTCAGGACGAGGGTGCCGCCGTCGATCGAGTACGTCGGCCCGATCGTGCGATTCGCGCGCGTCATGACCGTCCACTCGAGCGAGGCGTCGTCATCGTCGCCCGACACCGTCACCGACCCCGAGCCCGAGTCCAGCCGCACCTCGGTGATGGTCGCGTCGAGCTGTGCGGAACCCTCGGTCCGCATGGTCGGCCCGATGATGCCGCAGCCGGCGGTGAGCACGACCGCCCCGACGATGCCGGCCGCAGCGATCGGCCGCGCCCACGTCGCTCGCATGATGCACCTCCCGCGCTCTGCGCGCACAGGGTACCGCGAACCCGCCGAGGCCGCCGCTCGTCGATCGCCGAGAGCGTCACGCGGACCCGCCGAACCGGGATACTATTCGAAGGATGCCCGGACCCCTCGTGGTGATTCCCACGTACAACGAGCGCGAGAACCTCGCCACGATCGTCGATCGTGTGCGTCGCGCTGCGCCCGAGGCATCCGTGCTGGTCGTCGACGACGCGTCGCCCGATGGCACCGGCCGACTGGCCGACGAACTGACGGCCGCCGACGCGGCCGTCCACGTGCTGCACCGGCCCGGGAAGATGGGCCTCGGCGCCGCCTACCTCGACGCGTTCGGGTGGGCGATGGAGCGCGGGTACGACCCGATCGTGCAACTCGACGCCGACGGGTCGCACCGCCCCGAGGAACTCCCCGCGTTGCTCGCGGCCTTCGAGGGCACGGATGCCTCGGGGCGGCCGGTCGGCCTCGTGATCGGATCGCGATGGGTGTCCGGCGGCCGCATCGAGAACTGGCCGAAACATCGGGAGTGGCTGTCGCGCGGCGGGAGCGTGTACGTCCGGCGCATGCTGCGGCTGCCCACCCACGACACGACGGCCGGCTATCGCGCGTTCCGGGCCGACGCGCTGCGCCGCATGGAGCTCACCGATGTGCACACGCGAGGGTACGGCTTCCAGGTCGACATGCTGTGGCACGCGCGTGAGGCGGGCCTCGGCATCGTCGAGGTGCCCGTGACGTTCGTGGAGCGCGAGCGCGGTCGCTCGAAGATGAGCCTCGGCATCGTGTTCGAGGCCATGGCCAAGGTCACCGTGTGGGGCCTGCGCCTGCGCTTCGGCCGCGCGAGGAGCGCGCGGCCCCAGCGGTCGCTCTGACCGCGCCCGTCACGCGAGTCGCAACCCCTTGCCGGGGCCGAGCGCGTCGCGTAGACCGGAGGAGACGCTGGAGGAGGTTCAGGATGGCGATCAGGCTGAACGAGACGGCCCTGCGGCACGCGAGGTCGCTCGTGCGCGACGGCAAGGTGGTCCGCGACGAGCGTGACGCATGGAGCGAGGACGCGCCGAGCGCGTCCGACGAGAACGCGTTCATCGAGCGCGAGGGGTGGACCGAGTTCCGGCACTGGCACCTCGGGATCGACGACGACGAGAACGACGAGACCAAGGGTGCGTACTCGTTTCCGTACGGGGACTTCACGAAGGTGCATCGCTGCGCCGTGATCTCGCTCGAGAGCCGGGCCGGCCAGTACGACCATGACGAGATCCGCGACGCGGCGCGCAAGCTGCTCGAGCTCATCGACTCGGAGGGATGACGATGGCGACCACCCGCGAAGACCGCAAGCGCGCGAAGGCCGCGATCGCACACGCCAAGGCGGCCGAGAAGGAGGCGAAGCAGCTCGCGAAGGAGCTGCCCAAGGGGAGGGCGCGGAAACGCGTCGAGCTGCTCGTCGCCGAGACGAGCGCGCTCCGCCGGGCCGCGAAGCACGACCGTCGGCGCGCGCCGGTCCGCGCCGCGAGATCGGCCGAGCGGGTCACGATCGTGCTCGATCGGATGGCCGGGCGACTGGTTCCCGGCGCCGAGACGGTCAGCGCGCGCACGGGGCGGAAGGCGGATGCGGCCGCGAACGCGAAGCGCCGCTCGAAGCTGCTGAAGAAGCGCCGCAAGCAGGCGAAGAAGATCCAGGGCTGGGCGAAGTCGATCGCCGCCCGCACGACGGTGCAGTCCATCACGACGCCGACCGAGGCCGAGGCCGCCAAGGCCGACCGCGCGCGCGTGCGCCGCGCCCGCCGCGAAGACGCTCGCGCCACCACGCGGTAGCCGCCGTCGCCGTTGGTCGAGTAGCGAGCGAGGAACGAGCACGCGTATCGAGACCCCGTGAGCCGATCTCGAGGGCGGGTCGCCGGGTCTCGATACGCTCGCTGGCGCTCGCTACTCGACCAGCGGGGCAGGTCAGGCGTCGACCGGCTTCGCCGGAGGGATGGTCTGCGCCGGCTTCGCCGCGCCCGCCTTCCCCGCCGCGCGCGGAGCGCGCACGGGCTTCGGCTTCGCGTCGACCGTCCGCTCCGCGACCTCCTGCACGCCACGGGCGACGGGCTGCAGCCGCGCGAGCTGCGTGACGTGCTGCGGCCCGAGCTCGTCGAGCGTCGGCACCTCGAGCAGCTTCATGGTGCGCTCGATCTCGCCGCGCAGGATCTGGATGGTCTTGTCGACGCCGCGGCGGCCGCCGGCCATCAGCCCGTACAGGTAGGCGCGCCCGATGAGCGTGAACTTCGCGCCGAGGGCGACGGATGCCACGATGTCGGCGCCGTTCATGATGCCCGTGTCGACGTGCACCTCCAGGTCCTGGCCGACCTCGCGCACGACGTCCGGCAGCAGGTGGAAGGGGATGGGCGCGCGGTCGAGCTGGCGGCCGCCGTGGTTCGACAGCACGACGCCGTCGACGCCGCGCTCGGCGAGCAGCTTCGCGTCCTCGACGGTCTGGACGCCCTTGACGACGATCTTGCCCGGCCACATGCCGCGGATGAGGTCGAGGTCCTCGAACGAGATCGTCGGGTCCATCGCGGAGTCGAGCAGCTCGCCGACCGTGCCGCCGGTCGACGTGAGCGACGCGAACTCGAGCTTCGGCGTCGTGAGGAAGTTGATCCACCACGCGGGCCGCGGCAGCGCGTTCAGCACTGTGCCGGGCGTGAGCTGCGGCGGGATCGAGAAGCCGTTGCGCTTGTCGCGCAGACGCGCACCCGCGACGGGCGTGTCGACGGTGAAGAACAGCGTGTCGAAGCCGGCGGCCGCGGCGCGGCGCACGAGCCCGTACGACACCTCGCGGTCGCGCATGACGTACAGCTGGAACCAGTTGCGGCCGTGCGGGTTCGCGGCCTTCACGTCCTCGATCGAGGTCGTGCCGAGCGTGGACAGCGTGAATGGGATGCCAGCGGCCGCCGCGGCGCCGGCCCCCGCGGTCTCACCCTCGGTCTGCATCATGCGGGTGAACCCGGTCGGCGCGATGCCGAACGGCAGCGAGCTCGGGCCGCCGAGCACCTCGCAGCTCGGGTCGACGACGGGCACGTTGCGCAGGATCGACGGGTGGAACTCGACGTCCTGGAACGCCTGCCGCGCGCGAACGAGGGACAGCTCGCCCTCGGCGGCGCCCTCGGTGTAGTCGAACGGCGCCTTCGGCGTGCGCCGCTGCGCGATCTTCCGCAGGTCCCAGATGGTGAGTGCCTTCTCGAGGCGGCGGTCGGTGGGGTTCAGGGTCGGCTGCTTGAACCGCATGAGCTCGGCGAGTTCTCTGGGGTTAGGGAGTTGGCGCTTGACCACGGTGCGGGTCCTTCGGTCGGTGGGCGGGGTTCGACGCGTTCGGTGAAACGCGGTCAGGGGGAGTCGGGGAGGGTCTCGGCGTAGTAGCCCGAGATGTGGTCGCGAACGCGGCTGCGCGCGAGCGAGGCATCCGCCGCCCTGATCGCGTCGACGACGCCGCGGTGCTCGCGTCGGAGGCGCGCGCTCGTCGCGCCCCAGTCGGCGAGGCGCGCGAGGCCGTCGAGTGCGTAGGACTCGATGCCGCCACGCAGGCCCGCCATCGTCGCCGTGATCACCTGGTTGCCGGATGCCTCGGCGAGTGCCAGGTGGAACTGCGCGTCGAGCGCGAGGAACTCGGCCGGCGAGAGGCCCGGCGCGTCCATGGCGTCGAGCAGGGTCTCGGCGTCGAGGAGGTCGGGCGCGGGGGAGGCCTCGGCGAGGTCGCCGGCGACCTGCGCCTCGAGCACGAGACGGGTGCGCACGATGTCGGCCACGGGGAATCCGCGCGCCGCCACCTGGAGACGCATGAGCGCACTCATCGCGCCTCCGGGCGTGGCGATGATGATGGCACCGGCATTGGGCCCGGAGCCCGTGGCGGTGCGGATCAGGCCCATCGCCTCGAGTACCCGCAACGCCTCGCGCACGCTCGAACGGCCGACGCCGAGCTCGGACGACAGCGCGCGTTCGCCAGGCAGGTGGTCGCCGGGTGCGAGCTCGCCGGCGAGCAGCCGCGATTCCACGTGTTCGAGGACGGTCTGCCAGGCGCGCGCGGGCGCGACGGATGTCTCGTGCATCGCGTGCCTCCTCACCTGTGGTCGGACCACAGTAGCAGATGTGGTCCGACCACAGGTCGCGCAACCCCTACCCGGGAACCGGCCGCATCCCGAAGACTGGGGGTTCGACGAGATCGCGCGGCGACAGGAGGCATCCATGACCGACATCAACACCCCGCAGGAGCCTGAGGACGAGCTCGAGGGCGACACCGAGACGCCCGCCGATGAGATGTCGTCCTACGACATCGCGCCACCGGTCGATGACGACGCACCCGGCGTGCCCGATCAGGACCAGAGCGCCGACTGAGTTGAGATGGGTGTTGCTCTTCCGTTTCGGCGTCGCCTGCGGCACGCTTGACACATGAGCGGATACGGCACCCCGGAACAGCGCGGACCCGGCGACGACGGATCGAGCAATTCGCGCGCGCTCGGGGGCCGGGTCGGCGCCACGATCATGGCGCTCACGCCGTTCGTGGCGCTCGTGCTCTTCCTCATCTTCGGCTTCGCGCTCGGCGCGTGGGCGTGGGCGTGGGTGTGGTTCCTGCTGATCCCGGTCGTCGGCATCATCATCTACGGCCCCGGCTCGAGCGGGCGCCGCTAGTTCCGTCAGTTCTTCTTCGGGTGCACGCGAATCCGGTTGCCGGCCTCGTCGAGTTCGATCGCGCCCGCGCGTGACCGCACGAAATCGGTGAACGACCCGAAGCCGAGCTTGCGCTCCTGGAACGACGGGTCCATGCGCTGCATCTGCGACTTCACCGCGCCCGTCGGCTGCCATTCCTGATCGTTCTTCGCACGCAGCAGCTCGAGCGACTTCAGCAGCAGGCGACCCGGGTTCCGCGAGGGCGGCGTCGGCGAGGCGGCGACGGTGCGGTCGGCGACGGATGGCTCGTCGGCGACGGATGCCTCGGGCGAGGCCTCGCCGTCGGCTGCCGTCGAGGCATCCGCCCGGCGCTGCCGACCGCGCGCGGCGCGCGTGGGAATCTCGGCGGGCACCTCGTCCTCATCGACCGAGGCATCCGTCGTGAGCAGCGCGTCGTAGTCGGCGAACTCGTCGCAGGCCGCCGCGAGCGCGCGGCTCGTGCCGCCCGCGACGCCGATGCCGACGACGTACCGGCCGAGCCGCTTCGCCTTCTGCGCGAGCGGCACGTAGTCGGAGTCGCCCGCGACGATCACGATGTGCGTGAGGTCGTCGAGCCGGAAGAGGTCTTCGACGGCGTCGACCGCGAGCCGGATGTCGGCACCGTTCTTCATGGACGCCACGAGCGGGAAGAGCTGCACGAGGTCGACCGCGCGGTCGATGAGCTGGCCGCGGTAGCTCGCGTTGACGGGCGTCGACCAGTCGGCGTAGGCGCGGGCCAGGGCGATCGTGCCGAACGTCGCGGCGAAGTCGAGCACGGCGTCGATGTCGACCGTGGCCTCGAGCAGCCGGGCCGCGGTCTGCGTGCCGGCCGCGGGCGCCTTGCCGCGTGCGAGGTTGCGGCGGTACGAGCCGTCGCCGTGCAGCTGGTCATAGCGCGAGATGACGATGTTGTCGAAGTCGAAGTAGAGCGCGACGCGCGGCTCGGCCTGGGTGGGTGCTGCTGAGGTCGCCATGGCTCGAGCCTACGCGGGGTGCGGATCCTGGAGCCGGGGTTGTGCGGAGCGTACGTAGCCAGGCGTCGGGGCGTAGCTGGCGCTGGGGTGCAGCAGGCGCTGAGGCTCAGCCCGCGATGAGGCTCAGCCGGCGCTGAGGCTCAGCCCGCGATGAGCTCGGGCTCGTGCAGCGCTTCGTGCACGGTCACCGCGGTGCCGTCGGGGGCCACGCCCGCGGCGAGCGAGTCGTACTCGGGCGTGCCGACCGCGTAGATCGCGATGCGGCCGTCGTGGTCGGCGTGGATGCCCCAGCCGTAGCGGCGCGCGAGCTCGCTCGACCGGAGGCAGGCCTGCGGGCGGGCGAAGAACTCGGCGCGCACCTGCCCGCGTGCGAGCTTGGGCAGGCGGCGCAGGTTCGCCCACACGGTGAAGATGACGTCGGACGCGCGCCAGCGATACGGATGCTCCGCGATCAGCTCGAACGTCGCCGACGCGACCGACGGCCCGTCGGCGGGCGGCACCTGCCCGCCCCACGCCGCCGAGTCGGGCGACACGGTGATGAACGTGTCCCGGTAGTCGACGGCTTCCATGGCCTCAACCTACGTTCGACCACCGACATCGCGCACGGACTTGACGAAGCGAGGTTTCCACAATATGAACGCCGGGCTGATCAGATGTCCTGTCCCATCTCGCGGAGCACGAACTTCCATTGGCTGAAGCCGAAGAAGTCCGTGTCATGCAGGATGAGGTTGCCGTACTCGTCGTAGAACGCGGTGCCCGGCTCATAGACCCCTTTGGGATACAACTTCGACTGCGCGAGATTTCGCGCGAATGCGTCGCGAGCGTCGCGGAACTTATTGATCACCGCCCGACTTCCCGACAGTGTCGCGAAGTCATTGGCGGCGACGAGATTACGCAGGTCTTGAGCCAGGGTGTCAGCGAGCCTGATGCTTCTCGTGGCATTGATCGGACCATCCGCTGCCGGTGCAACAGGGCGTTTCCACGTGTTCACCTTGTCCTCGAACGCATCAAGTTCCATCTGGTGTTTCCCGTACGACCACCCGCCGAATCCATCTCGGGTTCTGATGCGCTCGACGGTGTCAGATTGAATCGCTCGCATCAGGTCGGTTCGATCGGATCGGATCCCCACCGATTTGAGCTTCGACTGCCCGATCACGGCGATCTTGTAGGCCTTGACGACGAGCAGTCGTGCGTGGGTCTCGGTCATCGTCACCGGATCGAGCGCGATGGCCCGGTTGATGTCGACTCGCGAGAGCGCGCGGGCGCCGAAGCCCGCGACCGCTGTGGCGAGGCCTGCGCCCGCACTCGTGACGCCGAGGATGAGGGCGGTCTCGTCGTCGAGGAACTCGGGGATGTAGGTGTCGACGGTGTCCAGCGCGGTGGCGGCCAGGTCGTACATCGAGACCAGCGCGGCGCCGGTCAGGACGGCCTTAGCGGTCACCGTCGCCGCGCCGATCGAGGCGGCGGTCGCCACGGCACTGATCGCCGCGGCGAAGCCGGTCAGCGCGAGGGCGACGCCGACGCCGGCGAGGACGGCGGTGGCCCACGACGGCAGTGCGGGGATGCGTCCGGTGGGGTCGGCGAGGGTGATGGGGTTGAGGGCGGCGTAGTGGTAGCGGTTGTGCTGGGGTTCGGGGTCGGTGCTGGTCAGCCGCATGGTGGCGGGGTCGTAGGTGCGGATCTGGAGGTGCTGGGTGCCGGTGGGGTTGGTGTATTCGCCGGCGTATTGGAACGGGTTGCGGTGCGCGTCACCGACCAGCGCGCCCGGGCCCGGGCTGGTTGGGGGTTGGGTGTGGTTGCGGGTGGTGGTGGTGCCGTAGTCGGTGTAGTCGTAGCTGGTCGTGACGTCGCCGTCGGGGTTGGTGAGTTCGGTCATCCGCCCGAGCTCGTCGAACTCGAACGTCTCGGTCGCCTCGCGCTGCCCGCCGGTCGCGTCCAGCTGCGTGACCGTGACCTCGGTCGGGTGCGCGAACTGCGGCGGGATCGCGGCGGCATCGTCGACCTCGGGGTAGGCGAACGCCTGCCGTTGCTGCACCAGCGAGCCGGCCCGGGTGGCCGACTCGACCTCACGCTCGAGCAGCCGCGCCCGGCCGTCGAACTCGGAGGTCACGGTGCTCACGCCGTCGGAGAGCGAGGTCGTGTACCCGTCGGCGACGGACCGTGCCCCGGGGCCCGACGAGGCCGCGCCGGCCACCGCGAGGCCCTGGGCCGGCCAGCCCGAGGCGAGCCCGGCCTGCGCGGTCCACTGCCGCGTCGACAGCTCGGCTCCGCTGCCGGCGTCGATCACCCTGATCCGGTCGACCGCGGCCCGCCCATCGGGCAACCCCTGCCAGGAGACCTCGGTCGCCGTCCCCGATACCGCCGCAACGCGGTCGACCAACCCCGAGGGACCGTATCCGATGCGCACTCGGCCGCCCGAGGCATCCACCACCGCGGACACCCGCCCGCCGTCGAGCTCGATCGTCCCGGCCACGGTGCGGGCCGCGCCCGCACCGGTGACCATGCTCACCCGCGCCGGGTCCGCCCAGTCCAGCGCCGTGACGACCCCGGCCGCATCGATCACGCGCTGAAGCCGGTGCCCGTCACCCCACTCCCAGTCCGTGCGGTTCCCGTTCGCGTCCATCCGCACGACCGGGTCGCCGGCCGCCGTGAAGAACGTACGCACCCCGCCCAGCTCGACCAGCTCGAACGCCGCGGACGCGGCACCACGCAGCCCATCGGCCCGCGCCGGCAGCTCGGCCGGCAGCTGCCGGAACACCACATCCCCCAGCACATACCCCTCGAGCCCGGACGGCACCGTCGCGTTCGCCGGGAACACCCCGCCCGAGGCCGGCGACACCCGAACGCCGCCCTCGGTGTCGACCTTCGCCACGCCGGCCATGGACCAGCCCGCACCGAGCCCCGAACGGTCGGCCGCGGCCGCGCGGGAGTCCCACGCCACCGACACCCCGGCCACCGGCAATGCGAACGAGAACGCCCCCGACGGGGCATCCACCAGACCTTCGACGCCGTCACCCAGCGCGAACCCGCCCAGGACCGCGGGCTCGGCGCCCTGGGCGCCGTCACTCGCGCCCGCCCAGGATGGCGACAGCAGCCCGCCGATCAGGACGCCGCACGTCGCTGCGCCGACCATGGCGAGCACGATCCGCGAGCGTTGGCGGATGCTCAGGTTCGAGCAGCGCGAGACGAGAGTTCTGGAGCACTCAGGCATAGCATGACAGTATACCAGTAGATGATGCCGAGACGGCCCCGGGCGGAGATCAGTGGAATCACCATCCCCGACCTCGGCTCACGTCGGCAACGCATATCGACCCGCGCGTCGACAACGCACGTCGGCAACGCGCGTCGACAACGCACGTCGGCAACGCGCGTCGATTCCGGCGACACAGCCGGAATCGATCAGGCGCCGACCACCCGCCGGAATCGATCAGGATCGGTACACGACGTTGAGCGGCTCCTCGCCGCGGAGCATCCGCTCGACCTGGCGGCGGACCAGCCGCGCCATGCGCGGCATCATCGCACTCGTCGCGCCGCCGACGTGCGGTGAGATGAGCACGTTCTCGAGGGCGAAGAGCGGATGCCCCTCCGGCAGTGGTTCGGGGTCGATGACGTCCATCGCGAACCGCAGCCGACCCGTCCCGGCCTCGGCGAGGATCGCCTCGGTGTCGGCGACCTTGCCGCGCGCGATGTTCACCACGAGCGCGCCGTCCGGAAGCGCCGCGAGGAAGCCGGCATCGACGAGGCCGGTCGTCGACTCGGTGAGCGGCACGCCGACGATCACGATCTCGGCCGCCGGCAGCAGCTCGGCGAGCTCGTCGATGCCGTGGATGCGACCATGTTCGTCGTCGCGCGCGCGACTGGCCACCCGGGTGAGCTCGACCTCGAAGCCGTCGAGACGCTCCTCGATCGCGCGGCCCACGCCGCCGTAGCCGACGAGCAGCACGCGACGGTCGGCCAGGCTGTCATGCCGCGCGGGCGCCCAGCGGCCGGAGGCCGCGGCGCGCACGAAGTCGGGCAGGCCGCGCTGCGCCGCCAGGGTGAGCGCCACGGCCAGCTCCGCGGTCGAGGCCTCGTGCACGGATGCCGCGTTGGCGAACACGTGGCCCGGCGGCAGGTTCGCGGGGATGTCGTCGTAGCCGATGCTCTGCGACTGCACGAGGCGCGTGCTGACCCCCTCGAGCGCGCGCAGCCGCTTCGAAGCCCCCATGTAGGGCGGCACGACGAGGTCGATCGCCGGGGCCGGCGCCGGCGAGTCGAGATCCCAGACGACGACCTGGACTCCTTCGGGGAGCTCGCCGACCGCGGCGCGCAGGGTCTCACCGGGCAGGGATACGACGAGGCGGGGTTCGCTCATCCCGCCATCCTGTCAGAGCGCAGGCGCTCTGGAGCTGCGCTGCGCCAGTTCGCTGCGCTCCGCGCCAGCTGAAGTGGCGCGGAGGGGGCGGACGTGGCGCGGCGGTGCGCGTGCCGCGCGGGCGCGGGCGGGTCGGCGCAGGCGGGTCGGCGCACGCGGGTCGGCGCGCGGGCGGTCAGGGCAGCTGCGCGACCTGGGCGCGGACGATGCGCTCGGCGATGGCCGCGGCGTCGGCCGGATGCTCCGCGGTCTGGTCGAATCCGTGCAGCAACCCGTCGACCGCGAGCGAGGCGATGCCGTGACTCATGGCGCACAGCTGCAGGAACACGGTCTCGACCTCACCGCCGATCTCACCGTTCGCGTGCACCTCCGCGACGAGCGCGCGCAGGCCGTCGAGCGCTGCCAGTCGGGCCCGGTCGAGCACCGGGTCGCCCTCGGGGGGCGTGGGCGTGCGGAACATGGCGTCGTAGTGCGCCGGATGCCGCCGCGCGAAGGCGACGAACTCCAGGCCATCGGCGACCAGCCGCTCACGGCCGGGCAGCTGGGCGGCCCGTTCCTGCGCGGTGCACATCTCGTCGTCGAGCAGGCTGAGCCCCTCGAGCGCGAGCGCCCGGACCATGCCGTACCGGCTGCCGAAGAAATGGGTGGGTGCGGCGTGCGAGAGGCCCGCGCGGCGCGCGACCTCGCGGAGGCCCACGTTGCCGACGCCCTGCTCGCGGGCGAGCTCTTCCAGTGCGCGGAGGAGCGCGGCGCGGCCCGGCGAGCCGGCGGTCGTGCTCGTGCCGGTGCCGGTGCCGGTGGCGTCGGCGGTGGCGTCCGTGGTTCCGGCGATGTCGCTGCTTGACAATGTAAAGCTTCCCCTCGTATCCTCGCTTTACATCGTAAAGGCTTGACAATGTAAAGCGAGGCGCAGCTCATGGTCGACATCACGGGCGACGAGGTCTGGACGGCCATCTCCGGCGAGAACTTCATCGTCGTGGGCATGGTGTCGGCGCGCGGCGAGGCCCGCACCGCGGGCGTCATGCATCACGTGCACGACGGCGTGCTCTGGTTCACGACCAATGACCGCGAGTGGAAGGCGCGGCACATCGCGGCGAACCCGAAAGTGTCGGTCACCGTCCCGATCGCCAAACGCGTGCCTTTCATGCCCTGGATCAAGGTCCCGGCCGCAACCATCACGTTCTCGGGCGTCACCGAGACGCTGCCCGTGCGCGCGCTGCACCCCGACGTGCAGCACGCCCTGCTGCACGGCCTGGACGTGACCGACGGCGACGAGCGCGGAGCGCTCGTCGGCATCGGCATCCGGCCGGTCGGCGACTTCGTGACGTACGGCGTGGGCGTGCCGCTCCTCGCCATGCGAGACACGGAGCGGGCGCGCGGGCGGGTGCCCGTGGCATCCGTCATGGCCTGATCGCGCGTCGCGCAGTCCGAACCCGCCACGCTGCTACGGTTGCGCCCATGAGTGAGGGTGCGACGCCCGACGCGGCCACGCCGCGCGGGCGCAGTGGGTCGGCGCGGCGCCGGGAGGAACGGGGCCGGACCCGTCCCATCGACGAACGCGCCGAGGCGCTCAAAGAGCGGGTCTACGCGACCTTCACGGGGCTCGCGATCGTGCTCGTGCAGTGGGGCAACGTCGAGCACCTCGACGCGTCGCGGGCGACGTACGCGCTGCTCATCGGCATCGTGGGCATCACGGTCGCCGGGTTCGCCGCCGACGTGATCGCGCACATGTCGGTGCACGCCGCGTTCCCGACCGGTGCCGAGCTCGGCCGCATGCTGCGCATCGCCGGATCGGCACTCGCCTCCGCGTTCGTGCCCGTCGTGCTGCTCGTGCTCGCGTGGGCCGAGGTGCTCGAGCTCGAAGGCGCGCTGCGCACCGCGAGCATCGTGTACCTGGCGACCCTCGCCGTGATCGGGTACTTCGCGGTGCGCCGCACACGGCTCGGCTGGTGGCAGCAGCTCGTCGCGCTCGCGATCCTCGTCGCGCTCGGCCTGCTGGTGATCGTGCTGCAGCAGCTCGCGCACGAGCACTGAGCTCGCCGCCGCGCCAGGTGGGCGCGCGCGGTGTCTCGCCAGTTGGGCGCACGGTTCCGCGCCAGTTCGCGCGATGCGCGCCCGCTCCGACGTATCGCGCCAGCGGCGACGGTCGGGGCTGGCGTGATAGGTCGGAGCGGGCGCGGCTGGCGCGGCGGGCGCGAAGGTGCGGGGTGGCGCGGGGTGGCGCGGCGTGCGCGGCGTGCGCGAGGCGGCGCGGCGCTCGTGCGGGGCGGCGCGGCGGCAGCAGGGCGCTTCGTCAGCGGCGCGGCGCGTACCGCTTCGGCTCGAACGCGCGCGTGACGATCGCGCGCAGCGACTCGAGGTCACCCGACGCGAATCCCGCTGCGCGCGCCTGCACGAGCACGTTGCCGATCGCCGTCGCCTCGACCGGGCCCGCGAGCACGGGAATCCCCGAGCGGTCGGCCGTGCGCTGGCACAGCAGGGCGTTCTGCGAGCCACCGCCGACGAGGTGGATCGTCTCGACGTCGACACCCGACAGGATCGAGGCATCCCGGACCGCGGCCGCGAACGCCTCGGCGAGGCTCTCGACGATCGACCGGGCGAACTCGGCGCGGCTCTGCGGGGCGCGAAGCCCGCGCTCGGCGCACCACTCCGCGATGCGCCCCGGCAGGTCGCCCGGCGCCATGAGCCGCGGATCGTTCGCGTCGAACACCGTGACCTCGCCGGTGACCGCGGCCGCCTGCGCGAGCAGCCCGGGCAGGTCGATCGTCTCGCCGTCGCGCTCCCACCAGCGCACCGACTCCGAGAGCAGCCACAGCCCCATGACGTTGTGCAGGAACCGCACCCGCCCGTCGACGCCGCCCTCGTTGGTGAAGTTCGCGTCGCGCGCGGCGTCGCTCGTCACGGGCGCCTCGAGCTCGACGCCGACGAGACCCCAGGTGCCGCACGAGATGTACGCCGCCGACTCGGCTCGCATGGGCACCGCGACGACCGCCGAGGCGGTGTCGTGCGAGCCCACCGCGACGACCTCGACGCCGTCGGGCGCACCCAGGTCGGCCGCGACCGTCGGCCGCAGGCCGCCGAGCGAGTCGCCTGGCGACACGAGACGGGGCAAGACGGATGCCTCGAGCTGCAGCCGTTCCATGAGCTCGTAGTCCCACTCACCGGTCTCGACGCCGAGCAGCCCGGTCGTCGACGCGTTCGTGCGTTCGGCGACCCTCGTGCCGGTCAGCTGGAATCCCACGAGATCGGGGATCAGCAGGAGGGAGTCGGCCAGCCCGAGGCATCCGTCGCCGCCGTCGCGCTCGGCCGCGAGCTGATAGACCGTGTTGAACGGCAGGAACTGGAGGCCGTTGCGCCGGTAGAGCTCGGCGAACGGGACGATGGCGTGCACGCCGTCGACCGCGGCCTCGTTGCGCTCGTCGCGGTAGTGGAACGGTTCGCCGAGCAGGCGCTCGCCGCGGAGCAGGCCGTAGTCGACCGCCCACGAGTCGACGCCGATCGACGCGACGTCGGGCGTGCGCCGGAACGCGTCGGCGAGGCCGCGCGTGAGGTCGCGGAAGAGGCCGGTGAAGTCCCAGTGCAGTCCCGACGCGAGGCGCACCGGCCCGTTCGGGAACCGCGCGACGTGGTTGAGCGCGAGCGTGCCGGCCGCACCGTCGACGTGCCCGACGATGACCCGGCCGCTCGTCGCCCCGAGGTCGACCGCCGCCACGGCGCCGCCGCGGGTGTCCGCGTTCATCGGAGGGCTCCCGCGGGCTCGCCGGCCATCTCGCTGAGGCCGCCGAAAGTGGGTGGGAAGGCGCGCGGTGGGTTCGCGCCCTTGCAGGGACGCCTTCCGACCCACCAGAGGCGTGCCGTCACACTTGTCGCGGCGGTCGCGGCGGTCGCGGCGGTCGTGGCGGTCGTGGCGGTCGTGGCGGCGATGGTCGCGATGGCCCTGGCGGCGGTCGCGGACGTGGCGGCAATGACGCCGCCGCCGCCGAAAGTGGGTTGAGGGGCGGACGATGGGTTGGCGCCCCGGCGGGGACGGCTTCCGACCCGCCGCAGGCGTGCCGTCACACTTTTCGTGGCGGTGGCGGTGGCGGTGGCGGTGGTGGTGGTCGTGGCGGCCATGACGCCGCCGCCGAAAGTGGGGTGAGGAGCGGATGATGGGTTGGCGCCCCGGCTGGGACGACTTCCGACCCACCAGAGGCGTGCCGTCACACTTTTCGCGGCGGTAGTGGTGGCGGTGGCGGTGGTCGTGGCGGCCATGACGCCGCCGCCGAAAGTGGGTTGAGGGGCGAGCGATGGGTTGGCGCCCCGGCGGGGACGGCTTCCGACCCACCAGAGGCGTGCCGTCACACTTTTCGCGGCGGCGGCGGCGGCGGCGGCGGTGGTGGTGGTGGTGGCGGTGGTGGCGGCGGCTGCTGGGGCGAGGCGCCCGCTCGCGTTCATCGCAGGAAGGCGGCGGCGACGCCGGCGTCGACGGGGACGTGCAGGCCGGTGGTGTGGCTCAGCTCGGGGCCCGTCAGCACGAACACGGCGTTCGCGACGTGCTCGGGGAGCACCTCGCGCTTCAGGATCGTGCGCTGGGCGTAGAACTTGCCGAGGTCCTGCTCGTCGATGCCGTACGTCTTCGCCCGGTTCGCACCCCAGCCGGCGGCGAAGATGCCCGAGCCGCGGACCACGCCGTCGGGGTTGATGCCGTTGACCCGGACCCCGTACTCGCCGAGCTCGACCGCGAGCAGCCGCACCTGGTGCGCCTGGTCGGCCTTCGTCGCCGAGTAGGCGATGTTGTTCGGGCCCGCGAACACCGAGTTCTTGGACGAGATGTAGATGACGTCGCCGCCGAGGTTCTGCTCGATGAGCACACGCGCGGCGGCCTTCGACACGAGGAACGAGCCCTTTGCCATGACGTCGTGCTGCAGATCCCAGTCGGCCTCGGTCGTCTCGAGCAGCGGCTTCGACAGCGACAGGCCGGCGTTGTTCACGACGAGGTCGAGTCCGCCGAACGCCAGGACGGCCTCGTCGATCGCGGCCTGCACCTGCGAAGCATCCGTTACGTTCGCGGCGACGCCGATGGCGACGTCCGTCGACCCCAGCTCGGCCGCGGCGGCCTGCGCCTTCTCGAGGTCGAGGTCCGCGATCACGACGCACGCGCCCTCGGCCGCGAGCCGCGTGGCGATGGCCTTGCCGATGCCAGAGGCCGCACCCGTGACGAGCGCGATGCGGGTCGCGTGCGTCTTGGGCTTCGGCATGCGCTGAAGCTTGGCCTCCTCGAGCGCCCAGTACTCGATGCGGAACTTCTCCTCGTCGGAGATGGGCTGGTACATCGACACCGACTCGGCGCCGCGCATGACGTTGATCGCGTTGACGTAGAACTCGCCCGCCACGCGTGCGGTCTGCGTGTTCGCGCCGAAGCTGAACATGCCGACGCCGGGCACGAGCACGATCGCCGGGTCGGCGCCGCGGATCGCGGGGGAGTCGGGCGTGGCGTGCGCGTCGTAGTAGGCCTGATAGTCGGCGCGGTACTGCTCGTGCAGCTCCTTGAGGCGCGCGATGCTCTCCTCGATCGAGGCCGACGCCGGGAGGTCGAGCACGAGCGGCTTGACCTTGGTGCGCAGGAAGTGGTCGGGGCAGCTCGTGCCGAGCGCGGCGAGCGGCTGGAGCTTCTCGCGGCTCAGGAACTCGAGCACGACGTCGGCGTCGGTGAAGTGCCCGACCTGGGGCTTGTCGTACGACGCGAGTCCGCGGATGGTCGGCGCGAGCGCGGCAGCCTTCGCGCGGCGCTCGGCCGGGGTGAGCGCCTCGAACCCAGGCACCACCGCGCCGAACGGCTCGGCCGTGCCGTGCTCAGCGAGGTACGCGGCGGCGGTGTCGATGATCCAGAGCGAGTTGCGCTCGGACTCCTCGCTCGTGTCGCCCCACGCGGTGATGCCGTGGCCGCCGAGGATGCATCCGATCGCCTGGGGATTCTGAGCCTTGATCTCGGCGATGTCGAGGCCGAGCTGAAAGCCGGGGCGGCGCCACGGCACCCACACGACCTTGTCGCCGAAGATCTTCGCGGTGAGCTCCTCGCCGTCGGCCGCGGTCGCGATCGCGATGCCGGAATCTGGGTGCAGGTGGTCCACGTGCGCGGCGTCGACGAGGCCGTGCATGGCCGTGTCGATCGACGGGGCCGCGCCGCCCTTGCCGTGCAGCGTGTAGTCGAACGCGGCGACCATCTCGTCCTCGCGGTCGACGCCCGGGTAGACCTTCACGAGGTCGCGCAGGCGGTCGAGGCGCAGCACCGCGAGGCCCGACTCCGTGAGGGTGCCGAGGTCGCCGCCCGAGCCCTTGACCCACATGAGCTCGACGGGTTCGCCGGTCACCGGGTCGGTCTCGGTGCCCTTGGCCGAGGTGTTGCCGCCGGCGTAGTTCGTGTTCTTCGGGTCGGCGCCGAGGCGGTTCGACCGGGCAAGCAGGTCGGCGGCTGCGGGGTTCGTCATCGGTTCGATCCTTCGTGTGTGATTCTCGGCCACAGGTCTGGCGGTGGATGTCTCGTGCGGCGGTTCGGGCTCAGGTCCTTGTCGAACGGTCGCAGATGGTGGGTGTTTCGGGAAGAGACCCGCCATCTGCGACCGCTCGCGGGGTGTGACGTGCGGGACGTGCTGCGGGGCTCGGTGCGGCGGTTACGCGCCCCAGCTCGCCTGGACGCCGCCGACGCGCTCCTCGGCGATCTTCGCGAGGTAGCCGGAGTCGGCGAACGCCTGCATCGGGTCGGCCGGGAGCCCGCGCCCCTCGCGCCACTCGGCGAGGGCCGGGCGCACGTCGGTGTAGAACGCGTCCATGAACACGGCGTTCGCGCCGAGCACGTCGCCCGCGACCTGCGCGGCGCGGAGCGCCTCCTCGTCGACGAGCAGCGCCCGAGCGGTCATCTCCTGGACGTTCAGGACGCTCCGGATCTGGCCCGGGATCTTGTCCTCGACGTTGTGGCACTGGTCGAGCATGAAGGCCACGTCGGGGTCGCCGTACCCGCCGCCGCGGATCACCTCGAAGATGATGCGGAACAGCTGGAACGGGTCGGCTGCGCCGACGATGAGGTCGTCGTCGGCGTAGAACCGGCTGTTGAAGTCGAACGAGCCGAGCTTGCCGAGGCGCAGCAGCTGCATGACGATGAACTCGATGTTGGTGCCGGGTGCGTGGTGACCCGTGTCGAGGCAGACCATGGCCTTCTCGCCGAGGGCCGCGACCTGGGCGTACGAGGTACCCCAGTCGGGGACGTCGGTGTGGTAGAACGCCGGCTCGAAGAACTTGTACTCGAGCACGAGGCGCTGCTCGTCGCCGAGGCGCGCGTAGATCTCCTGCAGCGACTCGTGCAGGCGGTCCTGACGGCCGCGCAGGTCGGCCTGCCCCGGGTAGTTCGACCCCTCGGCGAGCCAGATCTTCAGGTCGCGGCTGCCCGTGGCGTGCATGATGTCGATGCACTCGAGATGGTGGTCGATCGCCTTGCGGCGGATGGCGGCGTCCTCATGCGTCAGCGCGCCGAACTTGTAGTCGTCGTCCTGGAACGTGTTCGAGTTGATCGTGCCGAGCGTCACCCCGAGGTCCTCGGCGTGACGGCGCAGGTCGTCATAGGAGTCGACTTTGTCCCACGGGATGTGCAGCGCGACGATCGGCGCGAGCGCGGTGTACTTCTGCACCTGTGCGGCGTCGGCGATCTTCTCGTACGGGTCGCGCGGCGTGCCGGGCGTCGTGAAGACCTTGAACCGGGTGCCGGAGTTGCCGAAGGCCCAGCTGGGCAGCTCGATGGCCTGCTTGGCCAGCTGGTCTTGGATGTGCTGGGGGAGCGTGCTCACTTCGGGTCCTGCTTTCTTGTGGTGTGCGGATGTCTCGTGGACTCGCCGCTCAGCGCTCGGTGCCGAGCGCGGCGAGCTGGTCTTCGAGGTGGAAGACCTCGCGCAGTCGAGGGGCGCCCTGGTCGGGTCGGCCGTCGAGTGAGATGAAGAACGCGGCCATCTCGGCCTCCCACGCGGCCGTGCGCGGGTCGGCCTCGAGGGCGCGCTGGGATGCCTCGTCGTCATCGGTCTCGTAGTAGCCGACGAGCAGGCCGTCCGGGCGGAGGAACAGGGAGTAGTTGCGGCGGCCGGAGGCCTCGATCGCGCGGAGCATGTCGGGCCAGACGGCGGCGTGCCGTTCGGCGTACTCGTCGAGGCGGGCCGGGTCGACCTGCAGGTGGAAGCACACGCGCTGCGGCCTCGTGCTCAGGCTCATCTTCGAGCTCTCCGTTCCCGTGGAAATGAATCGTTTCAAGCGTACGACGCGCGGATGCCGAGCGCAACTCCCACCAGCGGGCGGATTCCCGGGATGGGATCCGCCACGGATCTGCGCCGGATGCAACGAACTGCGCCACGCACGACCGTCGTGCGTGGCGCAGTTCGTCAGTGGTGGCGCGCGCGGCGTGAGGTGGCGCGGGGGGCGGGAGGTGGCGCGCGCGGCGTGAGGTGGCGCGGGGGATGCGGGTGGCGCGGGCGGCGTGAGGTGGCGCGGGGGATGCGGGGTGGCGCGCGCGGCGTGAGGTGGCGCGGGGGGCGTGAGGTGGCGCGGGGGATGCGGGGTGGCGCGGAGCGCCGAGGGTTACCGGCTGTCGTCGGCTCCGCGGAGCTGGTCCTCGAGGTGGAAGACCTCGGTCAATCGGACGAAGCCCTCGTCGGGGCGCCCGGCGAGCTCCTCGAAGAACGGCGCCATCTCGGCCTGCCAGCGGGCGTTGATCTCGAGTGCGGCCATGCCGGCCTGGGCGGCCGCGAAATCGTTCGTCTCGAGGTATCCGATCAAGAGGCCGTCCTCGCGCAGGAACAGCGAGTAGTTGCGCCAGCCGGTGGCCTCGAGCGCCCGCAGGAACTCGGGCCAGACGGCGGCGTGCCGCTCGCGGTACTCGTCGAGCCGCTCGGCACGCACCTGCAGCTGGAAGCAGACGCGCTCGACCTGGGCGCCATCGGTCGTCATCGCGCTCACACCCGGCGGAAGTCGATGCCGAGCAGCGAGGCCGCGGCGCGGTAGTCGGCCGAACGGTGTCCGACCGAGAGCGACCAGTGATGCCCCACGCCGGTCGCCGACCACTCGTCGACCCACTCGCCCGGGTCGCGACCGAAGTCGACCCGGCTCGTCGTGTTGCCGATCTCGAGCAGCGGGCCCGGAACGACGGTGCCTTCGGACGCGATGAACGAGAGCGAGCCGTCGCGATCCTGTCCGAGCCCGAGCAGGGTGACCGGGCCGGGCTGCACGTCGAACTCGACGGACACGCCCCAGCCGCGTTTGCCGTGGTAGACGCCGAGGCCGCGCAGCAGCGGATCGCGCCCGGATACCGCGAGGTGCGCGGGGCCGTCGTGGCCCATCTCGACCACGCCGTCCTCGAAGTTGAGGGCCTGGATCTCGCAGAACGAGCCGCCCGCGCCGACGACCTGGGTCGCGAGCTGGGCGACCGTCGTGCGCAGCTCGTACTCGCCGGTGGCCGGGATGCCGCGTGCGGTGAGCAGTGACGCGCCGAGGATCATGCCCGCACCGAGCCGCTCGTGCTGCTCGCCGTCGAGGCCGCGGTGGTAGTACGCGAGCGAGTCGAGGTCGAAGTCGTCGATGAGCCGGTCGAGCCCGACCGAGACCTTCGCTCCCCAGGCGAAGTCCTCCTCGACGACGGTGTCGTCGAGCGTGAAGAGCTCGCGCGCGAGCGCCATGCGGTCGGCGACCTGGGCGTCGGTGACCTCGTCGACGCGCACACGGAGGTCGTCGAACTCGAGCACCTCGACGTGCGAGCCGAACGTCGTCGGCAGCAGGGTCAGGTCGGTCGAGACATCCAGCATGCCGGGGTAGAGGTGGCCCATGAGGCCGTGCCGGGCGTGCCGCAGCGCGGCGCGCACATGCGCGGCGCGGATCCACTGGCCGATGCGCTCCCACGCCGACTCCTGGCGGAGCCACCCCGACACCGAGCGGAACGGGATGCCAGCGCGCCGGAACACGTTGCCGACCTCGGGCACGGGGCACTGGCCGCAGTAGGCGAGCCACGCGCCGGTGTCGAACGACGCGTGGTCCATCTTCTCGGTCGGCTGCAGGTCGATCACGAGCACGGGGGTGTTCGCGCGCTGCGCGATCGGCAGCACCATGGAGCTCGTGAGGTAGGTCGTGAGGAAGAGCACGATGAGGTCGCAGTCCTCGCGTCGGAGCTGTTCGGCCGCGGCGGCGCCCTCCTGTGCGTCCGAGATGAAGCCGACGTCGGTCACGTCGGCGTCCATCTGCTGGAAGCGCTCGGAGACGTAGCGTGCGGACTCCCGCAGCTGCGGCAGCAGGTCGGGGAACTGCGGCCAGTAGGTGCCGAGGCCGCCGGCGACCAGGCCGATGCGGGGCTTGCGGCGCGCCTTGGGCGGCAGGAGGTGGTCGATCGAGGTGGCCTGCGACATAGGAGGTCCTTCGGGGTGAGGCGGGTGGGGCACCGTCGGAACATCACCGGGTCGGTGCGTAATTGAATCGATTATATTTGCGAACAACTCTGCTCCCGATCGCGCGCGCTGTCAACTGCGCGATCGCCCACGGCTTCGTGGTTGACTGAGTGCCGTGTCTGCCCGCCGTGATCTCGGGCTCGCCGCTGTCGCGAAGCGGGCGGGCGTCTCGACCGCGACGGTGTCGAACGCCCTGAACCGCCCCGAGATCGTCCGCGCCGAGACCCGCGAGCGCATCCAGAAGGCCATCGACGAGCTCGACTTCGTGCCGAACCGGGCCGCGGCAACGCTGCGCCAGGGGCACAACCGGCTGCTCGGCCTCGTCATCCCCGACATCACGAACCCGTTCTACGCGGCCATCGTCGACGCGGTCGTCGACGCGGCCGATCGCGAACGGTACGCGGTCGCGCTGTGCGCGAGTCACGATGACCCGGCGCGCGAACGCCGGCACCTCTCGGTGCTCGCCGAGCAGCGCGCCGCGGGCGCGATCGTGGTGCCGCTCACAGCCGACTCGTCGCGACTGGCCCACCTCAGGCTGATCGGCTCGCGCCTCATCATCGTCGACCGCGTCGCCGACACCGCCGAGAACTGCTCGGTCGCGGTCGACGACGTGCACGGCGGGCGATTGGCCGTCGAGCATCTGCTCACGTGCGCGGGCGAGGGCATCACCCTGGTCAACGGGCCGATCTCGATCCCGCAGTGCGCGAGTCGCCGCGAGGGTGCGCTCGCCGCCCTCACCGCGCACGACGGGGCCGGCGCGGAACTCGTCGAGTACGAGGTCGAAGAGATGACGATCGACGCGGGCGTCGCGATGGGCGTGCGCATCGCCGAGGACGGCGCGCCCCGGCGGATCTTCTGCACGAACGACCAGCTCGCGACCGGCGTCATGCGCGGGCTGGCGTCGGCCGGCGTGCGGGTTCCCGACGAGGCATCCGTCGTCGGATACGGCGACCTCTCGCTCGCGAGCCCCGAACACGACGTGCTCACCTCGGTCAGCCAGCCCAAGCAGGCGCTCGGCGCCGAGGCGGTGCGGCTGCTGCTCGAGGAGCTCACCGAGGGCGACCGGCACGAGCACCAGGCGCGGATGCTCCGGCCGGAGCTCGTGCTCAGGGCCTCGACGCAGCCGCGGTAGGAGAGCCGGCCGCCCTCCCGAGCGCTCCTGAGGCGACCGGCCGACGTCGTCGTGCGCACGCGTCGCACCGAGGCGTCCGTCGGCCGACGCGACATGGCGCGCGCCGATGCCGCCTCAACGGGCACTCAGCCAGGTCTGGTGGCCTTCGCGCCGCGGCGTTCGCCATGCGAGGTGTGCCGAGACATCCGCCCATCTCCACCAAGCGCTGTGCTAATATATCAACATCGCGCGTTGTGCGTGAGATCGTCGGGATCGGGGAGTGCTCTGTGAACCTGTCCAAGTCCATCACGCACGTGGCTGCCGGGCTTCTGGCCGTCGCTGTCGCGATCGGTCCGGCGTTGGGTGCCGCAGCCCAGCCCTCGGCGGATGCGGAGCAGATTGCCGAGACGTGGACGAGCGAGGCTCCGCTGGCCGAGGCGCCGGCCGATGCGTGCAACACGACCTGGAGCTACGAGGCGGCCAGGGCGACGGCGACGGCCGCGGTGACCCGTGCGCACCCCGGCTGGACGGGACTCGGTGTCGTGCAGGGGCGCACCAAGGGCGGGGCGACCGCCGACTTCCAGTGTCTCGACTGGTGGAAGTTCTTCTTCAGCAACCCGGCGAACCTTGACGCCCGCGGCTACGAGGTGATGCTGGATGTGTCCACGAACCAGATCATCTACATCAACCCCTGGAACACCGGCCGCTCATTCGCGCCGATGCCCGAGCCGAAGGTCTCGCCCGCCGAGGCGATCAACGCGGTGCGTGCACGTGGCTATGCCGACACGTACACCGCGATCTGCCTGTCGGCCGAGGGCCTGTTCTGCCCGACCGGCGAGGCCGGACGACTCACCTATGCGGTCACCACCGGGGCGAACGAGCGGATCAACCTGGACCCCGCGACCGGGCGCGTCTGGAATCAGGCCGCGCCTGATCTGCCCGACTCGGTGATCGCGCGCGCTGCAGCGACCATCGACATGACGCGGCTCGACTCGGCGACCGTGCCTGCGTTCACGTGCCCCGACCGCCACCCGTACCTCTGGCGCACGGGCTACGGCACCGGGCTTCCCGGCACCAGACTCAGTTCCGATCGCGTGAAGCTCGACCTCCCGACCCGCACCACGGTCGGTGGGGGGCTCGTCACGGGGTGGCCCGAGACGAGCGATGGACTCACCCTCCGGGGTCCCGACGACTGGGCCAGCCTGGTCGACATACACGCGTTCTGTTCCAGCGACCCGGCGGCGGGGTACAGCGAAACCAAGCCGACCTTCACGAGCAAGGCCCAGGCGTACTTCCTGCATGACGAGAAGAGCTTCACCGTCACCACCGCGGGGTTCCCAGAGGGCACCTTGCGCATCGTGCAGGGCGCGCTGCTCGATGGGCTGACGTTTACCGACCACGGGGACGGCACCGCGACCATCGCAGTCCGTGCGCGTCCACACGGCACCAGCAGCATCCTCGTCGAAGCCCGGAACGCCTACGGCATGGCGCTGCAGCGCATCAACCTCTACGCCTGACTCGGCGTTCGGTGCCCGGGCGTGCGGCACGCGTTCGCAGCTGGGGCGCGCGCAAGACCGCGGATGCCCCGGGCACGAGCCCGGGGCATCCGCTGTGATGACGAGTGAGGACTTAGAAGTCGTAGTCGTCGATGTTGTCCGCGTTGAAGACCGTCGGCGGGCCGACGATGATGATGCCGTCCGCGCCGACCTCGCGCTCGCCGAGCTCGCCGGCCTCGAAGGTGTCACCCTCGGCGCCCGTGATGGTGCCGTCGGCCAGCGCCTTGCCCGCGAAGGCCGAGACGTAGCCGAGCTGGGCCGGGTCCCAGAGCGCGAACTCGGTGACCGTGCCGTCCTTGACGAACGGGCGCATCTCGTTCGGCAGGCCGAGGCCCGTCAGCGCGACCTTGCCCTTGTACTCCGACGTCGACAGGTACCGAGCCGTCGCGGCGATGCCGACCGTCGTGGGCGAGATGATGCCCTTCAGGTTCGGGTACGCCTGCATGAGGCCCTGGGCCTCCTGGAACGACTTGGTGTCGTCGTCGTCGCCGTAGACCTTCGCGACGAGCTCGATGTCCGCGTAGTCGGGGTTTTCGGCCAGCTCCTCCTCGATGTACTTGATCCACTCGTTCTGATTGGTCGCGTTCGCCGTCGCCGACAGGATCGCGATCTCGCCCGCGCCGCCGATCTGCTCGGCGATCAGCTCGACCTGGATGAGCGCGACGTCCTTCGCGACCACCTGGCTGACGAACACGTCGCGGCAGTCGGGGTTCGTGTCGGAGTCGAACGCCACGATCTTCGCACCGCCCGTACGGGCCTCCTCGAGTGCCGAGCAGACCGCGTCGGGGTCGTTCGCGGCGATCACGATGACGTTGGTGCCGGCCTGCGTCTCCGCGTTGATGAACGAGACCTGGCTCGATGCGCTCGCGTCGAGCGGGCCGACGACCTCGCTCGACGCGAAGCCGGCCGCCTCCGCGCCCTCCTCGCCGCCGCCGAGCACGACGTCGGTGTACGGGTTGTTCAGCTGCTTGGGGATGAACGTGATGGTCTGGTCGCCGTCCGTACCCGAACCGCCACCCTCTCCGCCGCCACCGTTGTCGCTCGCGCAGCCGGTCATGACCAGTGCGGCCGAGGCGGCGACGGCGACCAGTGCTGCGAGTCGCCGTCCCTTTCCGGCCCGATTGCGAATCAACTCCATTGTTTTCCCTTTCATTGGGCGCCCGGTGCCAGGCGCACGCTCATCCCGCGGAGGTTGCCCGGGGGAGTTCTCGTCTCACACGCCGATCGTGTCGCCACCTGGCGATCGCGGCGAAGATGCTCGGCGCGACGACCGAGGCGATCAGCAGCGAGCCGGTGACGATGATCAGCACGACGTCGGACACGCGTCCGAGCCGGAGGGCGTAGTTGATGACGCCGATGATCAGCACGCCCGCGACGACGCCCGGGATCGAACCCTTGCCGCCGAAGATCGAGACGCCGCCGAGCAGCACGGCCGCGATGACCGCGAGCTCGAGCCCGCTGGCATTGTCGGAGCGGGCGCTCGAGTAGCGGAGCGTCCAGTAGATGCCCGCGAGCGCCGAGACCGCGCCCGAGCTCACGTACAGCCAGAACTTCGCGCGCGACACGTGGATGCCGACGAAGCGCGCCGCCTCCTTGCTGAAGCCGAGGGCGTAGAGGCCCCGGCCGAACGGCGTGAAGTGCAGCAGCACACCGAAGAACAGGATCACGATGACGACGCCGATCATGACCGTCGGAATGCCCGTGCTCCCGATCTTCGAAGTGAAGAACGCGGTCAGCTCGGGCGGGAAGTTCGCGACCGCGTTGTCGCCGATGACGACGAGCGCGAGCCCGCGGAACAGCGCGAGCGTACCGATCGTGACGGCGAGGGAGGGGAGCCCCAGCACCGCCACGAGGAATCCGTTGAACGCGCCCGCGACGACGCCCGCGACCAGGCTGACCAGGAGCGCGAGCTCGATGCCGACGCCGGCCTGCCAGAGCACGCCGAGCAGCGCGCTCGTGAGCCCTGCGATGCTCGCGACCGACAGGTCGATCTCGCCGGTGATGATGATGAGCGTCATCGGCATGGCGATGAGCAGGACCGGGATCACGTCGAGCAGCAGGAAGCCGGTCGTGACCGGCGAGGCGAAACGCGGGATGAAGACCATCGCGAGCACGATCGCCGCGATCAGCACGTAGATCATGGCGGCGTCGCGGCCGAGCAGGAGCCGTCGCCACCCCGTGCGGCCGTGGATCTCCGCCTCGATGATGCCGGCGCTGGTGGTGCCGGTGCCGGGCGTGCCGGTGCCGGCCGTGCCGGAGCCGGGCGTCCGGGTGGGGGCGGTCTTCACGGGGTCAGACATCTCGGGCCTCACTGATACGGAGCTTCTTCGCTGTGCGAAGGCTTGCGATGCGATCGATGACGATGGCGGCGATGATCAGCACGCCGACGATGGCCTGCTGCCAGAACTTGTCCACGCGCAGGGCGGTCAGGGCACTCGTGATGGTCGTCAGCAGCAGCGCGCCGATGGCGGCGCCGTAGACCGACCCGCTGCCGCCGAAGATCGCGACGCCGCCGACCACCGCGGCGGCGACGACGTCGAGCTCCATGCCGTTGCCCGTGGTCGCGCCGACCGAGTTGAAGCGCGACGCGTAGAGCACGCCCGCGAGGCCGGCGAGCACGCCGTTCGCGAGGAAGGCGAGGAACACGCGCTTGGTGACGGGGATGCCGAAGACCCGCGCGGCCTCGGGGTCCGAGCCGATCGCGTACAGGTCGCGGCCCGAGCGGGTGCCCGAGAGCACGATGCCGATGACGACGACCACCGCGATCGCGAGGAGCGTGATGATCGGGAACCCGAGGATCGTGTCGACCGACAGCGCGCCGAACGCGTCGGGGCGGTCGTCCGCGAAGTACTGGGTGCCGCCCGCCCACGCATTGTTGATGCCGCGGTAGATGTACAGCGTGCCGAGGGTGATCACCAGCGCGGGCACGCCCGCGAGGGTCACGAGCAGGCCGTTGATCGCGCCGAGCAGCGCGCCGAGCGCGATCCCGGCGAGGAATACGACCGGGATCGGGATGCCCTCGACGTTCGCGAACAGCGAGCCGGTCATGAACGCGACGAGGCCCAGGATGGAGCCGACCGACAGGTCGACGTTGCGCGTGATGATCACGATCGCCTGGCCCGCGGCCAGGATGATCATGATCGTCGCGTTCAGCAGCAGGTCCTTCGTGCCCTGCGGGCTCAGGAACAGCGGGTTCGCGGCGTACGTGACGACGACGAGGATGATGAGCGCGAGCGCGACCGGCAGCTCGCGGGCGCGGAGCACGGTGCCCAGCGGCGAGGTCCGCGTGCGCGGGCCGCTCGCGGCGGCCGGGCGCTCCGGCTTCAGATCGGTCGAGCTCACTTGGCTTCCTCCAGTACCGCGGTCGCGGCGTGCATCACGTTCTCGGGCGTCGCGTCGGCGCGCGGGATCACGGCCGTGACCCGGCCCTCGTGCATGACGACGACGCGATCGGCCATGCCGAGGACCTCGGGCAGCTCGGACGAGATCATGAGGATCGCGATGCCGCGCCCCGCCAGGTCGGAGAGCAGCCGGTGCACCTCGGACTTGGTGCCGACGTCGATGCCGCGCGTGGGCTCGTCGACGATCAGCAGCTTCGGCTCGGTCGCGAGCCATTTCGCGAGCACGACCTTCTGCTGGTTCCCGCCCGAGAGCGTGGAGACCGCGTAGTCGGCCGAGCCCGTCTTCACGCGCAGTCGCTTCGACCATTCGTCGGCGGCCCGCTGCTCGCGGCGCCCGTTGATCAGCCCGAATTTGGCGAGCGAGTTCCGCAGCGTCAGTGCCACGTTGCGGGTGACCGAGAGGTCCATGACGAGGCCCTGCTTGCGGCGGTCCTCGGGAACGAACCCGATCCCTGCGTCGATCGCGGCCTGCGGGTTGCCCGGCTTGAGCGGGCGCCCGCCGAGCTCGACCGTTCCGCGGTCGTAGGGGTCGATGCCGAAGACCGCCCGGGCGACCTCGGTGCGGCCGGCGCCCACGAGGCCGGCGAGGCCCACGATCTCCCCGGCGCGGACCTCGAGGTCGACGCCCGAGAACACGCCCGCACGGCTGAGGTCGCGAACGCTCAGCACGACCTCGCCGATCTCGGCCGGCTCCTTCGGGAACAGCTGCGCGATGTCACGGCCGACCATCTCGCGCACGATCTGCTCGACCGTCGCGCTCGCCGTGTCGTGCGTGGAGATGTAGCGGCCGTCGCGCATGACGGTGATGCGGTCGGTGAGCGCGAAGACCTCGTCGAACCGGTGCGAGATGAAGAGGATGCCGGCGCCGCGGTCGCGGAGGCTCCGGGCGACGGCGAACAGGCGGTCGACCTCGACGCCCGAGAGCGCCGCGGTCGGCTCGTCCATGATGAGGACCTTGGCGTCGAGCGAGATCGCCTTCGCGATCTCGATGATCTGCTGGTCGGCGATCGAGAGGCCCTCGGCGATGCGGTCGGGGTCGATCGGCACGCCGAGCTGGTCGAAGAGCTCGGTTGCGCGCTTGCGCATCGTGGCGCGGCTGATGAGCCCGGCGCGCCCGCGCGGCTGGCGGCCGATGAAGATGTTCTCGGCGACCGTGAGGTCGGGGAAGAGCGTCGGCTCCTGGTAGATGACCGAGATGCCGGCGGCCTTGCTGTCGGCGACCGAGCGGAACTCGACCGGCTCGCCGCCGACCGTGAACACGCCGGCGTCGGGGTGGTGCAGGCCGGCGAGGATCTTCACCAGCGTCGACTTGCCGGCACCGTTCTCGCCGACGAGCGCGTGGATCTCGCCGGCACGCAGTTCGATCGTGCCGTCGGCGAGTGCGACGACGGGCCCGAAGGTCTTCGCCGCCCCGGTGAGGGAGAGCACCACGCGGGGTGGCTCGGTGCCGGTCGGGGACTCGGGCGTCATCGGGGCAGCCTCCACGTCGAGGGGAATGAATCGTTTCAGCTGAATGCTACGACCGGAACTGGCGTGCGTCAAGCCGAAGCCCGGCCGAGCTGATCACGATCTCGGCACGGTTCGAAATGCACCGCCGTCGAGCGCGGCGCATGCGGCCCCTGAGGATGACTCGGGGGAGCCTTGCTCCCAATTCGGCCGCGGTGGTAGATTCCTCTGAATCGTTTCATAGCGAGGCGTTCGACCGACGACGCTCGGACGCCACCGACCCACGGGCCGCCGATCTCACGGGGCTTGGTAGAGTCCGATCCGGGCTGATGTGCCGCGGTGCCCGCGGGCGCAGACCGATTGTCGAAGGCCGACACAGAAAAGGGGTGCCGCGTGGTCGTGAGCGTGCGCGACGTCGCGGCAGCGGCGTCGGTCTCGGTCGGCACCGTCTCGAACGTGCTGAACCGGCCGGACAAGGTCGCCCCGGCGACCGTCGAGCGCGTGCTCGCGGCGATCGAGGAGCTCGGGTTCGTCCGCAACGACGCCGCCCGCCAGCTCCGCGCCGGCCGCAGCCGCTCGATCGGCCTCGTCGTGCTCGACGTGCGCAACCCGTTCTTCACCGACGTCGCGCGCGGCGCAGAAGACCGCGCGGCCGAAGACGGGTACACCGTCCTCCTCGGCAACACCGACGACAACGCCGACCGTGAGGCGGCCTACGTCGACCTGTTCGAAGAGCAGCGGGTGCGCGGCGTGCTCATCTCGCCCATGACCGACGACCCCGCGCGGCTGGAACGCCTGCGCGATCGCGGCACGCCCGTCGTGCTGGTCGACCGCGAGGCGGGCGACCGCGTCTTCTCGTCGGTCGCGGTCGACGACGTCGTGGGCGGCGCGGTCGCCGTCCGGCACCTGCTCGGAACGGGCCGGCGCCGCATCGCGTTCGTCGGCGGGCCACGGAGCATCCGTCAGGTCACCGACCGTCTCGAAGGCGCGCGACGCGCGGTCGCCGAGGTGCCGGATGCCTCGCTCGAGGTGATCGAGACCGATTCGCTGACCGTGCTGCAGGGGCGCGCGGCGGGCGAGCTCATTCGCGAGCGCGAGCCGGCCGAGCGCCCCGACGCGATCTTCGCCGCCAATGACCTGCTCGCGATGGGCGTGCTGCAGGCGCTCATGATGCTCGGCACAGTCCGCGTCCCCGACGACATCGCGCTCATCGGCTACGACGACATCGACTTCGCGCGCGCGGCCGTGGTGCCGTTGTCGTCGGTGCGGCAGCCCGCGGCGCTCATCGGCTACACAGCCGTCGATCTGCTGCTGAAGGAGGCCGCGGGCGGCGACGAGGTCGAGCGCGAGCAGATCGTGTTCCAGCCCGAGCTGGTCGTCCGCGAGTCCACGCGCGCGCGGTAGCGGCCGCGGCGTCACACACCCGCGTCGCTGGGTAAAGTGGGACTTTCGCGCGCGCTGCGGCCGGTTTCGCCGCGCCGCGTCCAGAAAGGAAGGCACGCGTGGCACAGAACCACTCGGCGATCGAGCATGTCTACGAGCAGGTCCTCGCCCGGAATCCGGGCGAGTCCGAGTTCCATCAGGCGGTGCGGGAGGTCTTCGACTCGCTCGATCGCGTGCTCGAACGCAACCCGCACTACGTGCAGGCGTCGATCCTCGAGCGGCTCTGCGAGCCCGAACGGCAGATCATCTTCCGGGTGCCGTGGGTCGACGACGCGGGCCGCGTGAACATCAACCGCGGGTTCCGCGTCCAGTTCAACTCGGCGCTCGGGCCGTACAAGGGCGGGCTGCGGTTCCACCCGAGCGTGCTGCTCGGAACCGTGAAGTTCCTCGGATTCGAGCAGATCTTCAAGAATGCGCTCACGGGCATGCCGATCGGCGGCGGCAAGGGCGGCAGCGACTTCGACCCCAAGGGCAAGTCCGACGGCGAGATCATGCGGTTCTGCCAGTCGTTCATGCTCGAGGCGCACCGGCACCTCGGCGAGTACACCGACGTGCCCGCGGGCGACATCGGCGTCGGGGCGCGCGAGATCGGCTACCTCTTCGGCCAGTACAAGCGCATGACGAACCGGTACGAGTCGGGCGTGCTCACGGGCAAGGGCCTCACCTGGGGCGGGTCGCTCGTGCGCACGGAGGCCACGGGCTACGGCACCGTCTTCTTCACGCAGCACATGCTCGAGACGCGCGGCCGGTCGTTCGACGGCGCGCAGGTGCTCGTCTCGGGCGCGGGCAACGTCGCGATCTACGCGATCGAGAAGGTGCAGGAGCTCGGCGGCCGCGTGGTCGGTGTCTCCAACTCGGCCGGGGCGGTGCACGACCCCGACGGCATCGACCTCGACCTGCTCCGCGACGTCAAGGAGCGCCGCCGCGAGAGCGTCTCGGTCTACGCCGAGGAGCGTGGCGGCCGGGCGACGTTCCGGCCCGGGGCATCCGTCTGGGAGATCGCGAGCAGCGAGCGCATCGACGTCGCGCTGCCGTGCGCGACGCAGAACGAGCTGACCGACGCGCACGCGCGCGGGCTCGTCGAGAGCGGCGTGGTCGCGATCGCCGAGGGCGCGAACATGCCGACCACGCCCGACGCGATCCGCGTCTTCCGCGACGCGGGCGTGCTCTTCGGCCCGGGCAAGGCCGCGAACGCGGGCGGCGTCGCGACCAGCGCGCTCGAGATGCAGCAGAACGCGTCGCGCGACTCGTGGACCTTCGAGCACACCGAGGCGCGGCTCGCCGAGATCATGGCCGGCATCCATGAGCGCACGATCACGACGGCCGAGGAGTACGGCGCGCCCGGCGACTACGTCGTCGGCGCGAACATCGCGGGCTTCACGCGCGTCGCCGACGCGATGCTCGCGCTCGGCGTCATCTGACGCATCGCCGGCGCTCCCTACTCGACCAACGGAGCGCGGGCGTTCAGCGCCCGGTGACGGATGCCTCGGGCGGCACACTCGGCACTGACGCGGTGCTCGGAGCCGACGACTCGTCGGCCACGACCGCCACCGACCTCGTCGGCACGATCGCGATCGCCGCGGTCGGCGCGTCGGTGAAGCTCACCGACGGCGCCCAGCGTCGCTCGGGGTGCCGCCCGACCCGCATGCCGCGCGCCATGACGAGCCACACGAGGCCGATGACGGCGGCCACGCCGGCGGCGATCGCCGCGATGCCGAGGCCCCAGCGCGGGCCCCATTCGTTCGCGACGGCGCCGATGATCGGCGCACCGATCGGCATGCCGCCGGCGAGGATGGCCATGTAGATCGCCATCACCCGCCCGCGCAGCAGCGGCTCGGTCGTGGTCTGCACGTAGCCGTTCGCGGTCGTGAGGATGGTCACCGCGCCGAACCCGATCAGCACCGTCGACGCGGCGAACAGCCAGTACGTCGGCATGAGCGCCGCGGTGAGCGCCGCGACCCCGAAGAACGCCGTGGCGAGGATGATGACGCGCATGCGAGCCCGCTCACGGCGAGCCGCGAGCAGCGCGCCGGTCAACGAGCCGATGGCGATGATGGAGTTCAGCACGCCGTAGTCGCCCGCACCGCGGCCGAACTCGACGGCCATGGTCGAGCTGAAGATCGGGAAGTTCATGCCGAAGGCGCCGATCAGGAAGACCATGGCGAACACGACCACGAGGTCGGGGCGGCTCCAGGCGTACCGGAAGCCCGCGACGAACGCCCCACGCTGCTGCGGCGCGCGACTCATCCGCCTGAGCGGCCGGCGGAGCAGCAGGACGAGCGCGGCCAGCACCGCGAGGAAGGTCGCCGCGTTGATGATGAACACCCAGCCCGAGCCGACCACCACGATCAGCAGGCCCGCGACCGCGGGCCCGATCATGCGTGCCGTGTTGAACGACGCCGAGTTCAGCGCGACCGCGTTCGACATGTCCGCGCCCGAGACGAGATCGGACACGAAGGTCTGGCGCGCGGGGTTGTCGATGGCGTTCACCACGCCGAGCAGCGCCGCGAAGATGTACAGGTGCCACAGCTCGGCGTGGCCGAGCAGCAGGAGCAGGCCGAGCGCGAGCCCGAGCAGCATGAGCGACGTCTGCGTGACCATGAGGATCTTGCGCCGGTCGAACCGGTCGGCGATGAGTCCCGTGAGGGGCACCAGGAGCAGCTGCGGGGCGAACTGGAGCGCGACGGTGATGCCGACCGCGAGCGCGTCGTTGTCGCTGAGCTCGGTGAGCACGACCCAGTTCTGAGCGGTGGCCTGCATCCACGCGCCCACGTTCGAGACGAGCGCGCCGATGAACCAGATGCGGTAGTCGACATGGGCGAGAGAGCGGAACATGTTCGTCACTGGTCGGCGAGCCTCCCGAGGATCGTGGTGGCCTTGGCGAGCGTCTCTCGTTCGTCAGGGCTGAGGGCGGAGAAGCGCTTGGCGATCCAGGCGTCGCGGCGACGCCGGGTCTCGCGGACGATCGCGGCGCCGGCCTCGGTCGTGCGGAGCAGCACCTTCCGGCCGTCGTCGGGCGAGCCCTCGCGGGTCACATAGCCCGCGTCGACGAGCCGGTTCACCGTGCGGTTCATGGAGGGCGGGGTCACGCGTTCGAGCTCGGCGATGCGGCCGAGCGTGATGGGGCCCTCGCTCGCGATCCAGCCGAGTGCCGCGAGCTGGGTCGCGCTGATGTCGGTGTCGGCGCGCTCCTGGCGGAGCCGCCTGGCGACCCGCATGACGGCGAGGCGCAGCTCGGTGCTCTGCTCGGCGAGCGTCGGGCGGCGCGTGCGCAGGGGCGCGGTCGCGGGCGCGGTCATGGTGTCGGACATACCCTTAGCCTAACTAATGAGCGCCGCTAATCATTCCCCGGCTCTCCGATCGGCCCCTCGTCGGTCGAGTAGCGCCCGAGGAACGAGGGCGCGTATCGAGACCCGGACCGGCAGAATGTGCGCATGGCGACCTTCACCGACCCGCACGGCGTGCGCATCCACTACTCGTCGTGGCGGGTGCCCGAGCCCACGGCGGTGGTGCAGCTGGTCCACGGGGTCGGTGAGCACATCGGACGGTACGGGCGAGTGATCGACGCGCTCAACGCCGCCGGGTACTCGGTCTGGGCCGATGACCATCGCGGCCACGGGCAGACCGGGTTCGAGCAGCACGGCGGCGACCTCACGCGCATCGGCCGACTCGGTCCGGGCGGGCTCCGGGCCGCGATCGCGGCGGTCGAGCAGTTCACCGGCATCGTCAGGGCGGCCGAGGGCGACGAGATCCCGCTCGTGCTGCTGGGGCACTCATGGGGGTCGCTCATGGCGCAGATCATCGTGAACCGCCACGCCGACCGATACGACGGGGTCGTGCTGACCGGCACGGCCTACCGCACGGTCCGGCACATGGACGCCGGCGACCTCAACCGCCGGCACCGGCACCTCGGATCGACCGGCGTGGAGTGGCTGAGCCGCGACCCGTCGGTCGCCGCGGAGTTCGCGGCCGACCCGTACACGACCCCGGAGCGGTTGCAGCGGCTGTTCGGCCTCGCCGACGCGGCCCGGCTGGTCGGTCGGCCGGCCCGGGGGCTCCCGGCCGAGCTGCCGCTGCTCATCATGGTCGGCTCCGACGACACGCTCGGCGGCGAGGAGAGCGCGCGCCGGCTCGCGGAGGCGTACGTCCGCCGTTCCGGACTCGTTGACGTCGAGGTGATCGTCTACCCGGGCGCGCGCCACGAGGTCTTCAACGAGACGAACCAGGAGGAGGTCCGTGCCGACCTCGTCGCCTGGCTCGACGCCCGCTTCGCGGTCGACTGACCCGCTCGCTCCAGGCAATCCCCGTCGAACGGTCGCATATGGCGGCTGTCGCGCGCTCGGACCCGCCATCTGTGACCGCTCGAGTGGCCCAACCGATGGCGCACGACGAGACCGGGTGCGCGGCTCGGGGCACGAGACATCCGCTCGCCGTAGGCTGTCCGTCATGCACGGCGAGTACAAGGTTCCCGGTGGCAAGCTCGTGGTCGTCGACTTCGACGTGGTCGACGATCGTCTCAGCAACCCGCGCGTCGCGGGCGACTTCTTCCTCGAGCCCGACGAGGCGCTCGACGACCTGAACCGCGCGCTCGACGGCCTGCCCGCGGCGTCCGACGCCAAGCAGATCGCCGCGGCGATCACGGCGGGGCTGCGCGAGGGCACCGTCATGCTCGGGTTCTCGGCCGAGGCCGTCGCGGTCGCCGTGCGCCGGGCGCTCACGAACGCACGCGCCTGGTCGGACTACGAGTGGGAGCTCGTGCACGACGCCGCCGTGCCGCCGCGACTGCACCTCGCGCTCGACGAGGTCCTGGCGACGCGCGTCGGCGAGGGTCGACGCAAGCCCACGCTGCGCATCTGGGAATGGGACGAGTCGGCGGTCGTCATCGGCTCGTTCCAGTCCGTCAAGAACGAGGTCGACCCCGAGGGCGCCGAGCGGTACGGCTTCGACGTCGTGCGCCGCATCTCGGGCGGCGGCGCGATGATGATGGAGCGGGGCAACGTCGTCACGTATTCGCTGTATGTGCCGGCCGAGCTCGTGCAGGGTATGAGCTTCGCCGACTCCTACGCGTACCTCGACGACTGGGTGCTGCAGGGGCTGCGCGCGCTCGGCGTCGAGGCGACCTACCAGCCGCTGAACGACATCGCGAGCCCGCTCGGCAAGATCGGCGGCGCCGCGCAGAAGCGGCTCGGCTCGGGCGGCGTGCTGCACCACGTCACCATGGCGTACGACCTCGACAACGAGAAGATGCTGCAGGTGCTCCGCATCGGGCGCGAGAAGCTCAGCGATAAGGGCATCGCGAGCGCCGCGAAGCGGGTCGACCCGCTGCGTTCGCAGACGGGCCTCAGCCGGGCCGCGATCATCGAGAGCCTCAAGCAGACGTTCACGTCGCTGTACGGCGCGGTGCCCGGCGCCGTCACCGCCGACGAGCTCGCCGAGGCCGAGCAGCTGGTGGAGACGAAGTTCTCGACCCGCGAATGGCTCCAGCGGGTGCCCTGACCCGCCCGTTGGTCGAGGAGCGCGACGGGTCTCGATACGCGTCCTCCTTCGTCGGGCGCTACTCGCCGGCCCCCGTTGGTCGAGTAGCGAGCGAGGCACGAGCACGCGTATCGAGACCCCGGCCGATGCCCGCTCGGTTCGGGCCGCGCGGCTCGATGCGCTCGCTACCCAACCAGCGGGATGCCGGCGTTCACCGGGTGTTCGGGTGGATGCTGAGGAACGGTCAGGCGGGCTTCGTTAGACTCGCCAGGTGGAGTGGTGGATCTGGGCGTTGATCGCGGTCGCGGTGATCGCCGTCGGCTGGGTGGCGCAGCGCGCCGGCTGGATCGACCTCACCGACAAGACCAAGCGCGGCGGTACCGCCGGCGGCGTGCTCATGATCGGCGACGAGGTGTTCGCGCCGCGCAAGTACGAGGCGCAGGTCGAGGCCGACCGGCAGAGCCGGCTGCCCGCGCCCGCGCCGCTGCCGGGCGACGGTGACAAGGGCATCGCGTTCGCGTCGTCCGACGCCGACGCCGACGATCCCGACCGCTTCCGCGGCCGCATCCGCCTCGACGTCGAACGCTGACCCGCCCCGCGCCGCGAGAACGCGCCGCGCAGACCGCGCCGTGCGCACGCGAAGCGCAGCGGACCCAGAGCCTCCCGAAAGAATATTAGGATCCTCATGGCAGATCGCCGCGAGGGAAGGGAAGCATCATGAGGCACATCACGCGAGGCATCGGTGTCATGGGCGTCGCCGTCGGGTTGGCACTGAGTGGCGCGGTCGCCGCCAACGCCGCCGACGCCGCCGAGGGGGCCACCGCGGTGACTGTCCAGGCGAACACGTGCCAATCGAGCCTGACGACGACCGAGCGCAGCGACGGGTTCGTCGAGTATCACGTGACGGCCAGTTGCCTGCACCTCGAACTTCGCGTGCAGGCTCGCGCGGTCACGACGTTCGAGAGCGCCGACGGGGTCCGGCGTGAGGTCGCCACCCCCTGGATCACCCACGCGCCGGGCTCGGCAGAGGCACGCATCGTCACCCAGGACGAGGCCATCGACACCCGCATCGAGTATCGGCGCAGCCCGGCCTGAGGCCGCGACGGCGCGGGGAGCGATGCGCCCGCTCCCCGCGCTGGCAGACTGGGCGCGTGGCGCTCGACGGACCGGACCGCATCATCCACGCGGACAACCTCGACGTGCTGCCGACCCTGCCGGACGGCGCGTTCACGCTCGTCTACCTCGACCCGCCATTCAACACCGGGCGCCCGCAGACGAGACAGTCGGTGCGGCACGTGCGCCTCGACGGGCCGGATGCCTCAGCCGAGGCATCCGCTCACCCGCGTGCCGCGCCCGCCGGCGCGACCCGCGCCCGCCCGGCGCCGCTCGCCGTCACCGGCTTCGCCGGCAAACGCTACGAGCGCATCCGCGGCGACCTGCTCAGCTACGACGACCGGTTCGACGACTACTGGGGATTCCTCGAGCCGCGGCTGACCGAGGCGTGGCGGCTGCTCGCCGACGACGGCACGCTGTACCTGCACCTCGACTACCGCGAGGCGCACTATGCGAAGGTGCTGCTCGATGCGCTGTTCGGGCGCGAGTGCTTCCTCAACGAGATCATCTGGGCGTACGACTACGGCGGGAAGAGCCGCAGCCGATGGCCCGCGAAGCACGACACGATCCTCGTGTACGTGAAGGATCCCGAGCGGTTCTGGTTCGACTCCGCCGCGGTCGACCGCGAGCCCTACATGGCCCCCGGGCTCGTCACGCCCGAGAAGGCCGAGCTCGGCAAGCTGCCCACCGACGTGTGGTGGCACACCATCGTGTCGCCGACCGGGCGGGAGAAGACCGGCTACCCGACGCAGAAGCCCGAGGGCGTGCTGCGCCGCATCGTGCAGGCCTCGAGCCGGCCGGGGGACTGGGTGCTCGACTTCTTCGCGGGGTCGGGCACGACTGGCGCCGTCGCCGCGGCGCTCGAGCGCCGCTTCGTGCTCGTGGATCGGAACCCCGAGGCGATCGAGGTCATGCGCGCCCGGTTCGCGGCCCTCCCGGACGTATGCTTCGAGCCCGCGCCCCCCGGCGAGGCATCCGCCTGAGCCCACGCGTGCGTGGTGGGACCGAGCCCGCGCGCGCATGGTGGCCCCGAGCCCCGCGTGAGTGGCACTCCAACACACTTTCGGCGCGCGCGAGGCTCGCCCGGCAGAGGCGGAGCGAAGCGGGGCGCGGCGCGGCTACGCCGTCGCGCGGACCACGAGCTCGGTCGGGAGGATGGTCTCGGACTCGACGGCCTGGCCCTCGATGAGCTTCACGAGCTTGGTCGCCATCTCGGTGCCCATCTGCGACGACGGCTGGCGCACGGTCGTGAGGGCCGGAACCGTCGTCGCGGCGTACCGGTCGTCGTCGAACCCCACGACCGCGACGTCGTCGGGCACGCGTCGCCCGGCCTCGGCCAGCGCGAGCAGCGCACCCATCGCCATCTGGTCGTTGGCCGCGAACAGGCCGTCGATCGCGGAGTCGCGCTCGAGCAGCCGGCGCATCGCCGCGGCGCCCGAGGCGGCGGTGAAGTCACCGGCCTCCACCAGGTCGGTCGCGAGACCGGCGTCCTCGAGCGACGTGCGCCAGCCGCGCAGCCGGTCGACGCCGGGCGGCATGTCCTGCGGGCCGGCGATCGTCGCGATGCGCCGAGCCCCGCGCTCCACGAGGTGCCGCGTGCCGAGCGCGGCGCCGTGCTCGTTGTCGACGTCGACCGTGTACCCGCTCGACTCGGCCACGTCGAGCGGCCGGCCGCCGAACACCAGCGGCAGCGAGCCGCTGAGCTGCGCATACGAGTGGTCGCCGGTGTGGTGCGAGACGACGAGCGCGCCGTCGACGTTGCCGCCGAGCAGGTATCGGCGGGTCTTCCCCGGGTCGACCTCGGACTCGATGAGCATGGTGAGCGTGTAGTCGGTCGAGGCGATCGCGAGCGCGATGCCCTGCACGATCGAGGCGAAGAACGGGTCGTCGAAGACCTTCGCGGCGGACTCGGGCACGATGAGCGCGATCGACTGCGTTCGCCGGCTCGCGAGCGAGCGCGCGGCGCGGTTCGGCACGTAGTTCAGGTCGGCGATCGCTGCCTGCACGCTCGCGACGACGTCGGGGCTGACCTTCGGCGAGCCGTTCACGACGCGCGACACGGTCGCCCGCGAGACGCCTGCGCGCGCGGCCACCATCTCGAGCGTGGGCGCGCCGCCGGTGGCTCCGATCATCGCGTCCCCTCTCCACGCGCGGGCCGGGCCCGCTTGCCTCCAAGATAGCGGCGTGTCGCCGACGCCTCGGACCCGGACCCGTCCGGCGAGTGATGCCGATCCGCACCGAGTGTGACCCGAAAGCGTGCACACTGGCGCGGGATCGGTATCACTCGACGCTAGCCGCGGGCGGCGCCGGCGCGGCCGCGGCGACGGTCTTCGCCTGCGCGATCAGCGCCGCGTAGGCGAGCGCGCTGTCCTTCGGGATGCGCGCCATGGTGTCGCGCTCGACGCGCACGATGCCGAACCGCTTCTCGTATCCCCACGCCCACTCGAAGTTGTCGAGCAGCGACCACACGAAATACCCGCGCACGTCGGCGCCGGCGTCGATCGCGCGGCCGACGGCCGCGATGTGGTCGAGCAGGTACTGCGTGCGGTCGTCGTCGTGCACGCGCCCGTCGTCGGCGACCTCGTCGTCGTACGCCGCACCGTTCTCGGTCACGTACAGCGGCGGGAGCGCCGGGTATTCGCGGCCGAGCCGCACGAGCAGCTCCTCGAGCCCGCGCGGGTTCACCTCCCAGTCCATGGCGGTCCGCGGCAGCCCGCGGCTCGGCTGCGTGACCCACTCGCTGCCGGGGAACGGCGATCGACCGGGCTTGTCCGTGGGCCGCAGCGACGGCACCGCGTCGGCCGGCAGCGGCCGCCCCGACACGTTGTCGTCGTGGTAGTGGTTCACGCCGAGGAAGTCGATCGGCGCGGCGATGAGCTCGAGGTCGCCCGGCTCGATGCGTTCGTCGAGCCCGAATCCGCGCACGTCCTCGAGCAGGTCGACCGGGTACGCGCCCACCACGAGCGGCTCGAGGAACATCCGGTTCCAGAGCGCGTCGATGCGCCGCGCGGCCTCGACATCCGCCGGGTCGGCCGGGTCGTCCGGCACCGCGTTGGTGAGGTTCAGCGTGATGCCCAGGCGGATGTCCCGGCCCGCGCTCTGCGCGCGCGAGCGCAGTCGCCGCACCGTGAGGCCGTGCGCCAGGTGCTGGTGGTGCACGGCGGCGAGGCCCGCGGCCGGTTCGTTCAGACCGGGCGCGTGCTCGCCGCCGACGTAGCCGATCAGCGACGAGCACAGCGGCTCGTTGAACGTCGTCCAGTGCGTGACCCGGTCGCCGAGTGCGTCGTAGACGGCCTCGGCGTACTCGACGAACCGGTATGCGGTGTCGCGGCTCGCCCAGCCGCCGCGCTCCTGGATCGCCTGCGGCAGGTCCCAGTGGTAGAGCGTGAGCCACGGCAGGATGCCGGCGCCGAGCAGCTCGTCGACGAGTCGTGAGTAGAAGTCGAGGCCCTCGCGATTGACCGACCGCCCGCCGGGGATGACGCGAGCCCAGCTCGTCGAGAACCGGTACGAGTCGAGGCCCAGCGACCGCATGAGCGCGACGTCCTCGGGCATCCGGTGGTAGTGGTCGACGCCCTCGGCGGGCGTGTCGCCGTTCGCGATCGCGTTCGGCACCCGGGCGAACGCATCCCAGATCGAGTCCTCGCGCCCGCCCTCGCGGGCGGCGCCCTCGATCTGCTGCGCGGCGGTCGCCGAGCCCCAGATGAAGTCGGCGCCGAAGGCGCTCGGGGGCACGGCCGCGGGCGGGACGGGGGCGGGGGTGAGGTGGTGCATGGTCAACCCTTCACGGCTCCTTGCATGATTCCGGAGATGAGCTGCTTGCCGGCCACGATGAACAGCACGAGCAGCGGGATGGTGGCGAGCACGGCGCCCGTCAGCACGATCGAGTAGTCGACGTAGTAGCCGGACTGCAGCTGGCTGAGCGCGGTCTGCAGTGTCGGGTTCTGCGGGCTCAGCACGATGAGCGGCCACAGGAAGTCGGTCCACGCCATCATGAACGTGAACAGGCCGAGGATCGCCATCGCGGGCCGGGCCGCGGGCAGCGCGACGTTCAGGAACGTGCGGATCTGGTTCGCCCCGTCGACGCGCGCGGCCTCGATGAGCTCGTCGGGGATCACGTCGACGAGGTACTGCCGCATGAAGAACACGCCGAACGCGGTCACGAGCGTCGGCACGATGACCGCGCCGAGCTCACCCGTCCAGCCGAGCTCCTTCATGACCATGAACAGCGGGATGATGCCGAGCTGCGTCGGGATCGCCATGGTCGCGATCACGAACACCATGAGCCCGTCGCGGCCGCGGAAGCGCAGCTTCGCGAACGCGTAGCCCGCGAGCGTCGAGAACGTCACGACCGAGATCGTGATCACGGTCGACACGATGATCGAGTTGCCGAGCGCGAGCCAGAACGGGATCGCGTCGAACACCTTCGCCGCATTGGCGAGGAAGTTGCCGCCCGGGACGAGCGGCAGCGTCTCGCCGCGCGTCGCGTTCGTGCCGCTGCCGACGACGAACGACCACCACAGCGGGTAGGCGCCGCCGATCACGAACGCGGCGAGCAGGCCGTAGGTGAGGAACCCGGGTCGTGAGCCGAGGCCCGCGTCGCCCTGACGGCTGCGGCGCCGCAGCGGGCGGTCGCCGGTGACGGATGCCTCGGGCTGCGGCCGTTCCGGCGCGACGAGGTCGACCCGCTCCGCGGGGATCGGCTCGGGGGTGGCGGTCGTCATCGGTTCGCCCCTTCGATCGTGATCGAGCGCGTGGTGGCCTCGGCCGAGGCATCCGTCCGCCCAGAGGCATCCGTCTCGTGCGAGGCATCCGCTCGCCCTCGTCGCCGCCTGCGCGACGCGCCCGTGTTCGCGATGCGTCGCGAGACGACGAAGTTGATGAGGCCGAAGGCCACGATGAGCAGGAACAGCAACCAGGCGACGGCGGATGCCTCGCCGAAGTCCCTGCGGAAGAACGCGAGCTCCCACATGTAGAGGACCGTGGTCTGGAACTGCCGGTCGCTGCCGCCGATGCCGCCCGCGTTCGACACGTCGAACAGGCGCGGCTCGGTGAAGATCTGCAGGCCGCCGATCGTCGAGGTGATGATGACGAAGATGAGCGTCGGCCGGATCGAGGGGATCGTGATCGAGAAGAACCGGCGCACCGCGCCCGCGCCGTCGATCGCGGCGGACTCGTAGAGGTCCTTCGGCACGGCCTGCATGGCGGCGAGCAGGATGAGCGCGTTGTAGCCCGTCCAGCGCCAGTTGACCATGCTCGCGATGGCGAGGTGCGACAGGAACGTGTCGTGCTTCCAGGCCTGGTCGGGGATGCCGATGAGGTTCAGCAGGTTGTTGGCCAGGCCGTCGGCCTCGTTGAACACGCTCGAGAAGATCAGGGCCGCGGCGACGGGCGTGACGACGTAAGGGAGCAGCACGCTCATGCGCCAGATGGTCGGCGAGCGCAGGCCGCGATCGAGCAGGGCCGCGATGAGCAGGGCCATCGCCAGCTGCGGGATCGCCGACAGCAGGAAGATGCTGATCGTGTTGCGGATCGAGTTCCAGAAGAACGCGTCGCCCAGCACCTCGGTGAAGTTGCCGAGGCCGACGAACTCGCCCTGGCCCTTCAGCAGATCCCACTCGAACATCGACACGACGAACGTGTAGATGAGCGGGAACAGCCCGACGAGCGCGAACAGCAGGAAGAAGGGCGAGACGTAGAGGTACGGGCTCGCCTTCACGTCGAAGCGGCTGAGGCGCTGGCGGAGGGTGAGGCGGGCCGGGGCGGCGGGCCGTGAGGCGCGAGGCACATCGTCGCGCGTCGGCGGCTGCAGCGTGGCGGTCATCTGATGGTCCTTTCCGAACCCGCGCTGGTCGAGTAGCGCGCGAGGAACGAGCACGCGTATCGAGACCCGGTGACCGAGTCCTCGAGACCGGCTCACCGGGTCTCGATACGCTCGCTGGCGCTCGCTACTCGACCAACGGGATCAGCCGACGAGCTCGTTCAGGAGCGAGAGCGCCTCGTCCCACGCCTGCTGCACGGTGACCTCACCGCGGTCGAGCTTCTGCAGTGGCGGGCCGAACACGTTCTCCTGGATGACCGAGTCGTCCGGTCCCTTGAACTGGGCGACGATGCCCTGGGCGCGCTCGGCGAGGATCGCGCCGGTCGGCGCGCCGTTGAAGAACTCGTTCGGCGTCGCCTCGGCCGCGAGGGTCTCCTGCGCCTCGACCGTGCTGGGGAAGTTGCCGGCCGCGGCCGACTGCTTCACCTGCTGCTCGGGCTGCGTGAGCCAGTCGGCGAGCTTCGCCGCCTCCTCCTGGTGCTCGGATGACTCGGGGACGGACAGGAACGCACCGCCCCAGTTGCCCGCGCCGCCGGGGAACACGTCGGCGAAGTCCCAGCCGGTCGCGGCATCGCCGCCGCCCGCCTCGACCTGGCCCTGCACCACGCCGAGCATCCAGCCCGGGCAGACGAAGGTCGCGAACGTGCCGTCGACGAACGACTTGCCGCCGTTCCAGTCCCACGCGGTCTGCGCGGCCGACAGGCCGTCGTCGACCGCGGCGCCGAGCAGTTCGAAGTTGGACTGCAGCTCGGCGTTGCCCTCGACGTTCAGGTCGCCATCGGAGGTGTAGTAGCCCTCGGGCATCTGGTTGACCATCGCGTTCCAGACGAAGCCCGAGTGGTCGAACCAGGCCTTGCCGGTCGTCTGCTGGTACTGGCGGCCGACGTCGAAGAAGTGCGCCCAGTCGCCCTCGAGCAGGGCCGCGACCTCGGCGCGGTCGGTCGGCAGGCCGGCCGCCGCGAGCGCGGGGCCGTTGTAGCAGATGCCCTCGGGGCCGATGTCGGTGCCGTAGCCGATGATCCGGCCGTCGGCGTCGGTGGCCTGCTCGACCTTCCAGTCGACCCAGTCGGACTCGCGGTCCTCGATCCCGTGGTCGCGGAGGTCGACGAACTGGTCGGAGACCTCCATGATCGCGCCGAGCCAGCCCTCCTCGATGGCGACGACGTCGCTGAGACCCGAGCCCGCGGCGATCTTGGTGAAGGCGTCGGTCCGGGCGTTGCCGCCCGTGTCGATGTTCGTGGCCTCGATGGTGATGCCGGGGTTGAGCTCCTCGTACTCGGCGTAGAGGTCGTCGTAGCCGAAGGTGCCGAACGTGGTCACGGTGAGGGTGAGCTCGCCGTCCTCGGCCGCGCTGTCGCCGCCGCCGGCACAGGCCGTGGCGACGAGGGCGATGGTGGCCGCGCCGGCGATGGCGGCTGCGGCGCGGATGGGTCGTGAGCGTTTCACGGTCACTCCTTTGTGTGGGCGTGGGATGTGTGCGTCGGGTGGTGCAGTGGATGCGCAGGCACGCCGAAGGACCTGCGCGCCAGGGCAGAAGAGTCGCGGAAGCGCTCGGTGAGAGCGCTCTCACGAACTTGAGACGAGACTCTACGATCGCGCCCGGGCTTTGTCAAGAGAGCGCTCTCACGCCCTGGTTTCATCCCCGCCACCGCCCGCTCAATCCCTGCTCAGGAAGATCTCGCCGCCGCGCCGCGCCGCGCCGCGCGCCGCGCGGCGTGTCGCGCACGGATTCCTGAGCAAGGAAACGAGGAGGCCGCAGCCGCACGGGCGGGCGCCGCGCACGCACACGGGCGCCGCGCACCTGGGCGGGCCCGCCCAGCCGAACGGGCGCCGCGCGCGGGCGGGTCGCCGGCGATCGGCCCCGAGTAGACTTCAGCGGTGTCGACCGAGCCTGAGCAACGCGCCATCGAGCTGAGCCGGCGACGCATGCGCGTCGCTATCCCGGCGATCGTCGCGCTGCTCGGTGTCGCGGCGATCGTGGTCGGCGCGGTCTCGGGCGGCGGCGCCGGTGCCGAGCCCGCCGGCCCCGAGGCATCCGCCCCGCCCCCAGGCCCCGAGGCGCCCGCCCCGCGACCCGCGCCCGCCGAGGCCCCGGCGCCCGCGAGCGTCGACACGTTCGACCGCGCCGCGCACTCGCTCGACGACCCGGCGAGCATCTGGGTCGTCGTCAACAAGCTCCGCCCGCTGAACCCCATGGACTACGTGCCCGATGACCTCGTCGACGTGCCGGTGCCGCACACCTGGGATCCGCTGCTGCGCCAGGCGGCCAGCGACGCCATCGTCGCGATGTTCGACGCGGCCGCGAACGAGGCCGGGCTCTCGCTCGCCTCGAACAGTGCCTACCGTTCGTACTCGGCGCAGGAGAGCGTCTACAGCGGCGACGACCTCTCGACCGCACGTCCGGGGTTCAGCGAGCACCAGACCGGACTCACGATGGACATCGGCCCGGAGTCGGGGGAGTGCTCGCTGAACGCGTGCTTCGGCGAGACCGCCGAGGGCATCTGGCTGCGCGACAACGCGTACCGGTTCGGGTTCATCCTGCGCTACCCCGCGGACAAGACGCCCGTGACGGGTTACGAGTACGAGCCCTGGCACTTCAGGTTCGTCGGCGGCGACCTCGCGGGCGAGATGCACCGCACGGGCGTGACGACCCTCGAAGAGTTCTTCGGCCTGCCCGCCGCGCCCGAATACGAGTGACATGAGCGAGCCGCGCCGACACGATCCGGTCGAGGGGATGCCTCGCCGCGGGCTCTCGCTCGCGATCCTGATCGGCAACCAGCTGCTCGCGGGCATCGGCGTCGCGTCGGGCATCGCGGTCGCCGCGCTGCTCGCGCAGGAGCTGACCGGCACGGTGATCCTCGCGGGACTCAGCCAGACCTCCTCGGTGCTCGGCGCGGGGCTCGTGGCGATCCCGCTCGCGCGGCTCGCCGTCGCCCGGGGCCGGCATGTCGCGCTCGCGACGGGCTACGCGCTCGCGGCCGTCGGCGCCGGGCTCGTCATCACGGCGGCCGTCACCGCGTTCGTGCCGCTCGTGTTCCTCGGGCTCGCCGCGTTCGGGGCGGGATCGGCGGCCGGGCTGCAGGCCCGCTTCGCGGCCACCGAGGTCGCGAGCGCCGGCTTCGAGGCGCGCGCCATGTCGCTCGTGCTGTGGGCGACCACGCTCGGCTCGGTCGCCGGGCCGAACCTGTCGGAGTTCGGCGACGCACTCGGCCGGTCGCTCGGCCTGCCGCCGCTGGTCGGGCCGTTCCTGCTGTCGGGTGCGGCGTTCGCCGTCTCGACCCTGCTGGTCGCCTCACTGCTCCGGATGCCTCGACCGGGCGAGCTCGCGGCCGAGCAGCCGGCCGCGGCCGGGGTCGCATCCGACGCCGGACTCGACGCCCCGGATGGCGCCGCGCGCGGTCTCGCACGCGGCGACGCGAACGACGGCGACGCCCCACGACTCCGCGCGGAAGCCGGCGGTCCGGTCGCGGCGAGGGCCGGCGCGGAACCGAACATGACGCCGAACGAGCTCACGCCTGCGGCCGGCGTCGCGCCCGAGGCATCCGACCCGCCCGCTGCGCCCGCCGCCCGACCGATCGGATCGTGGCGCGCGCTCGCGATCGCGGTTCGCGAGCCGCGCGCGCTGCTCGCGCTCGCCGCCGTCGTGTGCTCGCACACGGTCATGGTGGCCGTCATGGTCATGACGCCCGTGCACATGCACGCGCACGGGCTTTCGCTGGGGCTCGTGGGGCTCGTGATCTCGATCCACATCCTCGGCATGTACGGCGCGAGCCCGCTCGTCGGCTGGCTCGTCGACCGGCTCGGCGCGATCGGCGTGATCGGAGCGGGCGCGGTCGTGCTGCTCTCGGCCACGCTCCTCGGCATGCTCGCGCCGCCCGACGACATGCTGCTCATCCCGCTCGCGCTCGGGCTGCTCGGCCTCGGCTGGTCGGCGGGCATGATCGGCGGATCGGCGCTGCTGACGACGTCCGTCGGCCGCGACCTGCGGGTGCCGCTGCAGGGCGCATCGGATGCCTCGATGAACTTCGCCGCCGCGCTGGCCGCCGCCTTCTCGGGCCTGGTGCTCGAGCTCGGCGGCTTCGCCGCGGTGAACGTCGTGGCCGCGCTCGTCCTCGTGCCGCTCGTGCTCGCGGGCGCGCGGGTGCTGCTGGGGCGCGACCGCGCCCGCGCCCGCGACCGCGCCCGCACCCGCATGCCCGACCGCGCCGACGCCTGAACACGCCGCGCCGAACGGTCGCGGATGGTGGGTGCGCCGGGATGTGACCCGCCATATGCGACCGTTCGGCAGGGTCACGGGGTGGTTCGGAT
>NZ_JAVKGQ010000008.1:0-128868 GCF_031432255.1 Agromyces aerolatus | reverse complement strand
GACTGTCGCGCCGAACGGTCGCGGATGGTGGGTGCGTCGGGATGTGACCCGCCATATGCGACCGTTCGGCAGGGTCACGGGGTGGTTCGGATCAGGAGGGCGCTGACTGTCGCGCCGAACGGTCGCGGATGGTGGGTGCGTCGGGATGTGACCCGCCATCCGCGACTGTTCGGCAGTGGGGCCGTTCGGCAGTGGGGCCGTTCGGCAGTGGGTTGGGGCGACCGCGGCCGCGCGTTGAGGGGTTGTCCAGGGTCTGAGAGGGTTCCTCACAATTTCGGGTGCTGAACTGTCGGCTTCTCCCGCCCCGTCTGCCCGCCCCGGCCCCCGCCCGATCCAGGAAAGTCCAGCCGCTCCATCGTGCCCCACGAACTCGATACGCTCAGCTCGACCGCGCCCGAAACGACCCAGACGGCCCACCGTCATCGCGCGCCCGGACGCGCCCAGCGCTCCAACCGCGCCATGCGCCGCGCCGCCGATCGCGCCCCGCGGCATCGCGTGCAACCCGCCCGGGCCGCCGCCGCGCCCCGCCGTGAGGTGCACCGTTGGGCGGCGATCTCGTCGGCGACGGCGATCGTCGGCGTGAGTGCGTTCGGCGCGCTCGCGGTCACGAGCGACGCACCGTCGGCCGCGCAGGCCGCCGGGCGAACGACCGTGCCGAGCACCCTGGGAGCGCAAGCGGCGCCGCTCGCACCCGTCGCCGACGAGATCACGTCGACGATCGCGGCCGCACGACCCACGATCACGGGCGGGCTGTCGACCGCGCAGGCGCCCTTCACCGGCGGCACGCAGGTGACCGTCACGGGCGAGCGGCTCGATCGGATCACGCAGGTCGCCGTCGGCGGCGCCCCTGCGCCGATCGTCGAGGCGAGCGCCGACCACGTCACGTTCGCGGTGCCCGCGACCGCGGACACGGCGCTCGGCGCCGTCGCGGTCACGTTCGCCGATGCGGCCGGCGCGGCTCCCGACGTCGAGACGGATGCCTCGAGCAGCGCCGCGTCCGTGGCATCCGCCGCCGACCCGGCGAACGTGACGGCCGTGGCCGACGCGCCAGGGACGCTCACCCTGACCTACACGAGCGACCCCGGCATCGACGCGCAGCTCGCGTACGTGCTGACGTACTGGAGCAGCTACAACACCGCCGAGTTCCCGGTCATCAGCGGGTACGACTGTGCGAACTTCGCCAGTCAGTCGCTGCTCGCCCGCGGCTGGACCATGGACGCCGGCTGGAGCCTCGACCGCGCCACGGGAGCGATGTCGCCGAGCTGGGCGAGCTCGACCGCGCTGCGCGACTACCTGCGGACCCGGACCGACCGGGCCACCGAACTGGCTGACGCGCAGCGCGACCAGGTCAAGGTCGGCGACATCGCCCAGTTCGACTGGGACGATTCGGGCGACCGCGACCACACGGCCGTCGTCACGCGCGTCGAGCGGAGCGAGGCCGGCACGAAGGTCTGGGTCGGCGGGCACACCAAAGACGCCGACTACTGGGACGTCGACACCGCGCTCGCGACCGGCGGCGGCTCCGTGAGCTACTTCTCGATCCGCTGAGCCACCCACCTGCGATCGACGCCACGAGGCGCGGAAATCGATCGGTGGCCTCCGTGCTTGAGGAATCTCGGACTTTCGCGTGCTGAACTGTGAGTCCCTACCGCTTCCGACCCCTCCCCACGCCGTGAATCAGGACTCCCCAGCACCCCGTCGCCGCTCGAGCTTCCGGCCGCCCGGATCCGTCGATGCCGAGGCGTTGACCCGGCTGTTCGGCGAGGCCTCGGCGGCCGAGCTCGCCGCGCAGTCCGCCGCCGAGGCGTCGGGCGCCGCTGCGGCGGAGGCGGCTGCGCCGGGCAGGGCTGCGCCGGATGCTGGTGCGCCATCCGCGGCTGCGCCGGACCCGGCTGCGCCCGGCAGTGTTGCGCGGGCCCAGGGCGCGGGTGCCACATCGGCCTCCGCCCCCGGCGCCCGTTCGGGACGTCGCGCGTCGTCCCGACCGGTCGACGACCTGGGCCCGAAGCACCGTGCGGCACGCCCGGCCAATCGCCGCGCCGCCGGAGACGTTCCGCCAGCAGTCGCGCCGGCCGGCCACGGCTCGTCGCGCCAGGCCGACGCGAGTCCTGCGCAGGCCGCGCCCGTCGAGCCCATGCCGACCGAGGGGGCGCCCAGGTGGGACCAGGCCACGCCGGTCGAGTCCATGCCGACCGAAGCGGCACCCATGCTGGACGAGACCGCGACCGTTGCGCCTGTGCCGGTCGACCATCCGAGGGCCGCGCACTCGGACGTTGAGCTGGGCGAACCGACCGTTCTCCGCGAGACGCTGTCCGCCGAGGACGCGTCCGCCGAGGACGCGCCCGCCGAGGATGCGCCCGCCGAGGATGCGCCCGCCGAGCCCGTGCCCGCCGACCCCGCGACATTTGAGACGTCGGCGGCGACGCCTCTGGTCGACGAACCGGCCGGGCCGCTGACGGAACTCCTCGAAACCTCATTCGCCGCACCCGCGCCGACGCCCGCCGAGCCGGCGCCTGCCGAGCCGACGCCCGCCGAGCCGGCGCCTGCCGAGCCGGTGCGTGCCGAGCCGACACCTGCCGAGGCGGCGCCCGCGCCGTTGGTCGCCGACTCCGGGTCGGCGCCAGAGCCCGTGCCGTTGTCCGCCGAGGCGCCGTCTCGCGCCCGTGCCGTGCCGGCCGGGCCGAGCTCGCACGAGCCCGCGGCGTTCCCGTGGAACCTCACGCCCGAGGCGCCGATCCCGGTCGAGCACCGCCGGTCCTCGTCGCCCGCGGCCAGGCGGCCTCGCCGGCCCCGGCATCGGCTGGCCGTCGGCGTGTCGGCGGCGGCCGTGCTCGTCGTGACCGGCCTCGGCGCGCTGGCCGTGGCGAACGACGTGCCGGCGAGCCTGTTCGCGGCCACCACCCCGGCATCACCCGCGCCGTCGGACGCCGTCGCGGGCACGTCCGAGCCGACCATCACGAGCGACCTCTCGGAGGCCGCCGCCCCGTTCACGGGCGGCACGTCCATCACTGTCACGGGCGAGCGCCTGGACGCGGTCGCGCAGGTCTCGGTCGCGGGCACGCCCGCCGACATCCTCGAGGCGAGCGCCGACCACCTCACGTTCGCCGTCCCGGCGACGACCGGCGACGCGATCGGCGCGGCCGAGGTCGTCTTCGCCGACGGCGAGGGACGGCCCGTCACCGTGTCGGTGCCCTCGGCCGACGCGTCGGCCTCAGCCGAGGCATCCGCCGGCGCGGAGCCAGGTGGCTCGTCCGAGGCATCCGCCCCCGCGACCGACGCGAGAACCGGCTCGCTCACGCTGACCTACACGAGCGACCCGGGCATCGACGCGCAGCTCGCCTACGTGCTCGAGTACTGGGACGACTACAACACCGCCGAATATCCGGCGGTGACCGGCAAGGACGCGGTGAACTTCGCCAGTCAGTCCTTGATCGCCCGCGGGTGGACGATGGACGACGCCTGGAACGTGGACTCGGCCACCGGGGCGATGTCCGCCGCATGGTCGAGCTCGACCTCGCTCCGCGACTACCTGCTGACCCGCACCGACCGCGCGACCGAGCTCACCGACGCGCAGCGCGACCAGGTGAAGGTCGGCGACCTCGCGCAGTTCGACTGGGACGGCTCCGGCGACCGCGACCACACGGCCGTCGTCACGCGCGTCGAGCGCACCGACGCCGGCACGAAGGTCTGGGTCGCGAGCCACACGAAGGACGCCGACTACTGGGACGTCGACGCCGCGCTCGCGAGCGGCGGCGGCTCGGTGAGCTGGTTCTCCATCCGCTGAGCGGGTGCCGCGGGGGCGTGTTCAGCGGGCGGAATTCGCCCGGCACCAGCCGGCGCCAGCCATGCCCGGTGCGTCTCGACCAATGCCATGAACCGAACGGGTGTGCGGGCAGCGAACCGGAACGCAACGGCGTCCGAGCTTCACGGCCTTAGGCTGAACTGACCGAGCGCTGAGCGGCGCCTCGGTGAATGCGGAATATACAGCCGTCGCGTTGATCTCGTGGGTCGCCCGTGTTTCCGGCTCGTTTCCGTCCGGACTGCGTCCAGCGCGCCGAGATGAGAACCTCATTTGTGCGAGCAACGCACGGTTGTTCAAATAGCAGATCATCGCGTACGCTCAGTGGCACACCCCACCGCGGCCGGAGCCTTCCGCCCGCGGCTCGGCGCAGAGAGGCGATTGAAGTAGATGCGACACCGCGTGGCGATCGACATTGGCGGGACGTTCACCGACCTGGTCCTGGAGACCGAGGACGGGTCCCTGCACACCAGCAAGGCACTTTCGACACCCCCGAACCTCGTTGAGGGTGTCCTCGACGCCGTCGCACAGGCTGGTGTCGAACTCACCGACGTCGAGGTGTTCGTGCACGGCACCACGCAGGGTCTGAATGCTCTGCTCGAGCGTCGCGGCGCGAACGTCGCGCTCGTCACGACGGCCGGATTCCGCGACACGTACCTGATCGGACGCGGCCACCGCCCCGATATGTACAACCTCCGGTACAAGAAGCCCGACGCGCTGCTCGACCGTGCGGCGACCTTCGAGGTGCGCGAACGGCTCGACGCGACAGGCGCCGAGATCGAGCCCGTCGACATCGAAGAACTGGCCGGCGTCGCTGCGCAGATCAAGGCCGGCGAGTACGAGGCGGTCGCGGTGTGTCTGCTGCACAGCTATCTGAACGCCGACCACGAGAAGACCGTCGTCGCCGAACTCGAACGACTGCTCCCCGGTGTCTCGGTCGTGGCCAGCCACGCCGTGGCTCCCGAATGGCGCGAGTACGAGCGGACCTCGACCACCGTGATGAGCGCGTACATCACCCCGATCATGCGGAAGTACCTCGAGACCCTCGAGCGGACCCTCCGCGAGGCTGGTCTCAAGGTCCCCGTCTACATCAACGAGTCCAACGGCGGCGCCATGGTCGCGCGGCTCGCCGCCGAGAACGCGGTCGGCACGCTCCTCTCTGGACCCGTCGGCGGCGTGATCGGCACGGCGGCGCTGTCCGACCTGCTCGGCGAACCTGACATGATCTCGGCCGACGTGGGCGGCACGTCGTTCGATGTCTCGATCGTCAAGGACAGCCGGCCGGCGCTGCGCTCCGAGTTCGAGATGAGCGGACTGCCCGTGCTGGCGCCGTCGGTCGAGGTGCACACCATCGGCGCCGGTGGCGGCAGCCTGATCAGCGCCGACGCCAACGGCCGACTCCGGGTCGGCCCCGAGTCCGCCGGGGCGGTCCCCGGGCCCGCAGCTTACGGCCGCGGTGCACTGCTGCCCGCGGTCACCGACGCGCACGTCGTGCTCGGCCACCTTCCGCTCACGCAGCAGCTCGCGGGCAACCTGGCGCTCGACGGCGATGCCGCTCGCGCCGCGATGACTCGGGTCGGTGAGCAACTCGGCCTCGATGCGGTCGATCTCGCCGAGCAGTCGCTGCAGATCGTGAACTACCGGATGGCCGAGGCGATCCGCGAGCTCACCATCGAACGCGGTCTCGACCCGCGCAGCTTCGTACTGGCCTTCTTCGGCGGCGCCGGCGGGCTGCATGCAGCCGATGTCGCCGACGAACTCGAGATCACCCGCGTCGTCATTCCCGCACTGCCCGGTTCGTTCTCGGCGGTCGGCATGCTGAAGGGCGGCATTCGTCACGACATCGTGCGCTCCTTCTTCCGTTCACAGGACGACGCCGCGAGCGAGATCGACGAGGCGCTCGAGGCGCTTCGGGTCTCCGCGGTCGACGTGCTCACCGAGGAGGGCATCCCTGTCGACGAGGCGTTCATCGAGTTCGCCGCCGACGTCCGGTACGTCGGCCAGGAATACTCGATGACGATCCCGGTCGCACCCGGCGCCGACTTCGCTGCCGTGGTCGACACGTTCCAGGACGCGTACCAGGCCCGGTACGGACACTCGAGCCTCGGCGCCGGCATCGAGCTGGTCACCCTCCGCTGTTCGCTCGGCCGTCCCTTCGACCAGCGCGCGCACACGGTGGCACAGGCCGAGAACCACCCGCCGCTCGGCGAGCAGTCGACGTACTTCAACGGTGAGGCCGTGACGGTCCCCATCTACCACCGCGACGGCGTCATCGAGCTCGAGGGCCCGGCCCTGATCCTCGAGAAGACGAGCACGACCGTCGTCCCGCCCGGCTGGTCGGTCAAGCGGCTGCCTGGCAACCACCTGATGATGCAGAAAGAGGAAGCGCGATGATCGGGATGACCCGCCTCGAGGCCGACCCCAGTCCCGCGACGGTCGAAGTCGTCCAGCACGCCTTCATGTCCGGAGCCGAGCAGATGCGACGGAACCTCTACCGTTCTGCGTTCAGCCCGGTCATCTACGAGGCCAAGGACTGCTCGGTCGGCATCTACAACGCCGACGGGTTCCTGCTCGGGCAGGCCCCCGGCCTCCCGTTCTTCCTCGGCAGCCTGAGCGGCACGCTGCAGGCGATCATCCGCATCAAGGGCAAAGACGCGTTCACCGAGGGTGACATCTGGGTCGTCAACGACTCCGCGGTCTGCGGCAGCCACCTGAACGACGTCAGTGTGTTCAGCCCGATCTTCGTCGACGGCGTGCTGCGCGGCTTCAGCGGCGCGAAAGCGCACTGGAACGACGTGGGTGCGAAGGAGTCGGGCTACGTCGCCGACTCGGTCGACATCTTCCAGGAGGGGCTGCGGATCGGCCCCACGCGGCTGTGGCACGCGGGGGTGCTCGACGAGCAGATCCTCGACATCATGCGCCTCAACACGCGCTTCCCCGAGGCGCTCGTGGGCGACCTGATGGCCGAGGTGGCGGCGTGCCGCACCGGCGAGGAGCGTTTCCAGGCGATCGTGAACCGGTATGGCTGGCCGACGGTCGAGCGCGCGATCGAGATCTACTTCGGGCACGCTGAGCAGGACGACCGGCGCTCGGTCTCCGAGATCCCGGACGGCGTCTACACCGCTTCCGGCTTCCTCGACGGCGACGGGGTCCACGAAGACGTGCCGGTGCACGTCGTCGTGACCGTCACCATCGCCGGGGACACCATGACGGTCGACCTCACCGGGTCGAGCAACCAGTCCCGCGGCAGCATCAACTCGGGCGTGGTGCAGACCCGTTCCGCGATCCAGCAGGCGTTCAAGTTCCTCGTGAACCCGCAGAGCCCGGCGTCCGGTGGCACGTTCCGCAACCTGAACATCGTCGTCCCGCAGGGCAGCTGCTTCGACCCCGACCCCGAGGCCGCGCACCTGCACTACGGTCCGCACCTCATGCTCGCCATGGACCTGGTCGTCAAGGCGCTCAGCGAGGCCGTGCCGGAGCGCGCGGCCGCCGGTCACGTCGGCGACTCGTGGAACATCAGCTTCATGAACGCACTCGGCGAGCCGTCGTACCTCTCCGGCGAGTCGCTCGTCGGCGGCTGGGGCGGCTACGAGGGTGGCGACGGCGAGAGCGCCCTCATCCACTCCGCGGCCGGTGACTTCAAGAACGTGCCGGTCGAGACCATCGAGCAGCGCTACCCCGTTCGGCTCACGCGCCACTCGCTTCGCGAGGGCAGCGGCGGTGCCGGCACCTACCGCGGCGGGCTCGGCATCGAGCGCACCTATGAGGTGCTCGAGGATGCCCGGCTCACGCTCTGGTTCGAGCGTGCGAAGAATCCGTCGTGGGGTCTGCGCGGCGGCGAAGCGGGTGCGGCACCCGAGGTCTACGTCACGCGTCCGGGTGAAGAGCGCCGTCTGGTGCTCAAGACCAATGCGATGGAAGTCCCGGCCGGGACCGTCTTCGAGGTGCTCACCGGTGGTGGTGGCGGGTGGGGCGACCCGTCCGCACGTGACCCCAAGGCGATCGCCGAGGATCAGCGACTGGGTCTGGCGTAACAGACCGCGCGCCGGACGTGCCTCGCGCTTGCGAGCGCGTCCGGCCCCCCGCCCCCCCCCCCCCCGCGCAAGGTCGCGCCTGGCGCGTCTCGCACGCGCATCGAGCTTGGTTTTCCCCTCCCTGCAACACCCCACAGTGAAAGGAAAGTCCGCCATGTCATCCGACAGCAGATGGCTCCGCCGCGCGGGACTCGGAGCGCTTGCGATGTTCGCAACCGCGACCCTGGTCACCGCTTGCGCGAGCGACAGCACCTCCAGCGAAGACTCCGGCTCCGGTGACGATCGCACCCTCGTCGTCGGGATCGGCGGCGACCCCGCCAACCTCGACCCGCAGGCCGGCTCGGTCGCGGTCGACAACGAGATCTCGATGAACACCTACCTCCAGTGGCTGCAGTATGCGCTGCCCGAGGTGACCGGTGATGAGATCGGTGTCACCGACGTCTCACAGGTCGTCGGCGAGGGCGTCGAGATCGAGACATCCGAGGATGGTCTCGTTTCGACGTTCACGATCCGTGAGGGGCTTGTCTTCCCGAGCGGCAACACGGTGACCAGCGAGGACTTCCGCTACACCATCGACCGTTCGCTGACCGAGGCGATGGGTTCGGCGTTCATCTTCCAGACCGCCGGTGTCACCGACGTCTCGCAGTTCGAGGAGATCAGCGACAGCGAGTTCACGCTGACGGTGGCCGAGCCGAGCCCGCTGATGCTCCCGCTGTTCCGCGACCAGTCGATCTCGGTGCTCGACTCGGTGGAGCTCGAGAAGCACGCCACCGCGGACGACCCCTGGGCGAAGGATTGGCTGTCGCAGAACAGCCTCGGCGGCGGTGCCTACTCGCTCGCCTCGTACGAGCCGGGGAACCAGATCGTGCTCGAGCGCAACAACGAGTATCCCGGCGCCGATGACATCTACTTCGAGAAGGTCATCCTGCAGATCGTGCCCGCAGAGGATCAGCGCGCGCAGCTCCTCGCGAACGGCACGCTCGACATCGCGCAGGGCCTGTCGGTCGACTCCGCGGAGAGCCTCGTCGGCACCGACGGAGTGCGCATCGAGGGCATCCCCACCCGTGCCCAGGACCTGATGGGCTTCGTGCAGACGTTCGAGCCGTTCAAGGACGTGCGCGTGCGCCAGGCCGTCGCTGCCGCGGTCGACTATGAGGGCCTCGCCGAGTTCGTCGGCAAGGGCTACGCCGACCAGCCGTTGGGCATGTGGCCGCAGAACTCGTTCTACTTCGACGCGGACCTCACCAACAACCCGCTCGTCACCGACCTCGACCAGGCGCGTGCGCTGCTCGCCGAGGCCGGCTACGCTGACGGGTTCACGTTCGACATCGCGGTGAGCACGGCTGAGGCCGGCGCGCAGGCCCAGGCCGTCGCGGTGCAGAGCGCCCTCGCCGAGATCGGCGTGACCGTCACGATCACCCAGCTCGCTCCTGCCGCGTTCTCGGAGCAGATCGCCGCAGACAGCGGTCAGGCGTTCATCCGTACGGCGAGCTCGTACGTGGACGACCCGTACTACTCGATGTTCCTCTTCTACACCACGGACGCGGTGCTGAACTGGTGGGCCATGGACAACGCCGACATCAACGCGGTCGCGGACCAGATGCGCACCGAGATCGATCCCGAGAAGCGGATGGCCCTCGCCAGCCAGGCGCAGGAGCTGCTGAATGCCGAGGTGCCGCACCTTGTGCTGTCCGAGCCGTACTACATCTTCGCCGCGGCGGACGACATCCAGGGCTTCGTCCAGAGCCCGGACGGCCTGATCCGGTACTCGACGCTCACCCGAGCCGAATAACGAAGGTCCAGATATGAGTACGACCCTGAGCAGGGTGCAACGAGTCGAGGCGGTCACGCGTGGCGGGGCATTCGTCCTCCGCAGGCTGATCACCGCAGCCATCACCCTGCTCGGGGTCACCCTCATCGTCTTCTTCCTCACTCGCGGCGTCGGCGACCCGGTCTACATCCTCCAGGGGTCGACGCCGATGACGCCGGAGCAGCTCGATGCGCTCCGTCAGCAATACGGGCTCGACCGCCCGATCTGGGTGCAGTACCTCGACTATCTCGGTGGCCTGCTCCAGGGTGATCTGGGTACTTCGCTGTACACCAAGAAGCCCGTCACCACCGAACTGGCGATCTACTTCCCGGCGACGCTGTCGCTCTCCGTGGCGGCCTTGATCCTGGGTGTCATCATCACGGTTCCGCTCGGCGTGGTCTCGGCGATCAAGCCCGGATCGTTCTGGAACAAGCTCTCCATCGGCTTCACCCGGTTCGGCGTGGCGATGCCGTCGTTCTGGTTCGGCCTCCTGCTCGTCTACGTGTTCGTGTACGTGCTCAAGATCGCCCCCGCGCCGACCGGGCAGCTGCCGATCGGAATGGCCACGCCGCCCAGGGTGACAGGCGTGATCCCGATCGACGCACTCCTCGCCGGGGAGTGGGACGTCTTCGGCGCCGCCATGGGGCAGCTCGCGCTGCCGGTCATCGCGCTCGCCCTCACCTCGTTCCCGGCGCTGCTCGCGCTCACCGAGAGCGTCACGGCGCGCGTGCTCCGCAGCGACTACATGCGCACAGCTCGAGCGACCGGACTGCCGCCGTCGATGGCGTACGGCCGGTACGCCGCGCGCAATATCGCGTCGCCCATCGTCACCCAGATCGCGATGACCTTCGGCTTCCTGCTCGGCGGCACGGTACTCGTGGAGTTCGTGTTCTCGTGGCCCGGCATCGGCCAGTACGCGGTGCTCAGCATGCAGCGCCTCGATTTCGCGCCGGTGATCGGGATCGCGCTGCTGACCTCCACGATCTACCTGGTGCTGTACTTCATCTCCGACCTGATCTCTCTGGCCCTCGACCCCCGGATCCGCCATGACAGCTGAGCAGACTCTCCCGGCGAAGGCGGGTGCCGAGCGAGGCATCCTGCGCGTCATTCGCCACCCGTTGCTGGTGAACGGGTCGACCATCACGTTCGCCATCCTCATCCTGCTGGCGATCCTCGCGCCGGTGATCACGCCGTACGACCCGGTGAAGGTCGATCTGAGCCAGATCTCCAAGCCGCCGTCGCTCGAGCACTGGTTCGGCACCGACGTGCGCGGCATGGACATCTTCACCCGGGTGCTCTATGGGGCGCGGATCGACCTCACGCTCTCGATCGGCGGCATCCTCATCGCGCTCGTCGTGGGCCTCGTGCTGGGCAGTGCGGCGGCGTATTTCGGCCGCATCGTCGACGACATCATCTCCCGCGTCGCCGAGATGCTGCAGTCGATCCCCATGTTCTTGTTCGCGTTCCTGATCGTCGCGGTGCTCGGCAGCGGCGGGCCGACCCTGCTCATCGTGATCGCGCTCTGCTACTGGCCGGCGTTCTTCAAGATCACACGGTCGATCGCCGCGCCGCTCATGCGCAGCGACTATGTCGCGGTCGCGCAGACCGCCGGCCGCAGCGGTATGGGCATCGTGCTCGGGCACATTGCGCCGAACACGGTCATTCCGGTGCTCTCGCAGGCGACGGTGAACATCGGGTTCGCCATCCAGGTGATCGCGGGCCTCAGCTTCCTGGGTCTCGGCGTGCCGGTTCCCGAGCCCGAGTGGGGCGCCATGATCAGCGTCGGTGCGCCTCGGATCGCCTACGGCGAATGGTGGATGGCGGTGTTCCCCGGTCTTGCGCTGCTGGTCACCGTGATCGCGCTCGACGGCATGAGCCGCCGGCTCGCGAAGGCAGAGGGGTACTGATGACTGGCACATTCCTCGCGATCGAGGACCTGACGGTGGCCTCGGGCCCGGATGCCTCACTCCGCACGATCCTCGCCGGGCTCACCCTAGAGATCGCGGAAGGGCGCCGGATCGGACTGGTCGGCGAGTCGGGTTCCGGCAAGACCATGGCAGTCGGCTCGATCGTCGGCCTGCTGCCGAGCGGGGTCCGCGCGGTCGGCGGATCGGTGAAGCTCGACGGCCGCGAACTGCTCGGACTGACCGAGGCGCAGCTGCGGACCGTGCGCGGGCGTGAGATCGCGGTCGTCTATCAGAACGCGCTCAGCTCGCTGAATCCCGTCATTCCGGTGGGGCGCCAGATCGCCGACGTCGGCCGGGTGCACCTCAAGGTGTCGAAGGCGGAGGCGATGGCGCGGGCCATCTGGCTCATGGGCGTCATGGGCATCCCCGATCCGGAGCGGCGCGCGCTGGACTACCCGCACCAGTTCAGCGGCGGTATGGCGCAGCGCGTCTCAATCGCGATGGCGCTGGTCGCCCAGCCTCGACTGATCATCGCCGACGAGCCCACGACGGGACTCGACGCCACGATTCAGGCGCAGGTGCTCGAGACCATCGCGCAGAGCGTGGCCGAGACCGGCGCGGCCCTGCTGCTCATCTCGCACGACCTCGTCGTGGTCGAGTCGATGACCGATGAGATCGTCGTGCTGTACGCGGGCGTCGTGCTCGAGCAGGGGCCGACCAGTGAGGTGATGGCCGATCCGCTCAGCCCGTACACCAAGGGCTTGGTCGCGTCCGTGGTGCAGGCCGGTGGCGAGGTCAGCTACATCCCCGGCCGGATTCCCGAGCCCGGGACCGTCCCGGTGAACAGTTGCCCCTTCGCGGCGCGCTGCCCGCTCGTGACCGAGCGTTGTAGGACGGAACGCCCTATGCTGCGGGAAATTCGACCCGGCAGGCGGGTCGCCTGCCACAACGTGGAGGCATGATGACCGCCGTTCCGACGCACGTTCCCGCGCTCTCGGTCCGTAACGTGCGCAAAGAGTTCGTGATCCGCGGCAAGGCCGGGTCCGGGCGCAAGAAGGTCGTCCCGGTCAATGACGTCTCGTTCGACATCCTTCCCGGGCGGACGATGGCGCTCGTCGGCGAATCCGGCTCGGGAAAGTCGACGCTCTCCCGGCTGATCATGCGGCTCTACCGTCCTGAGCAGGGTACCATCGCGGTCAACGGCGTCGAGATCCAGGATCTCGGTCGGCGGCAGCTGAGGGCGCTCCGCAACGAATTCCAGATGGTGTTCCAGAACCCGCTGCTCTCGTTCGACCCGGCGATGACCATCGGCGACTCGATCGCCGAGGTGCTTCGTCTCGCAGGCCCGATGTCGCGTGCCGAGCGAACGAAGCGGATCGATGAGTTGCTCACTGACGTCGGGCTCTCGCCCGCGTTCGCCCAGTTGCGGCCGCGTGGCGTGAGCGGCGGTGAGCTGCAGCGTGCGGCGCTTGCGCGCGCGATCAGCGCCGACCCGAAACTGCTCGTGCTCGACGAACCGACGTCGGCGCTGGACGTCTCGATCCAGGGCCAGGTGCTGGCACTGCTCGACCGGCTCCAGCGCGAACGCGGGATCGCGTACCTGTTCGCCACGCACGACCTGCGGGTGGTCCGCATGACCAGTCACGACGTGATGGTGGTCTACCGGGGACATGTCATGGAGAAGGCCTCGACGACAGAGATCTTCGAGGGCGCGCGGCATCCGTACACGCTGAGCCTGTTCGCGGCCGAGGGTGTGAAATCACCCGACGTGCCGATCGCGGCGGGCGCCGAGGCATGTCCGTTCGGGGAAGCAGAGTGCCCTGATGACGGGCACCTGGTCGAGCTCTCGCCGACGCACGTCGTGCGCTGCTGGCGCCAGTATGCGGGACCGGGCAAGCCCGCCTGATCGTTCCGCCTCCGTTGGCGGCGGTGAGGACGCTATTCGTCATTCCTTCATGTCGTGAGGACGCTATATGTTCTCCGCAACGTTGAATCGTCAACACATCCCGTCCTCAAACGAGGTGCCGCAACGAATGGTGTCCTCACTGACGGGCAGGGGAACGCCGGGACGCCGGGCGGGGAGCAGCGGGCGGGCGAAACGCGCCCGATCCGCACGAAACGCATCTGTGCCGAACGAAACCAAGACCGGCGCGTGGCCCGCAGGTCACGCGCCGGTCGCGTCGTTCGGGAGTGGCGGGCTACGCGGTCTCCTCGTGGTTGTGGATGAGTCGCCAGCGCTCGTCGATCCGGCGCCAGATTCCGGTATTCCGCAGGATCTTGTCGGGCACGTCCTCGACGTACACGACGCGCGCGGTGTGCCGGGCGACGGCGATCTCACCGAACACCTCGATCACGGGGTCGAGCGCGGTGAGCGATTCGACCGTCGGCTCGTCGGGCCCGGTGGGCCGGGCGGCGCGGATGACGTCGAGGCCTTCGACGCCGCGCATCATGTCCCAGTAGCCCGAATCCCAGAGGGTCGCGCTCTCGTGAATGTACTGGTCGGTACGGGCCTTGGCTCCGGCCTCGAACCCGGCGTACATCTCTTGCTGGGCCGCCCAGATCACAGCGGCCTCTCCTTGGGGAACCATCTTGTCCTGTCGTCGTTTGCGTGGCGGAGGCGGGGCCTGATACCCCACCGCTCTATATTCGCTCCTCGCACTATCGTGCGTCAAGCGGATACAATCGTCGTGATGCCCGCACCCGGGCACCGACCCGAGGAGGCGTACCCCGTGACTGCAAGTGACCGCGCATGCGATGAGGACCAGCGATCCGAACGACTCGCGCCGGAGGCATCCGCAGGTCGCTTCGTGGGCCGCGTCGCCTACGTCACCGGGGCCGCATCGGGGATCGGCGCCGCGATCGTCGACGGGCTCATCCGTGATGGCGCGCGCGTCGCGGGCGTCGACGTGGCCGACCAGGCCGCACTCGTCGATCGGCACGGCGATGCATATTTGCCGCTCGTCGCCGACGTGACGTCTGAGGAGGCGATCGCGGCGTCCATCGCCACGGCCGTGGAGGCCTTCGGCCCGATCGACCTGGTGTTCCCCGTCGCGGGCGCGCACCGCGGCGGCCCCATCGAGCGCATGGATCGCGCGAGCTGGGACTTCACGCTCGGGCTTGTGCTTACCGGCGTGTTCCTGACCGTCAAGCACGCGGCAGGCGCGATGCGCGACGGCGGCTCGATCACGACCATCGGTTCGATCAACGGACGCGTGCCGATGCGCGGCGGAGCCGCGTACGTCGCGGCAAAGGCGGGCGTCGAAGCGTTCACCCGGAACGCGGCCCTCGAGTTCGGCGAACGCGGCATCCGCGTGAATTGTGTGATGCCCGGACTGGTCGAGACGCCGCTCACGGCCACGTTCCGAGGCATCCCGGCTGTGCACGACGCGTTCTCGAGGCGGATCGTGCTCGGTCGCCCGGGGCGCCCGGAGGAGATCGTGCAGCCGGCCCTCTTCCTCGCGAGCGACGACGCGTCGTACGTGACCGGGGCTTCCCTCATGGTCGACGGAGGCTGGGATGTCGCGAACTACCCCGACCTGCGCGGGCTCGTCGAGGTGCAGCGAGCCTAGGGTTCGAGAGCCGCTGCGCCGCGCGTGCCGAATTCCTCAGGCCGAGCTCTCGCCTTGCTTCGACGACCGCAGCATGGTCGAGGGTGAGCGGCTGCACGTCCTCGATCGTCACGTCCGGGGACGGCCCAGTCCGTGACTCCGCGCGTTTGCGCGGGGCGGCGACCTTGACTGTTCGCCACCGTTCGATTGGGCGCCTTCTTGAGGCTCGTCATACCTTCTTCCGCCGCCCAACAACTTCGTCGGGTGGACTAGTCGGGTGCGGCGATGACCGAGATCGGGGTCGGCTTCACAGGCGCCTGCGGGGCGAAGCCTGAGCGCTCCGCCACAGTCTCTTCCCGAAGCCGGGCCGAGCGCTCGAGCATGACGGGGCCGCAGTAGCGGCCCTGGCACTTGCCCATCCCAGCCCGGGAGACCCGTTTGACCGCGCCGGGCGTGGTCGCGAGCTCATCGGTCTGGTCAGCGATCTGCGAGAGCGCTACACGTTCACACCGGCACACGATCGTCGAGGGCTCGGCGAGCTGGTCGGTCAACACCGGGGCGGCGTACGCGAAGTTCGCCGCACGCTGGAACCGGAGATTGCGAGCCAGTCGCCGCTCAGCTTTGGAGATGGCGCTGCGCAGCCCCGACGGCGTCGAGCCGGTGAGCTCGGCGACGACCGCGGCACCCGCGAGCACACCGGCGGCCTGAGCGACCCTCGCCCCGCTCACGCGCGCTGAATCGCCGATCACCCGCACGCCCGCGACCGAGGTCTGGCCGGCCTCGTCCGCGTCGACCACGAGGCTCTTCAGCTGCTCGTCCCAGCGGTGCCGGCACCCGAGTAGCCGGGACAGCTCGTTCGACGGCAGGAACCCGTAGCCGAGGCATACGGCGTCGACGGCGAAGTCGCGCTCGGTTCCGGCCACCGCCCGGCCGTCGGCGTCGATCTTGGCGATTCGGACCGAACGCACTCCCGCGGGCCCACCCTCCGCGTGCACGACCGCGGACCCGGTGAGCACCGGGACCTTGGCGCGGAGCAGCGCCATCGTGTATCGCGCCGCGTCGAGGATGAGGCTGGGGGCGCTGACCGCCATCACCGGCCCGCGAAGCACGGATCGGAAGCTGACGGGGTGACCCAGCTCGACCAGCGCGACGACCTCGGCCCCCGCCGAGGCGAGTTCGGCCGCGACCTGCATGTTGAGCGGGCCGTTGCCCGCGACGAGCACGCGCTCGCCGGGGGAGACCTGGTAGGAGCGCGAGAGGGTCTGTGCCGCACCGGTGGTCATCACGCCGGGCAGGGTCCAGCCGGGGAAGGGCACGCCGCGCTCATAGGCGCCGGCCGCGAGCACGAGCCGCTTTGGGAAGATCTCCCAGCGCTCCTCAGCGTTCGCCGCGAACAGTCGATCGGCCGAGGCGGCGCCCCAAAGTCGGGCGCCGTGCAGGACCTGCACGCCCGCCTTCGTGGCGCGCGCGATGAGCGCCCGCCCGGAGCGGTACTGCGTATCGATCTGCGACTCGTCGACGGTGAACGCGGGGGACGGCTGCTTGTAGTACTGACCGCCGAGTTTGCCGCGTTCGTCGAGCACCACGACCGAGAGTCCTTGCTCGGCGGCGGTGGCCGCCGCGGCGAGCCCCGCGGGGCCACCGCCGATGACCAGCAGGTCGGGCGAGAGCGTGATCTCGGGCAGGGTGGCCGAGGGCTCGGCGTCCGCGAGGTTGAGCTTCGGGGCGGCGGGGCTGACGCGCATGCCCGGGACGACCGGCGTCACGCAGGCCAGCCGCTCACCGGCGCCCTCGACCTGCACGGCGCACTCGTGACACACCCCCATGCCGCAGAAGATGCCGCGCGAGTCATCCGGGCCCGCATCTCGGCAGGCCGGCTGGCCTGCGGCGATCAACGCCGAGGCGACGGTGTCGCCGCACTGCGCCTCGACGGGCTCACCGTCCCAGCTGAGCTGGACGGTCTCGGGGCTCTCACCGAAGCCCTTGGAACGAATACGCATGTCAGTCCTTCTGCTGCTTCCGCAGGTACGAGCGCCAGGTCGTGGCCCAGTGCGCGGGATCGTCGAGGCCCGAACCGTCGACCCGCGCGACCGCCTGGTTGTGCGGAGCCGTCCGAACCAGCTCGGGGTTCTCGTAGGCCTCGTCGATGACGTGCGCGAGCACATCTATCCAGGTGTCGATGTCTTCGAGCGACCAGCCTTCGCCGGCCTCCGGCGTGAACGGCTCGGGCACGATCCAGGGTTCGTGACTCATCCAGAACGCGTCGATGCCGAAATCGGTCATCCGGTTCTGGATGTCGGCGACGGTCACGCCGGTCTCGGCGGCGACCGTCTCCAGGCTGAACCGGGTCATCTCGAGGCGACGCATCTCCATCTGCGGGAACGCCTTGGTCACGCCGCGGACCTGCAGAAGTCGATGCTCCATATAGTTGTTCGCGAGGACCGACAGATCGGCGGCCTCACGCATGCCGTCGGCACCCATCGCGGTGATCCAGGCGTGGGCGGCGACGATGATCGGCACATTGCCGAGGTACTCGCGAACCCGGCCGATCCCGCCGTCCGGTTCGACGAGCGTGAAGGCATCGCCCGAGCGCTCGACCCGGGGCCCCGGCAGAAACGGCGCCAGCTCGGCGGAGCATCCGTACGCGCCGACCGCCGGTCCGCCGCCGCCCTTCGCGCCGCCGAACGTCTTGTGCAGCATGAACATGCATGCGTCGAATCCGAGCTCGGCGGCCCGGAGTCGGGTCATCACGCCGTTGAAGTTCGCGTGGTCGTAGAAGCAGAGACCGCCGGCCTCGTGGACGATCTCGACCCACTCCGTGATGTGCGGGTTGTAGATGCCCATGTCGTCGGGGTTGTTGACCATGAGCGCCGCGGTGCGGTCGCTCACGGCCGCGCGGAGCGCGTCGACGGACGGGTAGCCGTCGGCCTCAACCGGCAGGGTGATGATCTCGAACCCGGCCGCGTGCGCGGTCGACGGGCTCGACGGATGCGACTGGGTGGTCGTGATGATCTGCGTGCGCTGCGCGCCCTCGCCGCGAGCCGCGTGATACGCCCGGGTCACGCAGGCGTGGGTGAACGCCGCGGCGGCGCCGCCGCCCGGCTGGAAGGTGAACGCGGCCATTCCCGAGAGCGCGGTGAGCTGCTGCTCGAGTCCGTGGATGACGCCCAGCACGCCCTGCATGGTGGCCGGATCCTGCAGCGGGTGCACGTCCGCGATGTACGGCCGCGACACGAGGCGCTCGACGATGCGCGGGTTGTACTTCATCGTGCACGTGCCGAAGAGGCTGATCCCGATCATGCCGAGCGTCTCCTGCGAGAGCCGCAGGTAGTGGCGCTGTACCTCGGGCTCGGCGAGCTCGGGCAGCTCGGGAGCCGTGCTGCGGCGCAGTGCTGCCGGGACGAGGGCCGAGGCATCCGTGTCAGACCAGCTCGCGGGCGGTACGGTGCCGCGGCGGCCGGGGCCGCCGAGCTCGAATAGCACCGGTTCGTTCCATCGCGCCGCGTGGTAGGGGCGCACGGCTCCGCGGCTCATGCGGACACCGCCGTCCGCAGTGCGCCGACGAGGCGATCGATATCGTCCTCGGTATGCACTTCGGTGACGCAGAAGAGCGCACTCTGTCCGAGATCTGTGAAGTCGTCGCTGAGGTCCAATCCGCCGAAGATCCCTTCATCTCGCAGTCGGACATTGATGTCGGCCACGGTCGTGCCGGTCGCCGTGAAGTCGACGACGAACTCCTTGAAGAATCCGTCCGGGAACCGAACCGAGACGCCGTCGATCTCCGCGATCCGCCGAGCGGCGGCGTGCGCATTGCCGAGAACGGTGTGCCCGAGCTCGGTGAAGCCCTGCGGTCCCATGAGCGCCATGTAGACCGTGTTGCGGATAGCCGACAGATAGACCGAGTTGCCGGTCCAGTCATTGCCGTCCTCGCGCGAGCCGTACGACGACTGTTCGAAGAGTGTGAAGCCGAAGGCGCGCTCACCGGGCGTGGAGGTGCCGGTGAGGCTCACCTGCAGTGTGGGGAACTCGCGGGCGTAGCGCTCTTCGTCGCGGGTCGCGATGAATCCGCCGACGCCGCCGCCCGCGCTGATCGGGACACCCAGGGGCTGGGTCGTGCCCACGACGATGTCGGCGCCGTAGCTCGCGGGCGGGGCGATCACGCCGAGGCTGATCGGGTCCACGCCGACGATGAGCTCGGCGCCGACGCGGTGCGTGAGCTCGGCGATCCGGGGGGCATCGCTCTCGAAGACGCCGAGGTGGTTCGGGCAGTCCAGGTAGACCGCGGCGATGGTGTCCTCGAGGAGGTGCTCGAGCGCGCTGAGGTCGATCCGGCCGGTGGCCCGGTTGAACGGGAGTGTGACCAGTTCGATCGCGCGACCGGTTCCCGGGAGCCCGGCATAGGTCTGCATGACCTGTCGGCGCTCGGGATCGACTGTCTCGGCCACGAGCACGCGGGTTCGTCCGGTCAGACGAGCGGCCATTCGGACGGCGTTGCCGCCCGCCGAGCCCCAGCTGTAGACCGGCAGGCCGACGAAGTCCATCTCGAGGAGGGCGCCGAGCTGCGAGGTGAACTCGAACCAGGCCTGGAGTCGGCCGTGGTCGGACGACGGTGTGCCCCAGACCGAGGTCACGAACTCGTTGCGGCCGGCGATCTCGTCGCAGACGGCCGGGATGTGGTGCTGCCAGAGTCCGCCGCCGAGGAAGCTCAGCGCGGTGCGGGTGCTCTCATTCGCACGGAGCAGGTCGTCGAGCTGCCGCTCGAGCTCGGCCTCCGAACGCACACCGTCGGGCAGGTCGACGGCTGAACGCGCCCGATGTGCGTCGGGGATCTGCTCGAAGAGCTCTTCGACGTCGTCGATGCCGATGGCCGCGCGCATGTGGGCGCGGGCATCGCCCGTCGAGTTGGGCATATAGGGATGGGGATCGTACGTGCTCATACCGGCTCTCCTGTGTGGATGGGCTCGTCCTCGATCCGCAGCATGACGCTGCGGGCCGGGGCGGTGCGGACGGTGCGGTAGCCGCGGAGGGTGGGCGGGCGGGCGGCGGGGCCGAGGTCGACGTGCAGCACCGGGGGCTGCAGGGCGCTAACCTTGTCCGCCGCCGCCACGATGATGAGGTCGTCGGAGTGGATGTGCGCGAGCACCTGCGCGCTGAGCTGCTGATTGCCGCGGCCGAGCAGAAATCCTTGACCGCCGACGACGCCGAGCACGAGCACCGGGCGCGAATGGTGGCGAACGAGGTCGAGCAGCTGGGGCTCGGCCGCGTCGAGCGCGACGATGCGCCCGTCGATGACCGCGTCGACGCCGTTGCGGGTTCCCGCGAGGCCGAGCGCGTCGAGCACCGCTCCGGCCGAGCGGCCCGGGCCGATGAGATACAACCGGTCGGGTTGCATCTCCTCCGCGAGGCGAACGCCGAGTGCGGCGATGCCGGCGTCATCGGATGCGGCCGAGGCTTTGGGGTTCTGGATGCCCGAGATCCTGGGCACGAGGGTGCGCTCGATGGTACGCGGGCTCAGCTCGTCCGTCGGCACGTCGACGACCTCGGCCTCACGCTGCGGCCGCGGTGTCGGGCTCTGCAGGTATGCGGCCGCGATGCGGCCGGCGCGTTCGGGGTCGATCGCGAACACGCCCGAGTGCATCTTGACGCCACTCGGGACGCCAAGCACGACCGTCCGGTCACCGACCACTCGGGCGATGTCCGTCGCAGTGCCGTCGCCGCCGCCGAACAGCAGGAGGTCGACATCGGCTTCCACCGCGTCCAGAGCAGCCCGCCGGGTGTCGTCGGCGGTGGTGGCGTCCGCCGAAGTGGGCGCCGCCAACTCACCGGCGACCTCGAGTCCGGCCGACACGACCGCGTCCGCTCCCATGGAGCCCGGGGCGGTGAGGATCTCGATCGGTCCGGGGTGGCGCCGACCGAGGCTCTCCAACGCGCGGCGCATCCGGAGCTCGGCAGTCGGCTGTGCGCCGAGGGCGACGGCCGCGGTCATGGCCTCGCCGTCGGTGCCGTGCAGCGCGAGCGGTCCGCCCATGCCGGCCACCGGGTTGACGAGGATGCCGAGACGGGCGACCCCGTCTCTAGCCAACTTCGCCGTCTTCGCGGGCGACATCCGCGAGCCCCTGCCGCACGCCGGCGACCATGGCGTCGATCTCCTCCTCCGTCGTCGTGAACGGCGGCGAGAAGGAGACGGTGTCGGCCGCGGGCAGCGCGCGGGTGATCACGCTGTGCGCCAGGCTCCGCTTGGTGATCCGCGCCGCGATCCCGCGCGAGGTGTCGAACGGCGTCGGCGGTTCGGTGGATGCAGCGAACTCGACCGCAGCCATGAGTCCCCGGCCACGGATCTCGGCGACCCACGGGTGGCCCTCGAAGGCTTCGTGCAGGCGCATCTGCAGGTGCTGGCCGAGCGTGCCGGCGCGCGCCACGAGGCCGTCGCGCTCGAGGATGTCGAGGTTCGCGAGCGCGGCCGCCGCGGCGAGTGGGTGGGCCGAGTACGTATAGCCGTGGCCGAAGCCGCCGTACTTGCGCTCGCCGGACTTGATGACGTCCCAGACCTTGGGGCTGACGAGGCAGGCCGAGAGGGGCACATAGGCCGAGGTGATGCCCTTGGCCACGGTGATCAGGTCGGGCCGGATCCCGAGGGCGCCGCTGCCGAAGGGCTCGCCGAGCCGGCCGAACCCGGTGACGACCTCGTCGGCGATCAGCAGGACGTCATGCCGGTCGAGGACCTCCTGGATCGCCTGGAAGTAGCCGTCCGGCGGCACGATGACGCCGCCCGCGGCCTGGACCGGCTCGGCGATGAACGCGGCGACCGTGTCGGGCCCCTCGGCGATGATGAACTCGTCGAGCTCACGTGCAAGGGTGGCGACGAACTCGGCGTCGGTCATGCCGGCCTCGCGCTCCCAGAGCCGGTGCGGCGGGCGCACGTGGCGGATCATGGGCAGTGGCAGGTCGAAGCCGTCGTGCAGGTTCGTGAGGCCGGTGAGGCCGCCGCTCAGGACGGTCACGCCGTGGTAGCCGCGGGTGCGGGCGATGATCTTCTTCTTCTGCGGCAGGCCGCGCACGTTGTTGTAGTACCAGACGAGCTTCGCCTGCGTGTCGTTGGCGTCCGAGCCCGAGTTGCCGAAGAAGACCCGCGCGATCGGCACGGGAGCCATCGCGGCGACGCGCTCGGCGAGTCGGGCGGGAAGCTCGGTACCCATGCCCGAGAACGCGTGGTAATAGGGCAGGGTGCGTGCCTGGCGGTCCAGCGCTTCGGCCATTTCGGGGTGGGAGTAGCCCACGTTGACGCACCAGAGGCCGGCCATCGCGTCGAGGTAGGTCGCGCCGTCGGAGTCGACGAGGGTCGATCCCTTCCCGCTGACGATCGTGACCGCCGGCCCGGTTCGATCGAACGTGTCGAGCGCTGTGAACGGGTGGAACAGGTGCTTGCGGTCGATCTCGGCGATCGTCGGGGAATTGCTCATGTCACGGACACCTCGGTGTTTGCTACTGTCCAGGGGAAAGTGGTGCGTTATGTGAACTTCTGTTCGTTTAATGAACCTATCAAATCTGGTTCGGGAATTCAGCCCGGACCGTTCAGCAGAGGAGCCGTATGCGCCGTTTGGAAGACACCACGATCCTGGTTACGGGAGCGTCGAGGGGGATCGGCGCCGCGACGACCCGGATCCTCAGCGAGCGTGGCGCGTCGGTGATCGCCCAGTACAACTCCACGCCCGCGGGCGCCGAGGCAGCGACGGCGGATGCGCCGGAGCGGTTGCTGGTCCGCGCAGACTTCACCGACCCGGCCGCGCCCGACGCGCTCTGGGACGAAGCGGTCGCCTGGAAGGGGCGGATCGACGCGGTCGTCTGCAATGCGGCCATCCTGCCGTCGGTCGGCTTCGACGCGCCCGCCTCCGAGTGGGATGCCACCTGGGAGCTCGCGCTGCGGGTGAACACGCTCGCGCCGGCCGCGCTGCTGCGTCGAGCGGTTCAACACCATGTCGAACACGGCGGCGGGATCGTCGTGGGGCTGTCCAGCTGGGCCGCCCAGCGCGGATCGGCGAACCCGGCACTCGCGGCCTACTCAGCGTCAAAGGCGGCGTTCGCGGCGGCGCTCAAGACCGCGGCGACGGCGTACGCGGCCCAGGGGCTGCTCGCGTATCTCATCGCGCCGGGCGTGGTGGACACCGAGATGTCCGAGAGTGCGGCCGCGGCCGCGGGCGGCGCCGAGGCCGTCAGCGCCAAGCTCGCGATGCGCGAGTGGGTCCCGCCGCAGGACATCGCCGAGCTCGTCGCCGTGCTGTGCGAGGGCCGCATCCGGCACCTGACCGGCGCGACGCTCGACGTGAACGGCGCCAGTTACATCCGCTGAGCGGAGACCTCCGCTGGGCGGAGAACGCGAACGAGGCGGCGGGCCGGATCGGCCCGCCGCCTCGATCGTCCCGCTCCGCCGTCGGTCAGGCGTCCGCGGGGACGGCCGGCAGTTCGCCGCGCCGCCGCATCACCTCGAGGGCGATGAGTCCGCTCTCGCGCCGCAGCACGTTCTCATCCCAGTCCTCATCGGGAAGGATTCTCTGCATCTCGGCGACGATGTGCGCCACGGTCTCGGGCGACCAGGGGTCGGCCGCACCGCGGTCGCGTCCGATCCGGGCATACACCGAACCGATCGACTCCGCGTGCCGTGCGGTGCCGCCGCGCGTGTTGAGCTCGCTCGTGGCGAACGGTCCGGTGATGGACCAGCGTCGACCGAGCCCCTCCCGCACGATGAGGTCGATCTCGCTCGGGGAGACGACGCCGTCGCGAACGAGGAAGTAGGCCTCGCGCAGCAGAGCGCCCTGCAGCCGGTTGAAGACGAAGCCCTCGAGTTCGGCTCGGACGACGACCGGCTTCATCGCGACCGAGCGCAGGAGCTCGACCGTGGTCTCGATGGCCTCGGGGGTCGTCGCCGCTGACGGGACGACCTCCGCGACGTGCATGAGATAGGGCGGATTCGCCGGGTGCACCACGAGACAGCGTCTGCGGCCCGGCAGCCCCTCGGTGAAGCGCGAACTCGGGATGGTCGAGGTCGAGCTCGCCAGGACGGCGGCCGGCGGTGCGAGTCGGTCGAGCGTCGCGAAGAGGTCTCGCTTGACGTCGATCGACTCCGACACGTTCTCCTGGACGTATCCGACGCCCTCGAGCACGAGTTCGAGCTGATCGTGCAGTTCGGTCCGGGCGATGATCGCCGCGGGCGCCTCGTCGAGGAGACCGGCCTCGTCGAGCTTGCTCAGTCGAGCGCCCATCGCCTCCGGGAACCCGGCGAGCATGGCCGGATCCCGGTCGTACACGCGCACGGTACGCCCGGCACCAGCGAACACGATGGCCCAGCCGACGCCGATGGTGCCGGCCCCGATCAGCGCGATCGGGGCATCATCAGGCTCCGGGGCTGGCTCCGAGGTCTGGGGGATCACAGGCCGAGCTGCTTGGCGAGGGCGGTGACCTCGTCCATGATCGGGACGATTGCCGCCACGCGCTGCTCGCCCTCCTCGCCGAGCTGTGCGAACGACGTCAACGGCGGGCGTACCGTGCCGACCGGGTATCCGGCGCGGGCCGCCAGCTCCTTGGAGTATGCCTGGTGGCCGTACGTCGGGTGGCCCTCGGCGATGATGTGGTCGAGCTTCTCGATGAGTCGCTGGACGAAGCGCGCCTCGTCGATGCGACCCGCCGCCGCCAGCTCGGCGATGCCGGCCGAGGCGCGGGGGATGTAGTTGCCGTACGGGTTGACGTAGCCGATCGCGCCGAGCAGGTAGGAGTCGACGACGCGCTCGCCCGCGTACACGTTCATGAGGCCGTCGCTGGCCTCGATGACGTCGCGCACCCGGGCGATGTCCTGGCTCGACTCCTTGATGTACCGGACGTTGTCGAAGGCCTTGGCCATGCGTGCGACGAGGACCGCACTCATGTCGACGTTCGAGGTCACCGGGTTGTTGTAGAGCATGATCGGGACCTGGACGGCCTCGCTGATCGCCTGGAAGTGCCGGAAGATCTCGTCGTCGGTCGGCGTGTAGTAGAACGGCGGCAGGATCATGAGGCCGTCGGCGCCGAGCTCTTCGGCCTCGACGCTGCGTCGCACGGCTTCCTTGGTGCTCGCGGCCATCGAACCCGCGAGGACGGGGATGCGGCCGTCGATGTGGCGCACCGTGGTCTCGATGATCTCGCGGCGCTCGTCGTCGGAGACCGCCACGAACTCGCCCGTCGTCCCGAGCATGATGACGCCGGGCACGCCCTCGGCGAGCTGCCAGTCGAGGAAGCGCTTCAGCGCCGGGACATCGACCGCCGATCCGTCCGGCGTGAACGGGGTGACGGCCACGGTGTAGCTACCGCGAAACTGGAGCGCCATTTGTTCCTCTCTGCGCACGTTCGTGCGACTAATGAACACAAGTAAATCATATTCCCCGGAATCTGGGGTCGGGCCAGGAGATTGATGGACCCGAGTTTTCCGCGATGCGGACAGATGGGCGGGAGCCTGCGTGTGCTAATTTTCAGCAAACACGTAGAGGGGATGCGCAGTGGGCGACGAACAGGAAGGTCCGGCCGAGGGTAACGGGGGAAACCCGGACTTCGTCCAATCCCTGGAGCGGGGGCTCCGGGTGATCAAGGCCTTCGCCGGACGCCGCGACCGGCTGTCCATGGCCGAGGTCGCGAGAGCGACCAATCAGTCCCGAGCGGCGACGCGGCGATTCCTGCTCACGCTCGAATCGCTCGGCTACCTCGGTGTCGAGGACAAGCGGTACTACCTCCGGCCCCGTGTACTCGAGCTCGGGTACGCGTACCTCACGTCCTCGAGTGCCGTCGAGATCACTCAGGACTACCTCGAGGAGCTGAGCAAAGAACTGCGTGAGTCGTGCTCGGCCGTCGCCTATGACCGCGGCGAGGTCGTGTATGTCGCGCGAGCGGCGGCCGACCGCATCATGACGGTGAACATCCGGATCGGCCGCCGGCTCCCGGCGTTCGCGACCTCCACCGGGCGCGTGCTTCTCTCCGGCATGACCGATGAACAGCTCGACGACTTCTTCAGGACGTACCCGCGCGAACCCTTGACCAGCCGCACTGTGACGGACGAGACCGAGCTGCGCCGCATCATCGACGAGGTGCGCGAACAGGGCTGGGCGAGCATCGACGAAGAGTTCGAGCTCGGCGTGCGGTCTGTGGCCGCCCCCCTCCGCGACGCCGAAGGTCGCATGTGGGCGGCGGCCAACATCTCGGTGCCGGCGTCCCGGGCGAGCATCAAAGATCTCGAAACGCGCTTTCTGCCCCGCCTCCTCGAGACGACGGAGCAGATCGCGCGCGACGTCAACCGCTAAGCGGCGTCGAGTTGGTCGACGGCCGACCGGTCGCCGAGCAGCTCCCAGCGCTGCAGGGAATACGGCACGTTGCCGTTCTCCCAGACGTAGTCGTGGAACGCCCTCAGCGAGAAGTCCTCGCCCTGGCGGACCACCGCGTCGGTCAGGAGCGCGAGCAACTGCATCTTGCCGACGTGGTACGACATGGCGAGCCCGGGCACCGCGAGGTACATCGCTGACTCGTTGGTTGCCGTCTCATCGTCCATTGGCACGAGCCGGGTGAAGTGATCGACCGCCTGTTCGAGCGTGAACGCACCGGTTGCGAGATTCACATCGGCGACGACCCGGAGGCTGCGAAGGCGGTTGAAGTTGTGCACCACGGGCTCGGAGGCCGGGTGGTCCGCGAACAGTCCGGCGAGCAGCATGAGCTCCTCGTTGTAAAACGCGATGCCCTCGTTGGCCACCGAGTCGTAGTACCGGCGACGGATCGGGTTCGGGTTCGCCCAGGACAGCGCGAGCTGCTTGTAGTGCGCACCCTCGTGGATGATTCCGAGCCGCGGGTCCATGGCGTTCGCCACGTAGAAGTACGGCAGGTCCGCCGACGGCTCGGGGCAGTACGAGACGCCGTCCTGGTCCAGTCGGGCGTCCGACGTGAGGTCGTCGGTCACCGCGAGCGTCGCCAGCGGTGCAAGATATGCCGGCATCGGCGCGATGTGGTAGCGCTTGAGCGTCTCCGGCTGGCTGAGAATCCCCTCACGCTCGGAGAACTCACGCACCTGGAGCTCCTGGGCCGCCTGGCCGGCGACCTGTTCCTCGGCGGTCGAGTATGAGATGCTCCGGCCGGCATCGCGCCAGCGATTCGAGCTCACGAGCTCCGACATCACGGCGCGGCGGTAGTCCTGCTCGGCCGCGCGAACGAGCTCCTCGGGGGTCTCGGGAATCAGTGCGACGTTGCGCAGGAACCAGACGAACGCCTCTCGGCCGACGGGCGTGCTCTCCGCCATGAGCGGGATCGCGGCTTCCAAGCGAGCACCGAACGCGGCGAGCGCGGCGGCGGCCTGGGGGGCTGCGGCACGCAGCTCGGTCATGGTCTCTTCGCTCACCACGCCGTCGAGTCCCTCGACCGAGGCGAGGAACCGCGCATCGATGTCGTCGAGGAACCGCACGGCGACTCGTGCGAGCGCGGCGACGCCCGCGCGCTCCAGGTGAGACCACGCGAGGTTGAGGCGCTCAGGGATCGACCGGCACACGATGACGAGGCCGGCCTGGCGCTCCGCGGCGAAGGGCGGTAGCTGGACCAGCAGATCGAACCATGGCCCGAGCACCTGGCCGGTGAGGAAGACGGCGTTCTTCTCCCAGTTTCGGAGCGTGTCGGTCTCCCAGAGCACACGGTTGATGGCCGAGCCGATCAGCCGATGATCGACCTGCGCCGGGACGGGCAGGTCGGCGACGTCGAGCGCCGCCCAGCGACCGCGGAAGTCCTCGACGCGCACGCGCCGGTCCTCGATCGACTCGACGCTAAAGTCGGGCAGCCACTCGGGCGCGTGGTCGAGGCGGGGGATGTCGTCACTCGTCCAGAAGCTCGTCTCGATTCTCCACGTCCAGAATTCGTCGGCCAGGGTCCGCAGGGCGGCATCGGTCATCAGGATCTCTCGCTTTCCGTTAAGCTGAGGGTATCAGTTCGCACAGTTGTGCGTTCAGCGAACATCATCGGCAAACGCGCCCTCCTCGTCCACCGTCAGTGCGATGTACTTCGGCTCGAGGAAGTCCATCAAGGCCTCATGGCCGCCCTCGCGGCCGAGACCCGACGACTTGATCCCGCCGAACGGGGCGGACGGTTCGGCCATGATGCCGCGGTTGACGCCGACCATGCCGAACTCGAGTCGTTCCGCGAGCGTGACCGCGCGGGACATGTCACGCGTGAACACGTACGCAGCGAGCCCGTACGTCGTGTCGTTCGCCACTTCGAGCGCCTCGCGGGCTGAGCCGATACGGTAGATCGCCGCGACCGGTCCGAAGATCTCCTCGTTGCACCACTCGTGGTCGGCGCGGTCGAAGGCGAGCACGGTCGGCTCGAAGAAGTACCCCTCGCCGGCCGCTGCAGCCCCGCCGGTGAGGAGTTCGGCGTATCCCGACTCCTGGAAGTTCTGGACGAGCCCGGCGACCCGGTCGCGCTGCGCCGCCGAGATCATCGGACCGACCGCGTTTGAGGGGTCGAACCCGTCGCCCATCGACAGTGCGCGCGCCCCGGCGACGAACTTCGCGGTGAACTCGTCCGCGACGCCCTCGTGCACGATGATGCGGTTGGCGGCGACGCAGGCCTGGCCGGCATTGCGGAACTTGCACACCAGTGCCTGCTCGACCGCGAGATCGACGTCGGCATCGTCGAGCACGATGAACGGTCCGTCGCCGCCGAGTTCCATCGAGCTGTTGGTGATGTTCGCCGCGGCCTGGGCGAGCAAGATCGACCCGACCTGCGTCGATCCGGTGAAGCTCACCTTGCGCAGGCGCCGGTCGGCGAGGAGCGGGGCCGTCACCGCGGCGGAGTCGTTGCTGTGCACGAGGTTCACGACACCCGGCGGGAAACCCGCGTCCTCGAGCGTCTTCACGAAGAGCGCCGCAGTGAACGGCGTCTCCTTGGCCGACTTCAGCACGACGGTGCACCCGGCCGCGAGCGCGGCGCCGCCCTTCCGCGCGTTCATGAGCATCGGGAAGTTCCACGGCGTGATCAGCAGGGTTGGGCCGACGGGCTGGAGGGTGGTGATCACCCGGAATCCGCCGTTGCCCGCGGGCGCGTAACTCCCGTGCATGTGGGCGATCTGCTCGGCGAACCACTGGAAGAAGCCCAGCGAGAGTGCGAACTCACCCGCCGACTCGCTGCGTGGCTTCCCGCTCTCGAGCGTCATGACGTCGGCGAACGCCTCGGCCCGTTCAGTGAGCAGGCGGTGCGCCGAGTGGAAGAGGTCGGCCCGCGCGCGCGGCGACATGGCCGACCACGACTCACGTGCGGCGACCGCGGCATCGAGTGCGCGCATCGCATCTTCGGGTCGCGCATCGGCGACGGTGCCGAGGCTCGTTCCGGTCGCGGGGTTCACGACGTCGACGGCCGTCGCCGTCGGCTCCCATCGCCCGCCGATATAAAGGCCGGTGGGGATCTCGTGACCGCGCAGCGAGAGCGTCGGTGTGGTCGCAGTGGCGTGGGTCATCGGAAGCTCTGCTTTCTCGTATGGGGAGCCGGTCCCGGCCTCGGTCCATTATCCGCTTGACGCACGAGAGTGCGAGAAGCGAATATTCAGCAGAATAGACTCCCAGCGGGCCTCAGCACTGATCGCGGGTCCGCACGCACCCGCGCGACCTGGTTGGAGAAGCTGTGGCACAGAGGCATGCTGACGTCGTGATCGTCGGAGGCGGCATCACCGGATGTGCCACGGCGTACCATCTCGCCGGAGCAGACGCCGACGTGCTCCTCGTCGCCGCCGGCGACCTCAACATCGACGCATCCGGGCGCAATGCCGGGAGCCTGCACGGGCAGATCCAGCACCCGTCGTTCCGGGAGTTCGGTGAGGGGTGGGCGCGCAACTTCCTGCCGGCGCTCGCCATGCTCGATGAGTCGCTCGCGCTCTGGGACGGACTCTCCGATGAGCTCGGCATCGATCTCGAGGTCAGCCGCAACGGTGGTCTGCTCATCGGGGAGACCGACGAACAGATGGCCGCCATCGCGCGAAAGGTCGCCATCGAGCAGGAGGCCGGATACCCGTCGCGAATCCTCGATCGGGCCGAGCTCGCCGAGATCGCGCCGTGGGTCGCGCCGGACATGGCCGGCGCAGCGTTCATGCCGACCGAGGGCAAAGCCAATCCGCTGCTCGCCGCGCACGCCTTCGCGCGTGCGGCCGCGAAACGCGGCGCCCGATTCGCGCTCGGCACGCCCGTCAGCCGGCTGAGCCGGACCGATGACGGGTATGAGCTCCAGGTCGGGGCGGACGTGATCCGGGCGGGCTCGCTCGTGCTCGCCGCAGGCGACGGACTCCCGGAACTCGGCGCGCAGCTCGGGCTGGACATCCCCGTCACGGCCGAGCCCGTGCAGGTGAGCGTCACGCAGTCGGTGGAGCCCATCGTGAAGCACCTCGTCTACTACGCGGGCGACAAGCTCACGCTCAAGCAGTCGAAATCCGGTTCACTGCTGATCGGCGGCGGCTGGCCCGCACGGCAGAACGCCCAGGGCGAGTGGGTCGTGGACCCCGACTCCCTGCGATCCAATCTCCGCGTCGCGCTGCGCGTTGCGCCGGCCATCGGGTCGGCGCAGATCCTGCGCTCGTGGGCGGGCATCGGCAATGCGACACCTGACCTGGTTCCGCTCCTCGGCGGTTACCCCGGGCACGACCGGATGTTCGTGGGCATGTATCCGCACATGGGGTTCACCGCGGGGCCGCTCATGGGGCGCATCCTCGCCGATCTCGTGCTCGGAACCGCCTCGGACCGTGACCTGCGACCGTTCGACCCGACGCGCTTCGCGCAGCCGGCCTGATCCGGCGTGACGCGGCCGGCGCCGCGCGCCCGCCGAGCCGCAGCGTCAGGCATACGCGCGTCGGTGGGGCGGGGCGCACAACTCGCGGATGAAGGACTCGTCGACCTCGAGTTCGCGCGCGAATCGCAGCGGTGTGTGCGGGTCGCGGAGGAACTCGCGCCCGAGCAGCACGGCGTCGGCCTGGCCGGTCTCGACGATGGCCTGCGCCTGCCTGGCGTCGGTGATCAAGCCGACCGCCGCGGTCGGGATCCCGGTCCGAGCGCGGAGCTCACTGGCGAACTCGACCTGATACCCGGGACCGACGGGAATCGGCGCGAGCACATTGCCGCCGGTGGACACGTCGATGAGGTCGGCACCGGCCGCCCGGACCAAGTCGGCCGCGGCGATCGTCTGCTCGAGGTCCCAGCCCCCCGAGGGCACCCAATCGGTCGCCGAGAACCGGACGAGGACCGGGATCGCGACCCGCTCACGAACGCGCCGCACGACTTCGACCGTGAGGCGGACCCGGTGCTCGAACGATCCGCCCCACCGATCCTCGCGGTGGTTGGAGAGCGGTGAGAGGAACTGATGGAGCAGGTAGCCGTGCGCGGCGTGCACCTCGACCACGTCGAACCCGGCGCGCTCGGCGCGGACCGCGGCGTCGGCGAACTGTTCGATCACCTCGAGGATCTCTGATTCGGTAAGGGCACGGGGTGCCGCGAGGTCGCCGAACGCGATCGGTGAGGGTCCGACGGTCTCCCAGCCGCCGCCGGCGGCCGGGACGGTGCCGCGGCGTTCGGAGCCCCACAGCGGGAAGGTCGAGGCTTTCCGGCCGGCGTGCGCGAGCTGGATGCCCGCGACCGCGCCCTGCGCCCTGATGTGCCGGACGATTCGGGCCCACTCCTGTTCCTGACGGTCGTTCCAGAGACCGGTGTCGCGCGGGCTGATCCGGCCATCGGGCCTGATCGCGGTCGCTTCGGCGATCACGAGGCCTGCGCCGCCGGCGGCCATGCTGCCCAGGTGGGAGAGCTGCCAATCGCCCGGCACCCCGTCCTCGTCGAGCACGGAGTACTGGCACATGGGTGAGACCCAGATGCGGTTCCTCGCCGTGGTCGACCCGATGGTGATGGGGGAGAAGAGCGAGGGCGGCATGCGACACCTTTCGAATGGAGAGCCGGTCAAGTGTTCGCTGGGCGAACGAGTGTAGGGCGTGTCCATTAAGTATCGAGCATCCATCCGCAGAAATTCCTGCTTGCCGGCGGGGGCATGCCGGGCGCGCCCGGCAGAGTAAGGCTAGTATGGGCGCTGTGCGAATGTAAGTTCGTCAAGCGAACGAGGAGTGAGTGGTGATCGACAAGTCGGTGCCCAGTGCCGAAGCGGCGGTCGCCGACGTCGTCGACGGGGCAACGGTCATGGTCGGCGGGTTCGGGCGAGCCGGTCAGCCGATCGAGCTCATCGACGCGCTCGTCGAACGCGGTGCGAGCGGGCTCACGATCGTCAGCAACAACGCCGGCGGGGGCGAAGAAGGCCTGGCGCGCCTGGTCGCCGAGGGGCGCGTCGCCAAGGTGATCTGTTCCTTCCCGCGTCAGCACGACTCCTGGATCTTCGACCGTGCCTACCGGGCGGGTGAGCTCGAACTCGAACTGGTGCCGCAGGGCAATCTCGCCGAGCGGATCCGGGCCGCCGGTGCCGGCATCGGCGCGTTCTACACGCCGACCGGAGTCGGCACGAAGCTCGGCGAGGGGAAAGAGCGACGGACGATCGCCGGCCGCGACTACGTGCTCGAGTTCCCGATCCATGCCGACGTCGCGCTCGTCAGCGGATTCAAGGCGGATCGCTGGGGCAACGTGGTGTACCGGAAGACCGCGCGGAACTTCGGCCCAATCATGGCCACCGCAGCCCGAACCTCGATCGTGCAGGTCGACGAGGTCGTCGAGCTCGGAGGTCTCGACCCCGAGTCCGTCCACACCCCGGGGATCTTCGTGGACCGGATCGTGGCGGTCGGTTCCCGCCTGTGGTTGCACGATGGCGACTTCATCGGCGGAGTGGACGTCACAGGGCAGCCATCGGAGCCCCGTGAAGGAGAGGGTGCATGATGACCGCACGCATCAGCCGCGACGACCTCGCCCGGCGGATCGCCGCCGACATCCCGGAGGGCGCATACGTGAACCTGGGCATCGGAGCTCCGACGCTCGTCGCCGACCATCTCCCTCGCGGGGTCGAGATCGTCATGCACACCGAGAACGGCTTGCTCGGCATGGGTTCCGCTCCCGATCCGTCGGCGATCGACCCCGACCTCATCAATGCGGGCAAACAGCCGGTCACCGAGGTCGCCGGCGCCGCGTACTTCCATCACGCCGACTCCTTCGCGATGATGCGCGGCGGCCACATCGACTTCTGCGTGCTGGGTGCCTACCAGGTCTCGCAGACGGGTGACCTCGCGAACTGGTCGACGGGAGACCCCGATGCGATCCCCGCCGTCGGTGGCGCAATGGATCTCGCGATCGGCGCCAAGCAGGTCTATGTCATGACGGACCTGTTCACGAAGCAGGGTGAGTCGAAGCTCGTCGAGCGCTGCAGCTACCCCCTCACCGGGGTGGGCTGCGTGACCCGCGTGTACACCGACCATGCGGTCTTCGACCTGACATCCGCGGGGTTCCGCGTGCGCGAGTTCTTCGCGGGGAACACCGTCGCCGAGCTCGAGGCGCGGACCGGACTGGTCCTCACCGCACCCGGCGACGCGGCCGTCGCCGCGCCCGACGACGCGGCCGAGACGTCGGAGCCCCCTGCACGATTCGAGGTCGCCAGATGAGCGGAAGCTTCATCTTCGACGCCGTGCGCACGCCGTTCGGCCGGAGCGGCGGCGCGCTCGCCGGCGTACGCCCCGACGACCTGGCGGCAACCGTCATGGCGGCGACGGTCGAACGCAGCGGCGTCGACCCGGCGCGCATCGATGACGTCGTGTTCGGGGACGCCAACCAGGCCGGCGAGGACAACCGGAACGTCGCCAGGTTTGGTGCGCTTCTCGCAGGATTCCCGACGACCGTGACCGGGGTCACCGTGAACCGGCTCTGCGGATCCTCGATCGAAGCCGTGATCCAGGGCTCACGCGCGATCGAGAGCGGCGATGCCGACCTGATCCTCGCCGGCGGCGTGGAATCCATGAGCCGTGCGCCGTATGTCGTGGAGAAATCCGGCAAGCCGTGGCCTTCGGTCGGCAATCAGACGCTGTGGAACACAGCGATCGGCTGGCGGATGACGAATCCGGCGCTTCGCCCCGAGTGGACCATCTCGAACGGTGAATCCGCCGAGCGGCTCGCCGAGATGTACCACATCAGCCGCGAGGACCAGGATCGTTTCGCGTTGCGCAGTCACCGGCTCGCAGCCGAGGCCTGGGCCGCCGGCGTGTACGACCAGGAGATCGTTCAAGTCGACGGGCATCCGCTCGAGCGTGACGAGGGCATCCGCGATGGCACCACGCTGGAGAAGCTCGGCGCTCTCAGAGCGCTCTTCGCGCGCGAGGGCACGGTCACCGCCGGGAACTCCTCGTCCATCAACGACGGCGCATCCGCGGTCCTGCTCGGAACGGAGGGCGCACTCGACGCCGAGCCGCTCGCGCGGATCGCCGGACGCGCTGCATTCGGCAACAATCCGGATGTCTTCGGTGTGGCGCCGGTCGAAGCGGCGAACCGGGCGCTCCGGCAGGCGGGCCGCACCTGGCAGGAGGTCGACCTCGTCGAGCTGAACGAGGCGTTCGCGTCGCAGAGCCTCGCGTGCGTCCGGCTCTGGCCCGATCTCGACCCCGAGCAGATGAACGTGCACGGCGGCGCGATCGCTATCGGGCATCCGCTGGGGGCGTCCGGCGGCCGGATCATCGGCCATGCGGCGCACGAGCTGGTTCGCCGCGGCGGTGGGGTTGCGGTCGTCGCGCTCTGCATCGGCGTCGGACAGGGATTGGCCGTCGTCCTCGAGCGGCGGTGAGTGTGCGACCTTGCTGCCCGCGAGAAGCCGCCGAGATCGCACATTCGGCGCCGATGGACGCTCAGCGGGTGGGAAGCGCGGACACGGCCGCGGAGGTATCGAGCGCCACGACCGTGCGCGCCGGCAGCACGAGCGCCTCGGCCTCGGCGGGCAGCGCGGTCGCGGCGCCGTGCTCGGTCAGCACGCCCGAGTGCAGGAGCACCCGGCCGCGGAGCGCGGTCGCGGCGCCCGCCGGGCCGAGGTTCACCGCGATCGCGATCGCACCCCGGTGCACCACGACCGTGCGCGCCGCCTCGTCCACGTCGACGCGCGTGCCGCCGAGATACGGGTCGGTGAGCTCGGGCCGCGCCTTGCGCAGCGCGATCAGCGATCGGTACCACTCGAGCATGCGCGTGTGCGGCGAGCCGGCTGACGCGTCGCCCGCGTCGACGCCCGGGTACGGCTCGTTCCAGTCGAGCTTCGAACGCCGGAACGTCTCCGGGTCCTGCGGGTCGGGTACGACGGCGGGGTCCCATCCCATGCGCGCGAACTCGGCGATGCGGCCCTCGGCCGTCGCCGTCCCGAGCTCGGGCTCGGGATGCGACGTGAAGAACTGCCACGGCGTCGACGCGGACCACTCCTCGCCCATGAACAGCATGGGCGTGAACGGCGAGAGCAGCGTGAGCGCGGCGGCGATCGCGAGGCCGCCTTCGTCGACGGATGCCCCGAGCCGGTCGCCGATCGCCCGGTTGCCGATCTGGTCGTGGTCCTGGTCGAAGACGACGAGGCGCCAGGCGGGAGTGCGTTCGAGGTCGAGCGGCCGGCCGTGCTCGCGGCCGCGGAACGTCGACGTCGTGCGGGCGTGGAAGAACCCGCGCTCGAACACGGCGCGGAGCGCCGCGAGCGGCGCGAAGTCCTCGTAGTAGCCGGCCGTCTCGCCCGAGACCGCGACGTGCACCGCGTGGTGGAAGTCGTCGCTCCACTGCGCCGTGATGCCGTAGCCGTGCGCGTCGCGCGATCGGATCAGCTTCGGGTCGTTCAGGTCGCTCTCGGCGATGAGCGTGAGCGGGCGGCCGACGTGCGCGGAGAGCGCGTCGACGCGTTCGGCGAGCTCCTCGAGCAGGTGCACCGCGCGGTGGTCGACGAGCGCGTGCACCGCGTCGAGTCGCAGCCCGTCGACGTGGTGGTCGCGCAGCCACATGAGTGCGTTCTCGATGATGTACTCGCGCACCTCGTCCGAGTCCTCGCCGTCGAGGTTCATCGACGACCCCCACGTGTTCGCCCGGCCCTCGTGCAGGTACGGCCCGAACTCGGGCAGGTGATTGCCGCTCGGGCCGAGGTGGTTGTAGACCACGTCCTGGATCACCGCGAGCCCGCGCCCGTGGCATGCGTCGACGAAGCGCTGATACCCGGCCGGGCCGCCGTACGACTCCTGCACGGCGTACCAGAGCACGCCGTCGTAGCCCCAGTTCCACTCGCCGTTGAAGGCGTTCACCGGGAGCACCTCGACGAAGTCGACGCCGAGCTCGACGAGATGATCGAGTCGCTCGATCGCGGCGTCGAACGTTCCCTCGGGCGTGAACGTGCCGATGTGCAGCTCGTAGATCACGCCGCCGGCGAGCTGGCGGCCCGTCCACGCGCCGTCCTGCCAGTCGTAGGCCGCCGGGTCGAACACGCGGGAGAGTCCGTGCACGCCGTTGGGCTGCCATCGCGACCTCGGGTCGGGCCGCGGCGTGTCCGCGTCGTCGATGAGATAGCCGTAGTCGCGGCCCTCGGCGGACGTCGCCCACCAGCCTCCGGGCTCTTCGGCGAGCGGATGCCTCGCGCCGTCGAGCTGCAGCGTCATGCGCGTCGCCCGGGGTGCCCACACGCGGAACTCGGTCATGCCCGGTCTCCCTCTGAGCTCATGCCTTGCCCTCCACCTCGACGAGCAGCGCGACCGGGTACCGGTCGAGCACGTCCGCGAGCCGCAGCTCGCCGCCCTGATGATGCCGGCCCGTGAGCACGTCGATGACGGGCGCGCTGCCCACGTCGACGACGGTGTCGCCCCAGCCGCCGCGTGCGGCGAGCCCGATCGGCAGCCGGGTCGCGAGCGCGATCGCCCCACCGCGGTCGAAGGCCACGAGATGCCCGGCCGCGTCACCGGATGCCGCGAGCGGCATATAGTCGCTGAACAGGTCCGGGCGGTCACGGCGGAGGCGCAGCGCACGGCTCGTCACGAGCAACTTCGCCGCGCCGTCGGCATCGATGGGCGGCAGCGCGCCGGCATCGAGCTCGGCGAGCATGCGGCGCCGCAGCCCGAAGTCGACGGGGCGACGATTGTCGGGGTCGACGAGCGACTGTTCCCACAGCTCGCTGCCCTGGTAGACGTCGGGCACGCCGGGCGCGGTCAGCTGGATGAGCTTGGCCGAGAGCGAGTTCGACCAGCCGGGCCCCTCGAGCAGCGCGACGGCGCGCGCCACGAGCGCGCCGACGCGCTCGTCGTCGAACACCGCATCGACCGCGGCGTGCATGCGTGCCTCGAAGGCCCGGTCGGGCTCGGTCCAGGTCGTCGAGTTCCCGGCCTCGCGCGCCGCCTTCTCGGCGTAGGCGTGCAGGCGTTCGCGGCTCGCGGGCCAGGCGCCGACGACGGCCTGCCAGAGCAGGTGCTCGAAGGGCCCGTCGCCGAGCGGTGCGAGCTCGCGCAGCTCCCCGAGCATCGCCGTCCACTCGGCCGGGACCTCCGCGATGGCGTCGATGCGCGCCCGCACGTCCTCGCCGCGTTTGGTGTCGTGGGTCGACAGCGTGGTCATCGACCGTGGCATCCGCTCGAATCGCTCGCGCTGCCGCGCGTGGAACTCCGCCGTCGGGATCGCGAACTCGGACGGATCGCCGCCCACCTCGGTGAGGCTCGTGAGCCGCGTGTACCGGTAGAACGCGGTGTCCTCCACGCCCTTCGCCATGACCATGCCGCTGGTCTGCTGGAACCGGATCGCGGCCGGATGCGCCGGGTCGGAGAGGATCGGGAGCAGCCGCTCGACCACGGGGGCCAGCTCGGGCCGGTGTGCGATCGTGCGCTCGGCGGCCTCGTGCAGATGCTCGACCCCGAACGGCAGGTACGACCGGTAGACGGGGAACCACGCGAGCAGCTCGGCGACCGCGTCGGCGACCGCCCCGGGCGCGTCGGTGGCGTCGGTGGCGTCGGTGGCGTCGACGAGCATGCGGTCGAGCCGCAGGACCTCGGAGCGCAGGATGCCGTCGGCGATCGCGCGCTTGGTGCCGTGGATCATGGCCGCCCAGTCGGCCGTGCCGCCGCGCAGCTCCGCGTCGAGCTCGGTGAGCCGTCGCTCGCCCGCGGGGTCCACGAGCACGCGGTCGACGTCGGCGAGCGCGTCGTACCCGGTCGTGCCCTCGGTCGCCCATTCTGCGGGCATGCGCTCGTCGCCCTCGAGGATCTTCTCCACGAGCACGTATGCGCCGCGCGTCTCCTCGGCGAGCCGCGCGAGATAGCCGCCGGGGTCGAGCAGCCCGTCGGGGTGGTCGATCCTGAGTCCGTCGACGAGGCCGTCGCGCAGCCAGCGCAGGACTTCGACGTGGCTCTCGTCGAAGACCCACGGCAGCTCGACGCGGATCGCGGCGAGCGTGTTCACGGCGAAGAACCGCCGGTAGTTGAGGTCGTGGTCGGCGCGGCGCCAGTCGATCAGCTCATAGTGCTGGCGGTCGTGCACGGCGGCGGGGTCGTCGCCCGCGTGCGCGGTTCCGGATGCCACGGGGAAGCGGTGATCGAAATACCGCAGCTCGAACTCGCCGCCCCCCGAGCCGTCGGCTCCGGCCGCGTCGGACACCGGGACGAGGCGCAGCTCGGCGACGTCGTCGGCGCTGCCGAGCACGGGCAGCCGAAGCCGGCCCTCGCCGAACTCCCAGTCGATGTCGAACGCCTCGGCGTATCGCGAGGCGCGGCCGTTCGCGAGCACGTCCCACCACCAGGCCATCGCGGCCGGCGTGGCGACCCCGACATGGTTCGGCACGAGGTCGGCGAGCACCCCCATGCCGAGGTCGTGGGCGGCGCGCGAGGCCGCGTCGAGCCCGTCGCGACCGCCGCGAGCGGGGTCGACGCGCGAGTGGTCGACCACGTCGTAGCCGTGGTCGGAGCCGGGCTCGGCCTCGAGCAGCGGCGACAGGTAGAGCCAGTCGGCGCCGAGATCGTGCAGGTAGTCGGCGATCCCGGCGACCGCGTGCAGGTCGAACGACGCCCGCACCTGAATCCGGTACGTCGAGACGGGTGCGGCGCTCATTGGACCGGGTGCGTCGTCGTGCCGGTCGTGGGCTCGGTGTGCGGGGTGCGCTCGGCCAGCGACGCCGCGACCGAGTGGTCGGGCTCGACGTCTGGCTCACGATGCGCGCGAAGCACTATGAGCGAGCGGCCCTCGAGCTCGATCGTCTCGCCGGCGTTCTTCGGCCCGGAGTCGGCGGTGCGGCCGGCCGTGTCGATGATGACGTCCCACATCTGCTGCGTGCGCTTGGGCACGGTGAACGGGGTGGGCTCGGGCTCGGCGTTGAAGAAGAGCAGGAAGTCCACGTCGGTGATGGGCTCCCCGCGACTGTCCCGCTGCCGGATGCCGTCGCCGTTCAGGTAGATGCCGACCGCGCGTCCCAGCGGTGCATCCCAGTCCTTCGCCCGCATGGGGGTTCCGCCCGGCCGCAGCCAGACGATGTCCGGCAGCGGCTCGTCGACGTTCTCGGGGCTCTCGGCACCTTCCTCGACCTCGACCGGCCGACCGTCGAAGAACCGCGTCCGCCGGAAGCTCGGGTGATCGTGGCGGAGCTGAGCGACCGCCGCGGTGAACTCGATGAGCGGGCGGTCGGCGTCGTCCCAGTGCACCCAGCTCAGCTCGCTGTCCTGCGCGTAGGTGTTGTTGTTGCCCCGCTGGGTGCGGCCGAGCTCGTCGCCGTGCAGCAGCATCGGCACCCCCTGCGAGAGCAGCAGCGTCGCGATGAAGTTGCGCTGCTGCCGCGCACGCAGCTGCAGCACCTCGGGGTCGTCGGTCTCGCCCTCGACGCCCGAGTTCCAGGAGCGGTTGTGCGATTCGCCGTCGTGGTTGTCCTCGCCGTTGGCCTCGTTGTGCTTCTCGTTGTACGACACGAGGTCGCGGAGCGTGAAACCATCATGGGCGGTCACGAAGTTGATCGAGGCGACGGGCCAGCGGCCGTCGTTCTCGTAGAGGTCGGCCGAACCGGTGATCCGCGCGGCGAACTCGCCGAGGGTCGACGGCTCACCCCGCCAGAAATCGCGCACCACGTCGCGATACTTGCCGTTCCATTCCGTCCACTGCGGCGGGAAGTTCCCCACCTGGTAGCCGCCCGGGCCGATGTCCCACGGCTCGGCGATGAGCTTGACCTGGGACACCACCGGGTCCTGCTGCACGAGTTCGAAGAAGCTCGACAGCCGGTCGACGTCGTAGAACTCGCGCGCGAGCGTCGCGGCGAGGTCGAACCTGAACCCGTCCACGCGCATCTCGGTGACCCAGTAGCGCAGGCTGTCCATGATGAGCTGCAGCGAGTGCGGGCTGCGCACGTTGAGGGAGTTGCCGGTGCCCGTGTAGTCCGTGTAGTACCGCTTGTCGTTCTCCTCGAGCCGGTAGTACGCCTGATTGTCGATACCGCGGAACGCGATCGTCGGGCCGAGGTGGTTGCCCTCCGCGGTGTGGTTGTAGACGACGTCGAGGATGACCTCGATGCCGGCCTCGTGCATGGCGCGCACCATGCTCTTGAACTCCTGCACCTGCTGGCCGAGCTCACCGGTCGAGGCGTACTCGTTGTGCGGCGCGAAGAAGCCGATGGTGTTGTAGCCCCAGTAGTTGCGCAGGCCCTTCTCGAGCAGGGTCGAGTCCTGCACGAACTGGTGCACGGGCATGAGCTCGATCGCGGTCACGCCGAGCTTCCTGAGGTGGTCGATGATCGCCGGGTGGGCGAGGCCCGCGTAGGTGCCGCGCTGCTCCTCGGGGATGTCGGGGTGCAGCTCGGTGAGGCCCTTCACGTGCGCCTCGTAGATCACCGACGACGAGTACGGCGTGTTCGGGTGCCGGTCGCCCGCCCAGTCGAAGAACGGGTTGATCACCACCGAGTGCATGACGTGCGCGGCCGAGTCGTCGTCGTTGCGCGAGTCAGGATCGCCGAAGTCGTACCCGAACAGCGACTGGTCCCACTCGAAGGCGCCCGCCATCGCCTTGGCGTACGGGTCGAGCAGCACCTTGTTCGGGTTGTGACGCTGCCCCTTCGCCGGGTCGTACAGCCCGTGCACCCGGTAGCCGTACCGCTGCCCCGGCTGCACCTGCGGAAGGTACGCGTGCCACACGAACGCGTCCACATCCTGCAGCTCGACGCACGTCTCGGTGCCGTCCTCGGCGAACAGGCACAGCTCGACGCGCTCGGCCGACTCGCTGAAGATCGCGAAGTTCGTGCCGCTGCCGTCGAAGGTCGCGCCGAGGGGATACGCGGTGCCGGGCCAGGCTTCCATTGGGCTCCTTCAGGAACGCACGTGACGTGTGGGTGATGGAACTCATCATGCGTGGTCGGGATGACACGCCGGAGCGGGTTGCGTGAACTCCGGCGCCATGCCAAGGGCCGCAGGCCCGGCGCGGCTCGGCCAGCCGCGGCTCGGCCCGCCGCGGCTCAGCCGAGCGCGTCGCTGACGATCCGCTGCGCCTCGGCCTGCACCTCGGCGAGATGCTCGGGTCCGCGGAACGACTCGGCGTAGATCTTGTAGACGTCCTCGGTGCCGCTCGGCCGCGCCGCGAACCAGGCGTCCTCGGTCTGCACCTTCACGCCGCCGACGGCGGCGCCGTTGCCGGGCGCGTGCGAGAGCTTCGCGGTGATCGGCTCGCCCGCGAGCTCCGTCGCCGCGATCGCCTCCCCGTCGAGCTTGCCGAGGGTGGCCTTCTGCGCGGGGCTCGCCGGGGCATCCGTGCGCTCGTAGGCCGGGTCGCCGTAGCGCGCGACCAGCTCGCGGTAGAGCTCGGAGGGCGACTTGCCAGTGACCGCGCGGATCTCGGACGCGAGCAGGCACAGCAGGATGCCGTCCTTGTCCGTCGTCCAGACCGTGCCGTCGAACCGCAGGAACGACGCGCCCGCGCTCTCCTCGCCGCCGAAGCCGACCGACCCGTCGACGAGCCCGGGCACGAACCACTTGAACCCGACCGGCACCTCCCAGAGGTGACGGCCGAGGCCCTCGGCGACGCGGTCGATCATCGAGCTCGAGACGAGCGTCTTGCCGATCGCGGCGTCGGGCCGCCAGCCGTCGCGGTGCCCGAAGAGGTACTCGATCGCGACCGCGAGGTAGTGGTTGGGGTTCATCAGCCCGCCGTCGGGCGTGACGATCCCGTGCCGGTCGGCGTCGGCGTCGTTGCCCGTCAGGATGTCGAAGTCGCCCGCGTGCTCGAGCACCGACGCCATCGCGTTGGGGCTCGAGGGGTCCATGCGGATCTTGCCGTCCCAGTCGAGCGTCATGAACGACCAGGTCGGATCGACGCGCTCGTTGACCACGGTGAGGTCGAGACCGTACCGGTCGCGGATCGCGGCCCAGTAGTGCACCGACGCCCCGCCGAGCGGATCGGCCCCGATCTTCACGCCGGCCTCGCGGATGGCGTCGAAGTCGATGACGTTCGCGAGGTCGTCGACGTAGCGGCTGCGGAAGTCGTAGGTCTCCACTCCGCTCGGCTCGGCCTGGTTCACGCCGCGGAGCTCGTCGGCGATGAGCTCGTTGGCCCGGTTCGCGATCCAACCCGTCGCGTCCGAGTCGGCCGGGCCACCGTGCGGCGGGTTGTACTTGAAGCCGCCGTCCTGCGGCGGGTTGTGGCTCGGCGTGATCACGATGCCGTCGGCCTCGCCCTCGGCGCGACGCTCGGGGTCGGTGTTCCAGACCAGGATCGCGTGCGACAGCGCCGGCGTCGGCACGTAGTCGTCGAACTCGTCGACGAGCACGCGCACGCCGTTCGCGACGAGCACGTCGAGTGCCGTGGTCTGCGCGGGCGCCGAGAGCGCGTGCGTGTCGGAACCGATGAAGAGCGGGCCGGTGATGCCCTGCGACGCGCGGTACTCGCAGATCGCCTGCGTGATCGCGAGGATGTGGTGCTCGTTGAAGCTCGTCGTGAGCGACGAGCCGCGATGGCCCGACGTGCCGAACGCGACGCGCTGACCGGGCACCGACGGGTCGGGCTTCAGGTCGTAGTACGCCCGGACGAGCGCCTCCACGTCGATGAGGTCGGACTGGGTCGCCGGGGTTCCCGCTCGCTCGTGCATGAGGCCAGTCTGCCCGCCGTCCCGGCTCGCCTCCACCCCTTGCCATGCTCCGTCGGTCGAGTAGCGCCGACACCCGCCCCGTCGGTCGAGTAGCGCCGACACGAAGTGGCGACGCGTATCGAGACCCCGCCTCACCCGACCAGCGCGTGCAGCCCCGTCGCGACCGAGTAGATCGCGAGCCCCGCGAGCGCGCCGACCACGGTGCCGTTGATCCTGATGAACTGCAGGTCGCGGCCGACCTGGACCTCGATCTTCTCGGTCGCCTCGCGCGGATCCCAGCGCTCGACGGTCTCGCTGATGACGCCCGCGATGTCGTGCCGGTAGGTGCGCACGAGGTAGGCGGCGGCGTCCGTCATCCACGCGTCGGCCTTCGCCTGCAGCGCCGGATCGTCGGCGAGGCGTGCGCCCAGCTCGACGACGGCCTGGCTGAGACCGGTCCGCAGCGCGCTCGCCGGATCGCCGAGCGCGTCGTCGAGCGTCGCCTTCAAGGACGCCCAGGCCTCGGCGGCGAATTCGCGCACGCGCGGGCTCTCGAGCAGGTCGAGCTTGAGCGCCTCGACCCGCTGGATCATGGCCGGGTCGTGCTGCAGGCGGTCGGTCAGCTCGCGCAGGTACTGGTCGAGCGCGAGGCGAACCGGATGCTCCGGGTCGTCGCGCACGGCCCGGACGAAGCCGAGCGCCTCGCGGTGGGCGCGGTCGTCCACGAAACGGTCGACGAACCCCGGAAGCCACTTCGGCAGCCGGCCGGCCACGATGCGGCCGAGTACCTCGGGGTTCGACTCGAGCCACACCTCGGCCTGTTCCACGAACGCGTCGACGGCGTGCCGGTGCTGGCCGGCCGCGACGAGCTCCGACCCGAGCCGGCCGATCGTCGGCCCCCAGTCCGGCGCGAAGAGGTGGCGTCGCGCGAGCCGCTCGATGACCTCCTCGACATCCTCGTCGCCGAGCAGTGTCAGTGCCGCCCGGCCGGCGACGGCGGCCTCGTCGGTGAGCCGGTCGGCGTTCGCCGGCTCGCGCAGCCATTCGCCGAGCCGGCGTGCGACGCCCATCGAGCGCAGCTTGCCGAGCACCACATCGTCGGAGAGGAACTCGAGCTCGACGAACGCGCCGAGCGTCCGCCCGATCTCGTCCTTCCGGGTCGGGATGATGGCGGTGTGGGGGATCTTGAGGCCGAGCGGGTGCCTGAACAGCGCGGTCACGGCGAACCAGTCGGCGATGGCCCCGACCATGGCGCCCTCTGCGGCGGCGCGCACGTAGCCGAGCCACGCGAAGCGGTCCTGGAGCGCGAACGCGACCGCGAACACGACGGCCGCGAGCAGCAGCAGGCCGGTCGCGAGGCGTTTCATCCGCCGGAGCGCCGCGAGCCGCTCGGCGTCGGGAAGCCACGTACCCGCGGTGGGCTGCGTCCTGTCGAGCACGGTCATGCCGGACCTCCTTGCGCTGCTCCACGGTAACTCCGGCGCAGCGGGCGCTACGGTACCTCCACCATCGCTCGCGCTGGCTAGGCTTGCCAGCATGACGGATGCCGTGTCACGCCCCTCGGAGACCTACTCCTACCTCGGGCCGGCCGGCACCTTCACGGAGGCGGCGCTCAAGCAGGTCCCCGAGGCGGCGGGCAAGCCGTGGCGTTCGGTCAACAACGTCGGCGAGGCGCTCGCCGATGTCACGAGCGGGCGCAGCGTGGCCGCGATGATCGCCATCGAGAACTCGATCGAGGGCGGGGTCTCGGCGGCTCAGGATGCGCTCGCCACGGTGCCGGGCCTGCGTATCGTCGGCGAGGTCCTCGTGCCCGTGAACTTCGTACTCGTGGCGCGCCCCGGCACGACCCTCGCCGACGTGCGGGTCGTCAATGCGCACCCGGTCGCCTACGCCCAGTCGCGCGGATGGCTCGAGCGGAACCTGCCCGACCACGGGCACATCCCCGCGGCGAGCAATGTGCAGGCCGCGACCTCGCTCTTCGACGCGGACCGCGCCGCCGACGCGGCCGTCGCGCCGCCGGGCATCGTCGACCAGCTCGACGTCGACGTGCTCGCGACGGACATCGGCGACAACCCGAACGCGGTGACCCGGTTCGTTCTGGTGAGCCGTTCGCGTCGCATCCCCGAGCGCACCGGGGCCGACAAGACGAGCCTCATCGTCGAGCTGCCGGACGACGAGCCGGGCTCGCTGCTGGCCATGCTCGAACAGTTCTCGACGCGCGGCGTCAACATGTCCCTGCTGGAGTCGCGTCCCATCGGGGACGCGCTCGGCCGCTACCGGTTCGTCATCGACCTCGACGGACACGTCGAGGACGAGCGCGTGGCGGATGCCCTCCTCGGCCTTCGGCGGTTCAGCCCGCGCGTCATATTCCTGGGTTCGTATCCGAGCGCCGACCGGCGCGAGGTCGAGTACCACTCGAAGTACGACGACGAGATCTTCATCGAGGCACGCGACTGGCTGCGCGGCATCCTCACCGGCGAGCCCGACGAGACCGGCTCGTGATCGCTCAGAGCGGGGCGCGGACGATGAGCGCGTGCGGCTCGATGTGGAAGTTCGCCGCGACGATCGACCCGAACTCGTCGCCGTCGATCTCGAACTCCTGAGGCTCGCCCTCGATCGAGATCGCGACGCGCCGGCCGCGGCCGTACACCACCTCGCGCCGCCGGTTGCCGCCCGTGAGGTCGATGATCTGCCGGCCCATCGCCGACTTCCGGAGCACCCGGTTGTCGACCATGATCTTGCGCCAGACGAACAGCCAGCCGAGCGCGTTGCGGGGTTGCAGCACGATCACGTCGAGCTGCCCGTCGTCCAGCTCGGCGTCGGGGATGAGCTCGATGTTGCCGGGCAGGTACCCGAGGTTCGCCACGAGCAGGCTGCTCGCCTTCGGGCGGTGCAGCCGGCCGGAGTCGACGCGCCAGGTCGCCCGGAACGGGATCGACGCCGGCAGCGAACGGATCCCGGCATCGACGTAGGCGAGCCAGCCGACCCGCTTCTTCAGGTCGGGGTTGGTGTTCGCGATCATCGTGGCGTCGATGCCGATGCCGGCCATCACGAGCGAGGTGTGCGACTCCTGGCTGCCGTCGGGGCGCCGCACGTCGGCCACGAGCACGTCGACCTCCCGGTCGACGCCCGCGAACGCGAGCACGATCGCGTCGGCCTGGTCGTTCACGGGGATGTCGAGGTTGCGGGCGAACAGGTTGCCGGTGCCGAGCGGCACGAGCCCCATGGGGACGCCCGTGCCCTTGAGCCCCGCGGCGACCGAGCGGATCGTGCCGTCGCCGCCCGCGGCGACGACGAGGTCGACGCCCGCCTCGACCGCCTCGCGCGCCTGGCCGGTGCCCGGGTCTTCGACGGTCGTCTCGAGCCAGAGGCTTGGCGCGTAGTGCTGACGCTCCTCGGCCTGCGCGACCGCGGCGCGCAGCTCGTCGATGCCCTCTTTGCTGGGGTTCGCGATGATCGCCGCGCGCGGCTGATCCGTCACGGCCGGCGTCGCGCCCGTGGCATCCGTCATCTCACCCTCGTGGTCGCTCACGATCGCAACGGTACGGCATCGCGGCCCGCCGATCGCGGCCTTGCGGCCGCGGCTAGACTGACTCGGGTGATCGACCCCGTGCTGCTCCGCGAGAACCCCGACCTGGTCAAGCATTCACAAGAGCTGCGCGGCGAGTCCACCGCGCTCGTCGACGAGGCGGTCGAGGCGGATGCCTCGCGGCGCGCCGCCATCACCGCGTACGAATCGCTCAGGGCCGAGCAGAACGCGTTTGGCAAGCAGGTCGCCAAGGCGCCCAAAGACGAGAAGGCCGCGCTCGTCGCGCAGGCGCAGACGCTCGCCGCATCGGTGAAGGATGCGCATCAGCGCGCGAACGACGCCGAGACCGCGTTCACCGAGGCCGTGCAGCGACTCGGCAACGTCGTCATCGACGGGGTGCCGGCCGGAGGCGAAGACGACTACATAGTGCTGCGCGAGGTCGGTGAGATCCCCGCGTTCGGGTTCGAGCCGCGCGACCACCTCGAGATCGGCGAGCTGCTCGACGCGATCGACATGCAGCGCGGCGCGAAGGTGTCGGGCGCGCGCTTCCACTACCTCAAGGGCGTCGGCGCCCGGCTCGAGCTCGCGCTCATGAACCTCGCGCTCGACCGCGCGCTCGCCGAGGGCTTCACGCCGCTCATCACACCGACGCTCGTGCGGCCCGAGATCATGCAGGGCACCGGATTCCTCGGCGCGCACGCCGAAGAGATCTACTACCTGCCCGACGACGAGCTGTACCTCACCGGAACGAGCGAGGTCGCGCTCGCCGGGTACCACGCCGACGAGATCGTCGACGTGTCCAAGGGCCCGCTCCGCTACGCGGGCTGGTCGACCTGCTACCGCCGCGAGGCCGGCAGCCACGGGAAGGACACGCGCGGCATCATCCGCGTGCACCAGTTCAACAAGCTCGAGATGTTCAGCTACATCGACCCGGCCGACGCCGAGGCCGAGCACGAGCGCATGCTCGGCTGGCAGGAGGGCATGCTGCAGTCCCTCGGTCTCGCCTACCGCGTGATCGACACCGCGGCCGGCGACCTCGGCTCGAGCGCCGCACGCAAGTACGACGTCGAGGCGTGGGTGCCGACGCAGCAGGCCTACCGCGAGCTCACGTCGACGTCGAACTGCACGACGTTCCAGGCACGCCGGCTCGACATCCGGCACCGGGTCGAGGGCGGCAAGACGCAGCCGGTCGCGACGCTGAACGGCACGCTCGCGACGACGCGCTGGATCGTCGCGATCCTCGAGACGCACCAGCGGGAAGACGGATCGGTCGTGGTGCCCGAGGCACTCCGCCCCTACCTCGGCGGCCTCGAGGTGCTCGAGCCGGTCGCATGAGCGGAGGACGCGTGTCGAGACCCGACCCCTGGCTCGTCGCCCTCGACATCGACGGCACGGTCATGCACGAGGACGAGTCCATCGACCGTGCCGTCGTCGACGCCGTGGCATCCGTTCGCGATCGCGGCCATCTCGTGACGCTCGCCACCGGTCGCTCGTGGTCGACGACCGCGCCGGTGCTCGGGCAGTTGGGGCTCGACCCCGAGTTCGTCGTCTGTGCCAACGGCGCCATCACCATGGGGCGCGACGATTCCGAGCCGAGCGGGTACGCGCGCGTGCACGTCGAGACGTTCGACCCGACGCCCGTGCTCGAACGCATCCGCGGGTTCCTGCCGGCCGGCAAGTTCATGGTCGAGCTGCCCGACGGGTATCGCATGTACACCGAGGGCATGAGCGACTGGAACCTCGAGAACGCGCGCGAGGTGGCGTTCGAGGATCTGCTCGACCAGCGCGCGACGCGCGTCGTGGTCACGAGCCTCGAGCACGAGGTCGAGGAGTTCCTCGAGCTCGTGGACCGCATGGGCCTGCACCACGTCAGCTATGCGATCGGCTGGACCGCGTGGATGGACATCGCGCCCGAGGGCGTGAACAAGGCCACCGCGCTCGAGCGCGTGCGCGGCTGGCTCGATCAGCCGGCCGACCGCGTGATCGCCGTGGGCGACGGACGCAACGACATCGAGATGTTCACGTGGGCCGGCGCCACCGGGCGGGCCGTGGCGATGGGTCAGGCGCCAGACGAGGTGAAGGCCGCGGCGACCGAGGTGACCGGGAGCATCGATGAGGGCGGGCTCGCGGAGGTGCTGGGCACGCTGGGGTGATCGGGCGTCGGTTCGAGCACGTGGTCATGTGGCGATCAGGATGGCGATCGCGGTGAAGTCGGTCTGGGACTTCAGGGCGGGCATCATCGAGTTGAATGCCGTCATCTCCTCGTCCGTTCCCTTGAAGGCCGGCACGACCGCCTCTCGCGCGGCAGCGATCGACTTCTCGGCGTACGCGATGAGGCTGCGGTGCGCTTCGAGGAATTCCCGGAGTGCTGGGCCGGTAAGGTCGGTCGCTTTGGCGCCGAGCTGCACGACGGCGAACTCGTAGTCTCTCAGGACGGATTCGAATGCAAGTCCGCTGCCATTCAGATCTTCGTCGAAGGGCAGGTTCGGGTGAAACTTCCGGTAGTCCTCGTACACCGCGGTCCGGCGCCCGAAGTCGGTTGCGGTGGAACGTTTGGCGAGGTACGTCCGTAGCTTGAACGTCTTCAACGCCCGGTCGAGCGGATCCATCGCTTCGTCGGTGATGTCGTTCGTGACCTGCGCGATCGGTTCGGCCGGACGGGCCTTCGCGATGACCTTGGGTGCGGCAGCGGCGACCGCCGTGATGAAGCCGACGCCCATGAGGGCGTATTCGGCGTAGGTGAAGTCCTTTTGGGTGTCTTCGTCGACGAACTCGGTGATGTGGTCGTTGAGGTAGCCGAGCACCGCGAGGGTGTATCCGGCGACGTTGGCGAGCAGACCGACCGTGGCGGCCGACGAGACGAACGAGATCATCGCCGGCGCGAGACCCGTCAGGGAGACACCCCAGCCGGTGGCGAGCGTGAAGAGCACGCTCGCGCCGATGACGAGGCCGTTGATGAGGTCGGGCATGGCGTAGTGGCCCGAGGGGTCGATATGGGTGATGGGGTTGGCGTTGGCGAAGCCGTAGCGGTTCTGCAGGGGGAGGGTGTCGCGGGTGGTGAACTGCATGCTCGCGGGGGCGAAGGTGCGGGCGGCGAGGTGCTGCGTGCCGGTGGGGTTGGTGTATTCGCCGGCGTAGAGGAATGGGTAGCGGGATGCCTCGGGGGTGGTGGGTTCGGTATCGGAGGCGCTGATCGTGGTGGTGGTGCCGTAGTCGGTGTAGGTATAGCTGGTGGTCTGGGTGCCGGTTTCGGTGGTGAGTTCGGTGGTGTTGCCGTGACGGTCGTGGGTGGCGTAGGTGGTGGTGGGTCTCGATACGCGTGCTCCTTCGTCGCTCGCTACTCGACCAACGGAGCGGGACTCGCGGGTGAGGGCGGTGAGGTAGCTCGCAGACTGCGTCACACCGTCGGTGGTGTGGGTGTCGTTGAGGAGGGTGCCGTCGTCCCAGTAGAACCCGGTCGTGCGGGTGTCGGTCGTGAGGGTGGCACGGTCGCCGGTGGCCCAGTACCCGGTGGTGAGCACGTCCCCTTCCGGGGTGATCTCCTGCACGGGCTCGTTCAGGGCGTTGTACGCGTACCGGGTGCCGTCGGCGGCCAGGGTCACTCGCCCGTAGGTGTCGAACACGAACCCCTCAGCCACCGTCCTGGTCTGCCCGGCGTCGTTGGTGAACGTCAGCTCGATCCCGGTCGGCCGATCCATCCGACCCGGCGCGGCACCGTCCCGGTCGGGATACGTGAATGCCTGCCGCTGCAGCACCCGCTCACCCGAGGACGTGACCACCGACGTCTCCCGGCCCGTCATCAGCTGCGCCCCGTCGTACACCGACACCACCCGGGTCACCCCGTCAGTGACCACCGTCTCAAACCCCGTACCGGCACCACCCTGCGCGGATGCCCCGGCATCCGACACCGCGGGCCAGCCGGACGCCAGCCCAGCGGTCGCTTCCCACCGCCGCTCCAGGACCTGCTCACCGGTCACCGGGTCGGTCACCACGATACGGTCCACCGCCGCCGTCCCGTCCGCCTGGTGCTGCCACGTCAGGTTCGTCACCGCACCACTGGCCGCACCGACATTCCCCGCCAACCCCGACGGGGCATACCCGACCGTGGTGCGTGCCCCCGTGGCATCCGTCACCGCGGCCACCCGACCGCCCGACAACTCGACCGCCCCGACCGACCGCGGCTCGCCATCGCCGGCGCGGCCCGACACCACGACCCGGTCCGGATCCGACCACCCCAACTCCGTGACCACACCCGTCTCGGTCACCACCCGGGAAAGCCGGTGCCCGGGCTCCCACACCCAGTCCACCCGGCCGCCATGCGCGTCCAGCTTCGCGACCGCGTCACCGGACGCGTCGAAATACGACACCAGGCCGCCCAGCTCCCGCAACACGAACGCATACGCCCGCTCACCCAGCACCCCATCAGCCCGGGCCGGCAACACCCCCGCCGTCTGCGAGAACCGCACCTCATCACCCTCATACCCCGCCAACCCCGACGGCACCGAATCCGACACCTCGAACGCCCCCTGCACCCCACGAGCCGGCACCACCCGCACCCCACCCTCGGTGTCGACGAACCCGACCCCGGACACCGACTAGCGCGGACCGAACCCGAATCGGCCCGCCCCCGAACCGTGCGAATCCCAGCCCAATGTGACGCCGCCCAACGGCACCTCGAACGACCACGCCCCCGAACGCTCATCTACGGTGCCCTGCACCCCGGCACCCATCCCGAACGCCCCCACCACCGGCGAACCCGCCCCGGCACCCTCGGATGCACCCGCCCACGACGGCGACACCCCACCCACCACCAGCCCGGCACACACCACACCACCCAGCACCGCGGCGCACCACGAGCGCCGTATAGCTCCACTCACGCCCGACATCGCACGCTCCCTGCATAGTAAACCGCCGACTAGAATATCAGAACACTCGGGCCCGAGTTCCGAATATGACGCTGTCGATCTGATCGCCGTCGGTGGCGGGTCACGTCGCGAAGAGTCGGGCGACCTCAGGGAAGCCGGCGTGCTTGAGACCTGGAGATCTCTCGTTGAGCCGTCGCACCATGCTTCCGGCGGCTCCGGGCGAAGCGATCGCGAGCTTCTTCAGCCCGCCGATGATCTCAGACCGTGCCGAGCTGATCGCATGCTCGATGCCCAAGATCGTGTCCCGGTGTTCCGTGAGAAAGCTCGCGACCTCCTGATCCGACATGATCTGTGCTTCACGGCCGGAGACGCGCTGCGTATAGCTCGTCATGAGCGATCTGAGTCCGGCTTTCGCCTTGCCCACGGTCGATACGACGTTCGAGTCCGGGTTCAGCTTCCTGTGCGTCTTGTAGGCAGCCGTGCTGCGCATCTCGCGGAGGGCGCCCGACCGGCCGCCCATATAGGAGCGGACCAGATCTGACTTGACCAACTGGGGTGCGACGACCGGGAGCCCCGCTTCGCGGGCGGCCCAATTGGGGCCGGCTGGGTCGGAGGTGACTGAGACGACCTCTCCTCCTCGAACGTGACCCGTCGGAACCGAGGTATCGAGAGCAGTCGGCTGAGTGACGTGCTCGGCTGACGAGACTACGGGGCTGGGCTCCTGCTTCGTCGGCGGGCGGACTGAGGTCGAATTCGCCATGGACTTGCCGAACATCTTCGGTGCGGCGGCGCCGAGGGAGCCGAGCAGGCCGATGGCCATGAACGCGTACTCGGCGTGGGTCATGCGCTCGTCGTCGGCGGGTTCGAGGAACTTCTCTCCGTGATCGTTGACGAGCCGCATGACGGCGATCGTGGTCCCGCCGATGTTCGCACCCATTCCGACGAGTGCGGACCCCGCGGCGAACAGGCCCCAGCCGGTGAGCGGTGCGGCCATGCCCCAGGTTCCGGCCACGGTGATCGCCGTGAAGGCGACGGCCAGGCCGATGGTCAGGCCGTTGATGAAGTCGTGGATGGCGAATCGCCCTGAGGGGTCGACATTGGTGATCGGGTTGGCGTTGGCATACCCGTACCGGTTCTGCAGGAATTCGAGGTCGGGGCTCGTGAAGCTCATGGTGCCCGGGTTGTAGGTGCGCACCGCCAGATGCTGGGTGCCGGTGGGGTTGGTGTACTCGCCGGCGTAGAGGAACGGGTAGCGGGATGTCTCGGTGGGGGCGGGTTCGGTGTCGGAGGTGCTGAACGTGGTGGTGGTGCCGTAGTCGGTGTAGGTGTAGCGGGTCGACTGGATGCCGGTTTCGGTGGTGAGTTCGGTGGTGTTGCCGTGGCGGTCGTGGGTGGCGTAGGTCGTGGTGGGTCTCGCTACGGGTGCTCCTTCGTCGCTCGTGATCTCGATACGCTTCGCTACTCGATCAACGGGTTCGGTGAGGGTTCGGGATTCGCGGGTGAGGGCGGTGAGGTAGCTTGCGGTCTGGGTGGTGTCGGCGGTGGTGTGGGTGTCGTTGAGGAGGGTGCCGTCGTCCCAGTAGTACCCGGTGGTGTGGGTGGCGGTGGTGAGGGTGGCGCGGTCGCCGCTGGGCCAGTACCCGGTACGGAACACGTCTCCGGTAGGGGTGGTTTCCTGCACGGGCTGGTTCGCGGCGTTGTAGGCGTACCTGGTGCCGTCGGCGGCGAGGGTGAGGCGGCCGAGGTCATCGAACACGTAGCGCTCGGACAGCGTCCTGGCGGCGCCGGCCCGGTTGGCGAGCGTGAGGTCCATTCCGGTGGGCCGGTCGGCACGCACCGGCGCTCCGCCGTCGCGGTCCGGATAGCTGAATGCCTGGCGCTGTACGACGTGGTCACCCGACGGGGTGCCCAGAATCGTCTCCCGAGCGGTCATCCCTCGCGAGGGGTCATACGTGGACACCACGCGATTGGTGCCGTCGGCGACCGACGTACGGTACTCGCCGCCGGACGACGCGGGCCATCCTGAGGCGAGACCCTCGATCGGCTCCCAGCGGCGCTCGGTGACCGGTTCGCCGGTCGCCTGGTCGGTGACGACCACCCCGGCGGCGGCCGGGGTGCCGTCGGCCAGGGTCTGCCAGGACACGGCGGTGCCCGCGCCCGTGGCCGTGAGGACTCGGGACGCCAGCCCCGAGTCGGTGTAGCCGACCGAGGTGCGCGCGCCCGAGGCATCCGTGACCGCTGCGACCCGGCCCCCGTCCAACTCGACCGCGCTCGACGGCCGGACCGGCCCGTCGGGGCCGATGCGGGTCTCGATCGCGACGCGGCCAGCGTCAGACCAGTCCAGAGCCGTGACGACGCCGGTCCCGCTGACGATGCGGTCGAGCCGGTGCCCGTCGTGCCACGTCCAGTCCGTTCGGGTCCCGTTCGCGTCGAGCTTCGCGATCGGATCGCCCGCGGCGTCGAAGTACGACACCAGCCCGCCGAGCTCTCGCAGCACGAAGGCGTACGCCTGTTCGCCGACGAGACCATCGGCCCGGGCCGGCAACGTCCCCGGTGTCTGGGAGAACCGGATGTCGTGACCTTCGTAGCCCGCCAACCCGGATGGCACGGAGGCGCTCGCCTCGAAGCCGCCCAGGGTGCCACGTGACGGAACCACGCGCACGCCGCCCTGTCTCTCCACGAAGCCGACGCCGGCGATCGACCACCCGAACCCGAGCCCGAGCCGGTCGGTGCCAGCGCGGCGCGAGTCCCACTCCAACAGGACCTGGCCGGCGGACACCTGGAACGAGAACCCGCCGGATCGCTCGTCGACCACGCCGTGCACCCCTGCGCCCATCGGCAGGCTGCCGAGCGCCGGAGTGCCCGCGCCCGAGCTCTCACCGGCTGACGACGGCGACACCCCGCCGATCACGAGCCCCGCGCACAGCATCGCGCCCACGGTTCCCGTCCGCCACGAAGGCCCACCCGCTCCGAACATCCTCGCGCTCCATTCCTACGTGGCCGTACCGCGAGATCTCCCAGAAGAGGAGAAGTAGGTATACTAGAACATATAACGATCATTCGCTATGGAACCGGGTTCCAGGTTGATGGCCAGCGACTCGGCCGCTTCAGGGCACTCTCAGGCGTGCCTGCGAGGCTGGCGAGGATGTGCGTCCGCTAGAATCGGCCCATCTCCGCGCGATGACGTGCGTCGTGCCCCTGCGCGGCGCCCGGTTGCGCGGTGGGGAGGGCTGTCCGAGCGGCCGATGGAGCTGGTCTTGAAAACCAGTGGGCAGCAATGCCTCGTGGGTTCGAATCCCACGCCCTCCGCACTACAGAGCTTGTCCCGTCCCGTCGACCGTCCGAGAGGAGCCCGGTGAACCCCCAGGTCCCGCGTCCCACCTCCCGCCGCGCCGCAAAGACCCCGTCCGTGGCGCGCCACGGGCGCCTCCGCGCGCACAACGTCTGGAAGTCCATCGCGAAGGTCGTGGCATCCACCGTCGCCGTCGTGCTCGTCTCGGGCACCGCGGTCGCCGCGTATGCGGCGTGGGACCTCGCGAACACCGTGCAGCCGACCGTCAAGCTCGACAGCGAGAAGGTGCTCGAGGGCGTGCCCGACGTCGGCGCCATCGAGGGTGGCGTGAACCTGCTGATCATCGGCAGCGACAGCCGCGCCGGCCAGGGCACCGGCTTCGGCGACCCCGACGAAGAGACCGCCGTCCTGAACGACGTGACGATGCTCATGCACATCGCCGAAGACCACTCGCACGCCGAGGTCATCAGCTTCCCGCGCGACATGCTCGTCGACATCCCCGCGTGCAACGACCCCGACAACCCGGGCGAGATGCTGTACGAGCAGTACGACCAGAAGATCAACACGGTGCTGTCGTACGGCGGCATGGACTGCGTCGCGAAGACCGTCGAGAACCTCACCGGGGTCACGATCCCGTTCGCGGGCATCGTGCAGTTCCTCGGCGTCGCCGGGCTCTCCGAGGCCGTCGGCGGCGTCGACGTGTGCGTCGCCGAGCCCATCGAAGACGAGTACACGGGCATCTTCCTCGACCCGGGAACGCACACGCTCGCGGGCATCGACGCGCTCCAGTTCCTGCGCACCCGCCATGGCGTCGGTGACGGCTCCGACCTCGGGCGCATCTCGAACCAGCAGGTGTTCCTGTCGTCGCTCGCACGCAAGCTGCAGTCCGACGGCACGCTCGGCGACCCGGTCAAGCTGTACTCGATCGCGAAGGCCGCGCTGGCGAACATGCAGCTGTCGAGCAGCCTCGTCGATCCGACGAAGATGATCTCGATCGCCAAGGCGCTGAAAGACACCGACCTCGACAAGATCGCGTTCATCCAGTACCCCACCGCGTACACGGACGGCGGTGGCGCGGTCGTGCCGACCGCGGCGGCCGATCTCGTCAACGCGGCACTGCAGCAGGACCTCCCCGTCACGTTCGACCCCAACGCGCAGAACAACGACTTCGGCTCAGCGGCCGACCCGAACGCGGCCCCGCCCGAGACGCCCGTCGAAGAGGCGCCCGTCGAGGAAGCGCCCGTCGAAGAGGCACCCGTCGAGGGTGAGGCTCCGGCCGACCCCGCGGCGCCGGCACCGACGACCGAGGCGCTGCCCGGCAACGTCGCGGGTCAGACCGCGGCCGAGACCCGATGCTCCTCCGGCCGGACCCTCGCCGACCAGTAGCCGAATCGTCAATCCCGGCACCTCCGGGTTATGATGGCAGTCGCGTGCGCCAGCGCACGCAAGGAGACGTCGCATAGTCCGGTCGAGTGCACCACCCTGCTAAGGTGGAGTCCCCGTAAGGGGACCGCGGGTTCAAATCCCGCCGTCTCCGCGCTGTGATGTGTCGGGACATCGACGACAGATGTCTCGGGACATGCACGACAGAAAGCCCCTCCTTCGGGAGGGGCTTTCGTGGTTCTTGGGGCTGGGAGTCGCGGTCTGGGTTGATGGACGGCCACCCGTTCATCGGGATACGCGGGCGCCTCGTCGAATTGTCTCGATTCGGCCGGAGGATTACAGCGACTCGGGCCGGTACGAGATCGGCCCGGCACGAGGATGGGCTCCGGCCGCTGCGCCGTCGATGCTCTCCGATAGCACGGCCGTTTCGGGCCGAATCCCTCGTCGGCGTGGTCACGGACCTTGAGTCCGCGTTCGTCCGCAGGTCAATGATCGAGTAATCAGTACGACTGATTGATTATGCGTATTTTATTGACTGATGATGCAAAGTAGTGCATTCTTTCAAGTGTGAACGTCAGTCAGGAGCGCGAGTGAGCCACGTCAGTTCGGAGATCGAAAGTCAGCCCGAGAGCTGGGCGCGCGCGGCCGCTGCGGGTCGGTTCTCTCGGGAGCTCCCTCAGCGGGGCGAGCGCGTCGCCGTCATCGGCTGCGGCACATCCTGGTTCGTCGCTCAGTCCTACGCGTGGCTCCGTGAGCATGCCGGACACGGCGTGACGGATGCCTTCGCGGCGAGCGAGCACAGCATCGGGCTGCGCGACTACGACTCGATCCTGCTGATCAGTCGCTCAGGCGAGACCACGGAGATCACCGATCTGCTCGACCAGATCCGGCCGGGGACACGAGTGTGCGCACTGACGGCCGACCCGAACGCGTCACTCGCCCGCCGACTCGGGGACGCGCTCGTGCTGGACTGGGCCGATGAGAAGTCGGTCGTGCAGACCCGTTTCGCCACCTCCGCCCTCGTCGCGCTGCGCGCATCTCTGGGTGAAGACCTCGGTCCGGTGATCGACGCGGCGAAGGGAGCGATCACCGAGCCGCTCTCGTCGGCGCGGAGCGCGCGCCAGTTCACATTTTTGGGCCGTGGCTGGGCTGTGGGGATCGCGCACGAAGCGGCGCTCAAACTCCGCGAGGCGGCCCAGGTATGGACTGAGTCCTACCCGGCGTTCGAGTATCGCCACGGACCGATCAGCATCGCGCAGCCGGAGCGCGTGGTCTGGTCGTTCGGATCGACCCCTTCCGGGCTCCGTGACGATGTCGTCCACACGGGTGCGCTCTTCGTGGAGACGCTCAGCGACCCGCTGGTGGATCTGATCCGTGCCCAGCAGCTCGCCGTGGCGATCGCCTCCGATGAGGGCTTGGACCCGGATCATCCTCGGAACCTCAGCCGTGCGGTCACGCTGACCCAGCGTTGACGCAAGCGAAGGTGACACGGGCGTGACGACGCATGTGCTGGCAGGCGCGCGAATGGTGCTTCCGGATTCGGTCGTCGACGAAGGCTGGGTTGTCGTGGACGGCGGCCGGATCTCCGACATCGGATCGGGGACGCCTCCCCTCCCCGCGACGAATCTGGGTGGCGCTTGGTTGCTGCCCGGCTTCGTCGATCTCCATGCCCACGGCGGTGGCGGCGGCAGTTTCGCCGGCGGGGAGGACAGTGCGCGCGTCGCCGCAGACTTCCACCTGAGACACGGCACGACCAGCCTGCTCGCCAGCATCGGCACTGACGACGCGGCGCAGATGGCTGCGAGCTGTCGTGCGCTCGTCCCCCTCTGCGGCGATGGCACGATCCGCGGAATCCACCTCGAGGGCCCGTTCCTGTCGGTCGCGCGTCGCGGCGCGCATCGCACCGACCTTCTGCGGCTTCCCGACCTGACCGTGCTCGAGGAGCTTCTGACCGCGGGCGCGGGGAGTGTTCGCTCCGTGACCATCGCGCCCGAGCTCCCGGGTGCGCGTGACGCGATGGCGAGGCTGGACGCCGCCGGCGTCGTCGTTGCCTTCGGGCACACGGATGCGGACGCCGAAACCATGGTGTCCGCGCTGTCAGGCCGACGCGGCTACATCACCCATCTGTTCAACGGGATGACGCCGATGCATCACCGTGAGTCGGCGGGTGCCATCGCGGCGCTGCTCGATCCCGACTGCATGCTCGAGCTCGTGAACGACGGAGTGCATGTCCACCCCCAGGTCGTGAACCTGGTGTTCGCCGTGGCGACCGGACGGGTCGCACTCGTCACGGATGCGATCTCAGCCGCCGGAATGCCAGACGGCAGGTACGGTGGCGACGGGCACGAGGTCGACGTGAAGGACGGACAGGCGTGGACGACGGACGGCCGCTCGCTCGCGGGAAGCACGCTCACGATGTCCGCCGCGCTGCGCAACACCGTGCAGGGCGGGGTGTCGATCATCAATGCCTCGGAGGCGGCGTCGGGGACTCCCGCGCGCGCACTCGGACTCGACTCGGAGATCGGCTCGATATCCATCGGCCATCGCGCCGACCTCGTCGTGCTCGATGACACGTTCGCGCCCCGACAGGTCTTTGTCGCGGGTCTCGCGCGTCAGGCGACCGCGTGCTGACCCTGACGCTGAACGCCGCGCTGGATGTCACCTATCGGGTCGACGAGCTCATCGTCGGGCAGAGCCACCGAGTCGAAGCTGTCAGCAGTCGAGCGGGCGGCAAAGGCGTCAACGTCGCCCGCGTCCTCCGCCAGCTCGGCAGGAAGGTCGTCGTATCCGGGCTCGTGGCGGGTGAGGTGGGAGAGGGCATCCGCGCCGATGTCGTCGGCGCCGGGATGACCGAGGCGTTCGTCTCCGCCGAGGGCGAGTCTCGGCGCACCGTGACCATCGTGGACGCGCGTGGTGCGACCGCCTTCAACGAGTCCGGTGCGGCGATGACACTTCCCGACTGGACGTCGGCGGAGCGGAAGATGCGAAGCCTCATGAAGGGCAGCAACGTGATCGTGGCGTCGGGGTCGCTGCCCCCGTGCGCCCCGGAGGACGCCTACGCGAATCTGACCGAAGCGGCGCATTCACACGGCGGCCGGATCATCGTCGACGCCTCTGGACCTGCATTGCTTCATGCCGCGAGAGCCGGCGCCGACGTCCTCAAGCCCAACGCCGGAGAGCTGCTCGAGTCCACAGGGTGCACGAGCGTCGACGACGGCGTCGACGCACTGCTCGACCTGGGCGCGGGCGCCGTTGCCGCATCCCTGGGAGCGGAAGGGCTCATCGTGCGCAGCCGCAGCGGTTCGGTACGCGCGCGGCCGATCCGTGGCGTGAGTGGAAACGCGACGGGCGCCGGCGATGCCGTCGTCGCGGCGCTCGCGATCGCCCTGGATTCGGGATGGACACTCGCGGAATCGGCCCTGTTCGCGGTGTCGCTCTCCGCGGCGGCCGTGGCGCACCCGCTGGCGGGAAGCTTCGACGCCGACGTCTTCGGGGAACGTCTCGCCGAACTGGATGACGACGGCATGCACACCACACAGCTCCTCGCGGTCGCCGCGGGTGACGAGCAGGGAGAGCGACGATGACACTGACGACGACGGCCGAGCTGATGTCCGAAGCGCAGCGCGCAGGACGCGGAGTCATGGCGTTCAACGTCATCACCCTCGAACAGGCGGAAGGGGTGCTCGCCGCCGCGGAACTCGCCCAGTCCGACGTCATCCTGCAGGTCAGCGAGAACGCCGTGGAATTCCACGGCGGGCGATCGGCGCCATTGATCGGCGCGGCTGCCGCACTCATCCAGCCGCTGGCGATCCGTGCTTCGGTCCACCTCGATCATGCGACGTCCATCGACCTGTGTCGGCGGGCCGCGGACGAGGGGGCGTCCTCCGTGATGTTCGACGGCTCTCGTCTCGACTTCGTCGAGAACGTGCGCGCCACGCGAGCGGCAGCAGAATGGGCTCAGAGTGCGGACGTCTTCCTGGAGGCCGAGCTCGGCGAGATCGGCGGGAAGGGCGGCGCCCACGCGCCGAACGTCCGCACCGACCCGGAGGAGGCGCGGCAGTTCGTCGCGGAGACGAACGTGAATGCGCTCGCCGTCGCCGTCGGCAGTGTGCACGCGCAGCGGGACCGCACCGCCAAGCTCGAGCAGGACCTCATCGCCAGACTCCGTGACGTTGTTTCCGTCCCGCTGGTCTTGCATGGATCATCCGGCGTGCCCGACGAAGAGATTCGTGAGGCGATCGCGAACGGCATCGTCAAGGTGAACGTGGGCACCGCGCTGAACTCGGCATACACGCAACGACTGCGGGAGCACCTCTCGGTGAACCTCGACGGCTCCGACCCCCGCCCGGGCCTTCGCGAGGCCCGCGACGCCGTCAGCCTCATCACGCGCCAGCTCCTCGACGTCGCACGGCACTGAGGTCGACTGCCGACGTCACGCGAGCGGGTCAGGCGACCTGACCCGTCATCGACCGCGACACCAGATCGCGGGCGATGAGCGCGGCGCCGACGAGCCCCGCATCCTGTCCGATCGCCGCCTGCATCAGGAGCGGGCGTCGCTGCGTGCCGATCCGGCGGTCGAGCTCGGCTTGCAGGGGGATGAAGAGGTCGTCGCCCGCTTGGGAGAGGCCGCCGCCGATGATGACCGCCTCCGGTCCGAGCACGTCCACGACGTGCGACAGTCCGATCCCCAGCGCTTCGATCGCGGTGTTCCAGACGTCTTGCGCCACGACGTCGCCGGCTCGCGCACGAGTGAGCACGACCTGCGCGCCCGGCACCGAGGAGCCTGTCGCCGCCGCATATCTGCGCGCGATCGCTCCCGCCGACGCGATCGCCTCGAGGCATCCCCGTCTCCCGCACGCGCAGAGGGGACCGGCGGGGTCGATCACGAGATGTCCGATCTCGCCCGCGTATCCGTCCGCCGAGTAGAGCTGTCCGCCAGCGAAGACGGCCGCGGCGATTCCTGTGCCGATGACCACGACGATGCAGTCCCGATAGGCCGCGGCAGCGCCGAGCCTCTGCTCGGCGAGCCCCGCTGCCCTCACGTCGTGACCGAATGCCACGGGAATGGGCACCCGGTGCGCGATCTGATCGCGCAGGGGGACATCGTTCCAGCGGAGGTTCTCGGCCGACACGCACACGCCGGCGTGCTCGTTCACCGTACCCGGTGAGACGACGCCCAACGATGCGACGGCGACCTCCGGGTGCGCCTTGGCGAGTCGGCTCCAGATCGTGGCGATCTGGTCGACGACCTCCGGGACCCCATCGCGTGGGTCCGGCAGTGTCGGCTCACGCACGATGCCGAGCATCTCGCCCAGCTCGTCGAACAGCGCAGCCTTGAGGTCGGTGCCGCCGATGTCGAATGCCGCGACGGCTGATCCTGCGCCGAGAAGCGTCCGCGCCATTCCTACTCCGTTCTCGCCGGCGAGCGAGCCGGCATGATTGTTTGTGATCTTATAGGATAGGTAACAATCAAACAGTCGCAGTGTCGCCGTCTGGAGGCCTGCCGACCGGCGGACTGAAGGGTCGAAGTCATGATGGAACGCGAGAGCGAGATGGCGGCCGAAGACACGGCTGCGAGTTGGACGTTCCGCACCGTGAACTCGCTCACCAAGGTGTATCCGGACTCTGAGCCGAGCGAACAGGACGCGCACAGCGATCCGATCGTGTTCCTCGGCGAGACCGTCTCGTTCCAGATCGCGATGCGCCCACCGGCCGTGACCGGAGCCCCGCGTCCCGTGCGTGTCTCGGTCGGGCGCGCAAGCGCTGACGTCGTCACGCTCTCGATGGTCGATCTCGTCCCGTGCGATCTTCCCGCCTTCCCGGGGCACGACGACGGATACGACCGGGATGCTCCGGGTCTGTACCCCGATCTGCTGACCCCGTTGAACGGAGACTCCCTCTGGCTGGAGGAGGGCGTGTGGAGTTCGATCTGGGTGGACGTACGCGTGACCGACCCCGCTCGCGGGCCCCGCATCCCGATCGTGATCGCACTCCGCGACGACGCAGACGTGCTCCTCTTCGAACATCGCTCATCGGTCCTCGTCGTGCCGCGCGAGCTGCCACCGCTCTCGCTGATCAACTCGCACTACATCCACTGCGACTCCCTCGCGCAGTACTACGGCGTCGAGATGTTCTCCGAAGCGCATTGGCAGATCCTCGAGCGATTCATGGCGTCCGCCGGGGCGATGGGCGTCAACGCGACCATGGCGCCGATCTGGACGCCGTCACTGGACACGGAGAAGGGCGGTCGTCGGCTGAAGACCCAGCTTCTCGACATCTCGCTCGCCGACGGCAGGTACTCCTTCGGTTTCGATCGACTCGGGCGATGGCTCGACGTATGCCGACGGGCGGGCATCGACTACCTCGAGATGGCGCACTTCTTCACGCAATGGGGTGCCATCGCCACTCCATCGATCTATGTCGACGTCGACGGAGTCGAGGTCGAGCAGTTCGGCTGGCACGTCGAGGCACAAGACCCGTCCTACCGCGCGTTCCTCGAGCAGCTCATGCCTGAGCTCATCGCGTATCTCGACACCGAGTGGGACCTCACGCGGATCGCATTCCACATCTCAGACGAGCCGAGCGGTGAGGAGGGGCTCCGCAACTACATCGCGGCGAAGTCAGTGGTCGCCGACCTCGTCGGACCGTGCGTGATCATGGAGTCGCTCAGCGACGTCGCCTATTACGACAACGGCGTCGTGCCGCAGCCGGTCGTCGCCACCGACGCGGTGCAGCCCTTTCTTGCGCGAGCCGTGCCCGACCTGTGGGTGTATTACTGCGTGGCGCAGAATCGAGACGTCGCAAACCGGTTCTTCGCGCTGCCTTCGAGCAGAAGCCGGGTCATCGGCCATCAGCTGTTCGCGTTCGACTGTGCCGGGTTCGTGCACTGGGGGTTCAACTTCTACAACTCCCAGCTCTCGCGGAGACCGATCGACCCCTTCCTCGACACGACCGCGTCCGGTGCATTCCCCGGGGGCGACACGTTCATCGTGTATCCCGGCGACGAGGGACGACCGCTCGAGTCGATTCGCTACCGAGTCTTCGCCGACGCCATGAACGACCTGCGCGCCATGGCGTGGCTCGCCGAACTTGCGGGCACGAGCGAGGTGCTGACGCTGATCGACACCGACGGACGCGGAGGGCGCTTAGGCTTCGACGCCTTCAGCTACGACCCGCTCCACTACCTGGAGGTGCGGCACGCGATCAATCAACGCCTCGCCGGGCTTCTCGCCGAAGGTGAGCCGGCGATCCGGTCGGCGTGACCCTGCCGCCGACGAGGGGGCAGACTAGATTGTCTCGAAACTGAACGCGGATGGTGGTGCACGCGATGAATCGCGCAGAACGGCTCAACACATTGCTCGACATGTTGGCCGAGACCGGGCGGCTTGAAGTGGATGACCTGGTGGCCAAGCTCGGAGTCTCGGCGGCGACGGCTCGTCGCGACCTCGACACTCTGGCCGCCCAGCAACTGCTCAGTCGCACCCACGGCGGAGCCGTCGCACAGTCCGTCGCCTACGACCTGCCGCTGCGGTACAAGCAGGAGCGACAGGCCTCGGAGAAGAACGAGATCGCGCAGGTCGCGAGCTCGCTCGTCCCGACCGGCGCCGTCGTCGGCCTCTGCGGAGGAACCACCAGCACCGCGATCGCGAACGCCCTCGCCGCACGCGCCGACCTCCTCGAGCCGTCGCCTCACCCGAACCTCACCGTCGTGACCAACGCGATCAACATCGCCGCGCAGCTCGCCATGCGCCCGCAGATCAAAGTCGTCGTCACGGGCGGCGTCGTGCACTCGCGCTCGTACGAGCTGGTCGGCCCGTACAGCGACATGGTCCTCGAGCGCATCACCCTCGACATCGCCTTCATCGGCGTCAATGGCATCGACCCCGTCATGGGGGCCACAGTCCACGACGAGGGCGAGGCCAGCATCAACTCACTCATGGCGCGCCGGGCGGCTCGCGCCGTCGTCGTCGCAGACTCCAGCAAGATCGGGCGCAAGGCCTTCGCGACGATGGGAGGCGCGCACCTGTTCGGCACGCTGATCACCGATCGCGGCATCACGGACAAGCAGAAGGCCGCCTTCACGGAGCTGGGGATCGAAGTCCTGGTCGCCGAAGCCTGACCCGGCTCGAGCACGTCCTGAGCGCGGAGTGCAAGTTTGTGATTGATTTTGCTTGCACTCAGTCACAAAACTGCTAATATCTTCAACGCCGGGACATCTTGGAGGCGACGATCGCCAGCCCCTGCATCCATCCAATGAGGGAGTTTGCACCGTGATCAGAAGGCCCCTTCTCGCCATCGGCACCATCGCCGTCGCAGCGCTCACCCTCGCCGGTTGCTCCGGCGGCGGTGATGGTGCGTCCGATGCCAGCCCGTCGACGCTCGAGCTCTGGATGCCGCCCCTCGCGGTGGACGGATCCTCCGACAAGGAGCAGTGGGATGAGATCCTGATCCCGTTCGAAGAGGAGCACGGCGTCGACGTCAACGTGACGATCGTCGACTGGGGCGCCTACGAGGCGAAGTTCCTGACCGGCATCTCCGGAGGAGCCGGGCCAGACGTCGGCTACATGTACAACGAGATGGTCGGCGATTACGTGAACCGCGACCAGCTCATCCCGTTCGATGACTACCTGACCGAAGAGCAGAAGTCGAGCTTCCTCTATCTCGACAACGGCAAGATCGACGGCGTCCAGTACCTGATGCCGTTCAACGTCGGCGGCGCTCGGGTGCTCTACTACAACAAGGACATCTTGGACGCCGCGGGTGTTGAGCCACCCGTCACGTGGGACGACTTCGTCGACGCCTCCCTCACGGTTGCCGAGGCCGGCTTCACGCCGTACGTCGCACCGTGGGGCGACCCCGCGCGCGGCATGATGAACGCAGCCTTCTTCCCCTTCCTGTGGCAGGCCGGCGGTGACATCTTCACGGAGGATGCCTCAGCCACCGCCTTCAACAGCGAGGAGGGCATCGCGGCTGCGACCTTCGTGAACTCCCTGCTCGAGGAGGGCGTGATGCCCGATTCGGTGACGGGCATGGCCGGCAGCGAGTCGGATACGGCATTCGCCTCCGGAAACGTCGCGTTCTACATGAGCAGCGACGACACGTACAACGTGTTCGCGGACGCCGGCGTCAACCTCGGCGTCATCGACTCGCTCGAGGACGAAGCCCAGGGCACGTTCTTCAACGTCGACTCGCTGGTGATGCTCAAGCAGTGCGAGTCGCCCGAACTGTGCGCCGATCTCGTCTCCTTCATGCTGTCCAACGACGTTCAAGCCGAAGTGCGCACGTTCGTCCCCCAGCAGCCGATCTCGGCAGGCGAGCCCTCCGAGAGCCCGCAGGTCTTCCAGGATCTGTACCAGCAGAAGCCCGAGATCCTGCACGCGCTCCCGATCGCTGCGAACAGTGTGGCGGTCTACAACGCGCTCTACACGAACCTCCAGCAGATGCTGCTCGGCCAGAAGACGCCGGAACAGGCGATGGAGGATGCGGCGGAGGCCGGAGATCTCGCGCTGAAAGGCGAGTGAAGATGGCGCGTCGGCCGGGGATGAGCACCCTCATGCTCGACCGGCCCAGCCTGTTCTCCAGGATGCGTCAGCCGGCCGCGCGGCCGACCGGGCAGGTCGGCGTCTCGGGCATCAGAAGGTTCAGCGGGGCCCTCTACCTGCTTCCCAGCCTGTCGTTGCTCGTGGCGTTCGTCCTCGTTCCGATCGTGATGTCGTTCTGGCTCAGCTTCACGACCTACAGTGTGCTCGAAGACGGCGAGTGGGTCGGCGCGGCGAACTACCTGAGGCTGCTCGAAGACCCCGCGTTTCATGCCGCACTGTGGCACACGGTCGTGTACACCGCGATCGCTGTGCCGCTGCAGACGCTGCTCTCCCTCGCGCTGGCCGCCATCCTCGCAGCGAGATTCCGCAACAGGTTCGGAGGGCTGGTCCGCTCAGTCCTGTTCGTCCCTGTGCTGTCGTCGCTGGTGGTCATCGGCGTCGTCTGGCGGATCCTGCTCGGAACCGATGAAGGCGCGATCAATCGGTTCATCGGGTTCTTCGGTCTTCCACCCGTGAACTGGCTGGGCAGCCCCGAGCTCGCGCTCGTGGTGATCGCGCTCGTGGCCGTCTGGCAGAACGTCGGCTACTTCCTCGTGATCTACTACGCCGGGATCCTCGCGATCCCGTCCGATCTGTACGAGGCGGCATCCATCGACGGGGCCCGAGGCCGGCAGCAGTTCCTCTACATCACGATTCCCTCGCTCAAGCCGGTGACGCTGCTCGTGGTGATCCTCGGCACGATCTGGTCCTTCCAGGTCTTCGACCTCATCTACGTCATGACCGGCGGCGGACCGGGAGGCGCGACCACCACGATCGTCATGGGCATCTATCGCGCGGGGTTCCAGAACTTCCAGATGGGCTATGCGAGCGCGATGGCGATGGTGCTGTTCGCGATCGTGCTCGTCATCTCGTTCATCCAATGGCGGCTGCGAGGTGAGGAGAAGTGACCACCGCGCGGAAGTCGCTGATCAACGTGGTCGGAGGCGGCGTTCTCCTGTTGATGCTGGTCATCGCCCTGCTCCCGTTCCTCGTCATGGCGATCACCTCGATCCAGGACACGAACTTCGTGGGCCTTGCCTTCGACCCGGCGCTGCTGGACTTCTCCAACTATGTGCGACTGTTCACGACCTACGGTTTCGGCTCTGCGATCGTGACGAGCGCGATCGTCGTGGTCCTGGCGTGCACGCTCAACCTGTTCTGCTCGTCGCTCGCGGCGTTCGCGTTCGCGAAGAAGCCCTTCCCGGGATCGAACATCGTCTTCGTGCTCTATCTCGCAACGATGATGGTGCCCGGTCAGGTCACACTCATCCCGATGTTCACGATCATGCGCGAACTCGGACTGCTGAACACCTACATCTCCCTCGCGCTGCCTGCGGTGGGCGCGTTCGGGGTCTTCCTCATCCGGCAGTTCATGATCACCCTGCCCGACGAGATGCTCGAAGCGGCTCGGATCGACGGGGCATCCGATCTTCGCGTCTTCTTCTCGATCGTCCTGCCGCTGATCAGGCCCGTGCTGGTCGCCTTGACGGTGTTCACCTTCATCTCCGTGTGGAACGACTTCCTCTGGCCACTGGTGTCGATCTCCAACGACAGCATGCAGACGATCACGCTCGCGGCGGCGAAGCTCTCGGGCAGAGTGGCGCAGGAATACGGGCTCATCATGGCGGGCGCTTCCGTCGCATTCGCCGTGCCGCTGATCATGTACCTGTTCTTGCAGAGGCAGTTCGTCGAGGGAATCGCCGCAACAGGGCTCAAGGGATGAGACGAGCGACGCTCGGGAAGACGATGATGACTGATTCCGGACGTTTCAGGGTGGGGCTCGTCGGCGCGGGCAACATCTCCGCCCTCCATATGCGGGCTTGGCAGGAGTACGGAGCGGACGTCACCGTCTTCTCGCTCCAGGGTGCAGAAGAGCTCGCGCGACGATTCGGTGCGTCGACCGCGCCCGATCTCGAGTCACTGCTGGACGCGGTAGACCTCGTCGACATCGTCACCCCGAGCGGGACACATGAAGAGATCGCGCTGGCGGCCATCGCCGCGGGCAGGCACGTCATCTGCGAGAAGCCTCTTGCTTCGACGCCAGAGGGCGCCGAGAGGATCGTGCTGGCCGCGCGCGCCGCGGGAGTCCGCGTGTTCCCCGCGCACGTGTGCCGGTACTTCCCCGAGTACGTCGAGATGAAGCGTCAGCTGGACGCCGGGCGGATCGGGAGGCCGGCGGTGGTTCGTCTGAGCAGGGTCGCCGCGGCGCCGCCGCCCGGGTCCTGGTTCTTCGACGAGGACGCAGGCGGCGGGGTGATCCGCGACCTGCTGATCCACGATCTCGACCTCGCGCGGTGGTTGGCGGGAGAGGTCACCTCGGTCTACGCCGTGCAGAGCCCGGCGTCGAGGGGGGCGGCGATGCATTCCTGCGTCGTGGCGCAGGTCGTCCTCACGCACGAGGACGGTGCCATCTGCGTGGTACACGGATCGTGGGGTCCGGCGGGGATGCCGTTCCGCACGACCGTGGACGTCGCGGGCAGCGCCGGCACCCTGCACTACTCGTCGCGCGGGGAGGACGCCGTCGTCTTCGAGGGCTCGTCGCGCGCAGACGGCGACTCCTACCTGCCGGCCATCGTCGGCGCGAGCCCCTACTCGCAGGAGATCCGCGAGTTCGCCGAAGCGATCCGCGAGGGCGGCGACGCGCGCGTCTCGGATGCGGACGGCATCGCCGCGGTGCGGATCGCGGATGCCGCGTACCTTTCGATCCGGTCAGGGGAGCCCGTCCGGATCACGGCCGAGGAGGACCCGACCCGATGACCGATCGCCGTCCACGCGCCGGACGCGGGCAAGCGCGCATCCGAGTTGCGATCCTCTCCTTCGCGCATCCCCACGCCGAGTCCTACGCGAGGATTCTCCGGGACCGAGACGACGTCGACGTCGTCGGTGTCGACTGCCCGCCGTACGGCGCGGATCGCGGCAGGCTGCGGGGAGAGGCGCTGTCCGCGACCCTCGGTGTGCCCTTCCTCGACGACTACTCCGCCGCGCTCGAATGGGGGCCTGACGCGGTGATCGTCACCTCCGAGACCGTCCATCATGCCGCCTTGGTGAAGGCGGCGGCCGAAGCGGGCGCCGACGTGCTCTGCGAGAAGCCATTGGCGACGACCCTCGAGGATGCCGAGTCGATGCAGCGGGCCGTCGATGAGGCCGCCGTCATGCTCATGACGGCGTACCCCGTGCGCTTCTCGCCGGCGTTCCGAGCGCTCCAGGAGAGCGTCAGGTCGGGCGTGCTCGGCGAGGTGATCGCTGTGCTCGGCACGAACAACGGCAAGGTTCCGGCACTCGATACCTCCTGGTTCGGCGACCGGGAGCTGGCCGGCGGGGGAGCGCTGTCCGACCACGTCGTGCACTGCGCCGATCTCATCGACGAGCTGCTGTCTCGGCCGCCGGTCTCGGTGCATGCAGTCACGAACTCGCTTCTCGCCCCCCGACTCGCCGTCGAGTCCGCCGGACTCGTGACCGTCGTCTACGAGGGCGGCGTGATCGCGACCATCGACTGCTCGTGGAGCTCCCCTCCGACATCGCCTTCGTGGGGTGGGCTCACACTCGAAGTCGTGGGAACCCGGGGGACGATGACCATCGACCCGTTCTCGCAGCGAGTGTCGGGTCATGATCCCGACGGTGCGGTGTGGGCGCCCATCGGCGCGGATCTCGACGCGCTGATGCTGGACGAGTTCCTGTCGGCGATCTCCGAACGCCGCCAACCGCAACCTGACGGCGGATCCGGAGTGCGCACCCTCGCCATCGTCGCGGCCGCTCAGCGTTCCGTTGACACGCGCGGCAGCGTCCAGTTCTCCTGACCGACCCGGCGCTCAGACTCCCCGTTCGACCCGCACCATAACGAGCGGCGACCCCTCTCACGCGTGCGCACATTCGCGGCAAAACTTGTCGCTATTCCTAGCCGTCAATGCAGTTTTATGGTTATATGATCCCGAAACACGCAGAAGCAAGCATAGATAGAAGCGAGATCTCAATGACAGACACCGTCGCACCACCTGCCGGAGTCGACGCGGGCGCACTCCGACTTGGCGTCATCGGCTTCGGGGAGCGGGGCGAGCGGCTCGCGCAACTCGTCGTCGACCTGGAGGAGCACGTCGCGATCACCTGCGTCATCGATACGTCGGAGCGCGGGCGACTGGCCGCGACCGCGGCGTACCCCGAGGCGCTCGTGCACGGCGATCGGTCCGAGCTGGATGCCGCATCCATCGATGCCGCCATCGTGGCGACTCCTGACGACAGCCACGCGACGATTGCGATCGAGCTTCTCGAGCGAGGCATCCCGCTCTATCTCGAGAAGCCGATCGCGACCACGATCGCCGATGCAGACGCGATCCTCGACGCCGCAGCCCGAACGGGAACGCGCATCTACGTCGGCCACAACATGCGTCACACGGCCATGGCTCGCCTGATGAAGGAGATCGTGGATCGCGGAGAGATCGGCGAGGTCACGGGAATCTGGTGCCGCCACTTCGTCGGGCACGGCGGCGACTTCTACTTCAAGGACTGGCATGCCGACCGGTCGCGGTCCACGGGCCTCCTGCTTCAGAAGGCCGCACACGACATCGACTTCATGCATTGGCTCGCGGACAGCCACAGCACCCGTGTCGTCGGGATGGGCGATCTCCTCGTCTACGGGCGCATCGCCGACCGACGCGATCGCAGCGGCGAACGAATGAGCGAGTGGCTCTCGGTCGACAACTGGCCGCCCCTTGCACAGACCGGCCTGAACCCGGTCGTCGACGTCGAAGACCTCTCCATGGTCATGATGCAGTTCGAGTCAGGTGCGCTGGGAAGCTACCAGCAGTGCCACTACACGCCGGACTACTGGCGCAACTTCACCGTGATCGGCACGGAAGGTCGCCTCGAGAACTTCGGCGACAACGGCGATGGCGTCATCCGCGTGTGGAACCGGCGCACGGTCTACAACGCCGCCGGCGACGCAGAGTATGCCTTCCAGGGCGACGACGCGCGGCATGACACTGCGGATCGTGCGTGCCTGGAGGAGTTCGTGCGTTTCGTCCGCAGCGGAGCGGCACCCGTGACTTCGGTGCTCGGCGGGCGTTACGCGGTCGCCGCCGGCGTCGCGGCCACCTCGTCGATGCGAGCCGGCTCGATCCCGCAGGACATCCGACCGGTCGACGCCGCGGTCGCGCGGTACTTCGACGACAACCAGGTGCGGTCCGGCATCGCCTGATCGCGCGTCTTCTTCCACCCCGCAGCACCCGATCCGATGCACCCCCGCAGCACCCGACCCGATGAAGGAGTTTGGCAATGAGACGTAGGACGATCACAGCGACCCTTGCGACGGCGGCATTCGCCGTCGCACTGACCGGGTGCGCGAGTGGTGGAACGGCCGAGGCGGACGGCGACCTGAGCGGCGATCTGCTCTACGCGATCTGGGACGAGAACCAGGCGCCGGCGCTCGAGCAGATGGCCGCCGACTTCACGGCGCAGCATCCGGAGGTCTCCATCACCGTCGAGGTCACGCCGTTCGCGCAGTACTGGACCAAGCTGCAGACTCAGGCCACGGCGAAGACGCTTCCGGACGTCTTCTGGATGAACGGACCCAACGCCAAGGTCTATGCCCCGGGCGGCGTCCTGGAACCCATCACCGGTCTCATCGAGAGCGGCGACGTCGACCCCGCCAACTACCCTGATTCGCTGAACGAGCTCTACACGCTGGACGGTGTCCAGTACGGCGTCCCGAAGGATTTCGACACGATCGGCGTCTGGTACAACGCCGACATCCTCGAGCGTGCCGGCGTGGCCATCCCCACGGCCGACTGGACCTGGGCGGACTTCCAGGAGGCCGCTCAGACCGTGAGTGAGCAGCTGTCCGGCGAAGGCGTCTACGGAGCCGTCGCAGAGCTCGCATCCGGCGGCCAGCAGGGCTACTACAACACGATCTTCCAGGCCGGCGGATCGGTCATCTCGGACGACATGACCACCTCGGGATACGACGATCCCAAGTCGATCGAAGGCCTGCAGTTCTGGGCGGACCTCATCGCCTCCGGTGCGAGTCCCACGATTCAGCAGCTCTCGGACACGACGCCCAACCAGTGGTTCACCTCGGGCAAGGCCGCCATGTACTGGGCCGGCAGCTGGATGGTGAGTGAGATCGCCGCCTCCGAGGTCGCGGACGCGGTGGGAACGGTGCAGATGCCGGCCGGAGAGCGCAGCGCGACCGTGATCCACGGGGTCGCCAACGTCGTCGCCGCTGACGGTGAGAACACCGAGGCCGCACTCGCCTTCGCCGCCTATCTGGGCTCGGAAGAGGCCGCCCTCACGCTCGCCGAGTTCGGCGCTGCCATTCCGGCGTTCAACGGAACCCAGGACGCGTGGGTCGCGTCCGCCCCGACCTTCGGTCTGCAGATGTTCCTGGATGCCGCCGCAGACTACGCCGTCCCCGACCCCGAGTCGTACAACACCGGCGCCTGGCGCGAGGTGGAGCGCGAGCTCCTGCCTCAGGCGTTCTCAGGTGAGCGGCCCGTCGCCGAGGTCGCGCAGGAGCTTGCAGATCGGATGAACGAACTCCTCGCCGAAGAGCAATGACGCAGTTCCCCCTCACCCGGCCGGGTCGACGCTCTGCGTCGCCCGGCCGGGCCCTGCGCCGAGACTCGTGGTGGCCGTGGGCGTTCATCGCCCCGGCTGTGGCCGGTCTCGTGGTCTTCTACGTGTGGCCGATCATCCAGACGGCCTACTTCAGCTTCACCGAGTGGGGAGTCTTCGGCGGATCGACCTGGATCGGGCTCGAGAACTACGAGACTCTCCTCGGTGACCCCGCCGTCCTGCGCTCGATCCTCAACACCTTCGGCTTCACCGCGCTCGTCCTCTTGGGCGTGCCGATCGCCGTCGTGATGGCTAGCCTCATCAACCGTCCGGGACTGCGGTTCGCTCAGCTCTACCGCGTGCTCTTCTTCATGCCCTATGTGGCGATGCCGGTGGCAGTGGCCATCGTGTGGCGGCTGATGTTCAACGGCGACTTCGGCATCCTCAACGCGGCTCTGGCCGTCGTTGGGATCGATGGCCCCCACTGGACGTCCACTCCAGGTGTCGCCCTGGTCGCCCTCGGAATCGTGGGCCTCTGGGCCTCGATCGGCTTCAACATGATCATCCTGAGCGCGGGCCTCTCCGCGATCCCCCATGAGGTCTACGAGGCGGCCCAGATCGACGGGGCCAGCGGCATCCGCACGTTCTTCTCGATCACCGTGCCACTGCTCGCGCCGAGCATATTCTTCGTCGTGGTGATCACGACGATCAGCGGGTTCCAGGTCTTCGACCTGCTCTTCGCGCTCCTCGGAGCGAACAACCCCGCGATGTCGCAGACGCAGTCGCTCGTGTACCTGTTCTACTCGGAGGGCTTCCTCTCCAACGACAAGGGCTACGCCGCGGCGCTGGCCATGCTGATCCTCCTCATCATCGGTGCCGTGACCCTCGTCCAGTTCAGGATTCGAGGAAGGGTGGCGCGCGATGTCTGATCAGACCATCCGGAGACACCGAGGCTCAGCGGTCGGGTCGACGATCACGCACCTCGTGCTGGCCGTCGGCGGCCTCATCATGGTGTTCCCGTTCGTGTGGCAGATCCTCATGTCGCTCTCCACGAACGCCCAGGTGATGAGCGTTCCCCCATCGATCTGGCCGGGGGAGCTGCAGTTCGAGAACTATGCCGAGGTGTTCCGCAAGATCCCCTTCCTGGATCAGCTCACGATGTCGGTGGTGATCACGGTGCTCAGAACGGTCGGACAGCTCGTGCTCTGCACGCTGGCGGGGTACGCGTTCGCCCGGATGGCGTTCCGCGGGAAGAACCTCATCTTCGCCGTCATCCTGTCGCTGCTCATGGTGCCGCCGCAGATCTATCTGATCCCCCAATACCTGATCGTCCAGGGGGCGGGACTCTTGAACACTCCGCTCGGAGTGGCATTGCCGGGATTCTTCAGCGCGTTCGGCATCTACCTCATGCGTCAGGCATTCTCCGGGCTGCCCGACGAGCTGGAGGAAGCGGCACGTCTGGACGGCGCCAATCCGTTCCAGATCTTCTTCCGCATCATGCTCCCCCTGGTCGGCCCGAGCCTCAGCGCGCTCGTCATCATCACCGTGCTGTGGTCGTGGAACGACCTGTTGTGGCCGCTCGTGGTGACCACCCGAGCGCAGGACATGCCGCTCTCGGTCGGGCTCGCGACGCTGCAGGGTCAGTTCTCCACCGACTACTCCGTCATGATGGCGGCGAGTCTGCTCGCCATGCTCCCGGTTCTCATCCTGTTCCTGGTGCTGCAGCGTCGGGTGGTACGAGGCCTGGCCTTCTCCGGAATGAAGGGGTGACGGATGATCATCGATCAGGCTGAGGTCATCGTCACCAGCCCCGACCGCAACTTCGTCACGTTGAAGCTGACGACCGATGAGGGTCACACCGGTCTGGGGGACGCGACCCTCAATGGTCGTGAGCTCGCCGTGGTCAGCTATCTGCGCGATCATGTCGTTCAGCTTCTGCTGGGGCGGGACGCGGGACGGATCGAGGACACGTGGCAGTTCCTGTATCGCTCCGCGTACTGGCGTCGTGGGCCGGTGACGATGGCCGCGATCGCGGCGGTCGACACGGCGCTGTGGGACATCAAGGCCAAGGCCGCCGGGATGCCGGTGTATCAGCTGCTGGGCGGTGCCTCGCGCCGCGGGCTGCAGGCCTATGGGCATGCGTCGGGGAAGTCGCTTCCGGAGCTGTTCGACAGCGTCCGTGAGCACCTGGATGCCGGCTATCGTGCGATCCGCATCCAGACCGGTGTGCCGGGCTTGACGTCGATCTACGGCATCGCGTCGAACGCGACGTTCGAGGCGAACTCGGGTGTGCGGTATGACCACGAACCCGCCCAGCGGGGCGCGCTGCCCAATGAGGAGGACTGGGACACCCGCAGCTACCTGCGTCATGTGCCGACGGTGTTCGAGGCGGTGCGGAACGAGTTCGGGCCGGAAGTGCCGCTGCTGCACGACAGCCATCACCGCTTGACGCCGATCCAGGCGGCGCAGCTGGGCAAGTCCCTCGAGCCGTACGATCTGTTCTGGCTGGAGGACTGCACGCCTGCCGAGAACCCCGAAGCGCTGCGACTGGTTCGCCGGCACACCACGACCCCGTTGGCGATCGGGGAGATCTTCAACACCGTCTGGGACTATCAGCAGATCATCCGCGAGCAGCTCATCGACTACGTGCGCAGCGCCGTCACCCACACCGGGGGCATCACACACCTGAAGCGGGTGCTCGAGTACGCCGCGCAGTACCAGATCAAGTCCGGCATGCACGGTCCGACCGACATCTCCCCGGTGGGCATGGCTGCAGCGATGCACCTGGGGCTGTCCATCCACAACTTCGGAATCCAGGAGTACATGAAGCACGGCGCGCGCACCGACTCGGTGTTCGAGCAGTCCTTCAGCTGGCGAGACGGGATGCTGCACCCCGGAGACCTGCCCGGACTCGGGGTCGAGCTCAACCTGGACGAGGCGGGCAAGTATCCGTACGAGCAGGCCTATCTGCCGTTCAACCGGCTCGCCGACGGCACGATCCACGATTGGTGAGGTCGCCCGCTCCTCAGTCGCCGCGGCGCATGAAGCGCGCGACGAGCTCGCCGATGAGCACGGCCGTCGCGGCTGGCCCGCGCGAGGGGGCGTCGGGCAGCATGGAGGTGTCGGCGATGCGGAGGCCGGAGACACCGTGCACGCGCCCGAATCCATCGGCCACCGCGCCCGGGTCGGATGCCGGCCCCATGGGCGCGCTGCCGCAGAGATGGATGGCCGTGCCGAGGTGCGTGAGCATCCACGCGTCGAGCGCGGCATCGTCGTCGAGTGTCGCGTCGTCGAGCTCGGTGAGCCGCTCGAACAGCCCGGCGAACGCGCGCGACCGCAGCAGGGCGACGGCGGTCCGCACGCCGAGCCGCAGGCGTTCGCGGTCGTCGGCGGTCGAGAGGTAGTGGTAGTCGATGCGGGGCTGCACCGTCGGGTCGGCGGACTCGAGTGTGATCGACCCTCTCGCCGACTCGTGCTGCAGGCCCACGAGCAGCACCAGGTCGCGCCCGTGCGCGACCTGGTCGCGGACGCGACGCAGCGACGCGCCGCGCAGCGCGCGCAGGGTCGAGACCGGATGCCTCAGGGCGGCCTTCGCACCCCCGGCCACGGTGCTCGCGGAGCCGGTGAGCAGCCGCGCCGTCGTCGTGACGCACGCCATGACCTCGAGGTCGCCGGCGCCGGCGCCGCTCGCCGAGAAGTTGAGCGCGGTCGTGAACGTCTCGGGCGCGTGCGCGTCGACGACGTCGCGACTCGCGCGCCAGCCGATCGAGACCTCCGGGTGATCGGCGAACGCCCGGCCGACACCGGTCGCGTCGTGCACGACGTCGATGCCCAGGCTGCGAAGCTGCCCGGCCGGCCCGATGCCCGACGTGAGCAGCAGATGCGGCGTGCCGATGCCGCCCGCGCAGAGCACGATCTCGTCGCCGTACAGCTCTCGCCGTCCGCCCTGCGCGACCTCGACCTCGACCCCCACTGCGCGGGTGCCCTCGAAGCGCACCCGCAGCACGCGGCATCCGCCATGCACCTCGAGGTTCGGGCGATCGCGGGCCGGCGTCAGGTAGGCGAGCGCGGTGTTGATGCGCTGCCCGTCGATCACGTTCTGCGGCACGGGGCCGACACCGGGCAGCCCTGGCGCGTTCTTGTCGGGCTCCTCGGCGAAGCCGATCTCGTGCGCCGCCGCCGCGAACGCGCGCGCGACCGGGTTGCGTTGCGAGGCCCGCCGAACGGGCATGGGCCCGCGGTCGCCGTGTACCGGGCCTGCACCGAGGTCGAGGTCGCGTTCGAGCTCGCGCAGCACGGGAAGCACGCGGTCGAACGACCAATCGGGGCCGGCACGCTCGGACCAGCGGGCGAAGTCCTCGGACCGCGCGCGCATGAAGTACCCGCCGTTGATGGTCGACGAGCCGCCCGCGATGCGGCCCCGCGCGATCGTGTACGGCAGGTCGGGGGTGAGGTGGCCGAGGTACGACCAGTTCATCGGATGCCCTGGCATGGCACCCTCGACCGTCGACGCGTCGAGCATGCCCGGCGGGAACGCCTCGGCGGTCCGAGGCGTCGGGCCGGCCTCGACGAGGGTGACACTCCGCTCGGGGTCCTCACTCAGCCGGGCCGCGAGCACGGCGCCGGCCGTGCCGGCGCCGACCACGATCGTGCGGCGCGGGTTCACCCCGTGACGCCTCGGTGCGCGCGGAGCACCTCGGTGTCGATGCGCTCGTCGATGAGCCGGAACGCCTCGTCGAGCAGGTCGAGCAGGTCGCCGTCCTCCTCGAGCAGCCACTGCTCATACGCCGCGAGGCATACGCCGAGACAGGTCCATGCCATGGTCTGCGGGATGAGGTCGCTCTCGGGCAGGCCCAGCCGGCGCGCGACGTGCTCGGCGACGACCTGGCGCCACGACGCGTATCGGAGGGTCGAGTGTGCGAGGAGCGTCGGCACGTGCAGCAGCAGGGCCATGCGCCGCCGGTGATATTCCCGCTCCTCATCGGGCACCCGGTTGAACTCGACGATGGAGCGGCGCAGCTGTTCCATCATCGGCAGGTCGGCGGGCATGCCCGCGAGGTGCGCGCGCATACGGTCGAGGAGGTCGTCGAACTCGCCCCACGGCAGATCGTTCTTGGAGGAGAAGTATCGGAAGAACGTGCGGCGGCCGATACCCGCCTCGCGGGCGATGTCGTCGATCGTCGTGGCGTCGAACCCGCGGTCCATGAACAGGCGCAGCGCGGCGTGGCTGATCTCGGCGGGCGTCGTCGAGGGCGCCCGGCCCATGCGGGGTCGCTCGCCGGCCGGCTCAGCGGGCTCGTCGTCGACGGCCATCCCGCACCCCCTTCACAAACGGCACTCGGTGCCATTAGTATCGTCCGCATCACGACGCATCGCCAATGGGGGCGATCCGACATGAGGAGCATTCCATGAGTCGTAGTGAGCAGTCCGTCGCATCGCGGGTCGAGGCCGAGGACGTGATCGAGACCGATTCGCTCGTCGAAGAGGTGTCGATCGACGGGATGTGCGGCGTCTACTGACGCCGACACGGGCGATGTCCACCGTCGATCCCGGGTCCGCCTGGTCGCTGCACCCGCAGGTCTCCGTGCGTCCCGAGCCGTTCGGGGCGCTGCTGTACCACTTCGGCACGCGCAAGCTGTCGTTCCTGAAGGACCGCACGTTGCTCGCGGTCGTCGAACGGCTCGCCGACGCGCCGAGCGCGCACGACGCGTGCGCCGCCGCGGGCGTCGCCGCCGACCAGGAGCCGACCTACCTCCGGGCGCTCGGCACGCTCGCCGCGTCGCAGATGCTCGTGGAGCGTGCGGCATGACGCTCCTCGAAGCTGCGCCGCCGCCGCCCGCCCCGCCGCCCGCGCCGGCCCGTCTCGTCGACCACTTCGAGCTCGGCCTCGACGCGCCGATCTGCCTGACCTGGGAGCTCACCTACGCGTGCAACCTCTCGTGCGTGCACTGCCTGTCGAGCTCGGGTCGCCGCGACCCGCGCGAGCTCAGCACCGAGGAGTGCAAGGCGGTCATCGACGAGCTCGAGCGCATGCAGGTGTTCTACGTGAACATCGGCGGCGGCGAGCCCACGGTCCGCAGTGACTTCTGGGAGCTCGTCGACTACGCGACCGCCCACCACGTCGGCGTGAAGTTCTCGACGAACGGCGTGAAGATCACGCCCGAGGTCGCGACCCGCCTCGCCGCGAACGACTACGTCGACGTGCAGATCTCGCTCGACGGCGCGACGGCCGAGGTGAACGACGACATCCGTGGTCCGCGCTCCTACGAGACGGCCATGCGCGCGATGCAGCACCTCTCCGACGCGGGCATGAAGAACTTCAAGCTCTCGGTCGTGTGCACGCGGCAGAACATCCCGCAGCTCGACGAGTTCAAGTCCATCGCCGATCGGTACGGCGCGCAGCTGCGGCTCACCCGGCTGCGGCCGTCGGGCCGCGGCGCCGACGTGTGGGACGAGCTGCACCCGACACGCGAGCAGCAGCGCGAGCTCTACGACTGGCTCGTCGCGCACGGCGACGACGTGCTCACGGGTGACTCGTTCTTCCACCTCTCCGCGTACGGAGCCGCGCTGCCGGGCCTGAACCTGTGCGGCGCGGGCCGGGTCGTGTGCCTGATCGACCCGATCGGCGATGTGTACGCGTGCCCGTTCGCGATCCACGAGGAGTTCCTCGCCGGCAACATCCGCGGCGAGGGCGGGTTCCAGTCGGTCTGGCGCGAGTCCGAGCTGTTCACCCGGCTACGCTCGCCGCAGTCGGGCGGCGCGTGCAGCTCGTGTCAGTTCTTCGACACCTGCAAGGGCGGATGCATGGCCGCGAAGTTCTTCACGGGGCTCCCGCTCGACGGGCCGGACCCGGAGTGCGTGCAGGGGTACGGCGAGCAGCTGCTCGCCGAGCGCGCCGAAGACCGAAGCGTGCCGAAGCATCTCGGTGACCACTCGCACCGCACCTCGCCGCCGCGCCCGCGCGTCGGCGGCGCGCCCACGGGTCTCGGCGAGGTGCGCCGGACCGGGAAGCCGGGCAAGCCCGGCAAGGTGAGCCTCACGCTCACGCGCCGCGAGGACCTGCAGCGCCCACCCGTGAGCGCGTGCGCCGAAGACCCGCTCGCCGGGTTCACCGTGCCCGATGTGATCGCCAGTCCCGAGGCATCCGCCAGGCCCGAGGCATCCACTCCGCGCGAGGCATCCGCCTCACCCGATTCATCCGTCATCGCCACATCGAAGCCCGGCGCCGACCGGCGCCATCAAGGAGGCATCCGCCCCGACCCTGCGTGAGACCCGACGCGTCAGAGCGACCACGACGAGGTGGTCGCGTGCGACGCGCGCGCCTCGGCGGGCTCGCTGCGGCGTGCCCGGAACGAGAGGAACATCATCATGGGACTGCTCGACGGGAAGGTCGCGCTCATCACGGGAGGTTCGCGCGGCCAAGGTCGCGCGCACGCCGTGACCTGCGCGCGCGAGGGCGCCGACGTGATCATCATCGACACGCTCGACCAGATCGCGTCAGTGCAGTACCCGATGGCCCAGCAGGCCGACATCGACGAGACCGTGCGGCAGGTCGAGGCGCTCGACCGGCGCATCGTCGCCGTCGTCGGCGATGTCCGGAAGCAGGCCGACCTCGATGCCGCGGTCGAACGCGGCATCGCCGAGCTCGGCAAGATCGACATCCTCATCGCGAACGCGGGCATCTTCTCGCTCGCCCCCGCGCACGAGCTCACCGACGAGCAGTGGGACGACATGATCGCGGTGAACCTCACGGGCGTCTGGAAGTCGGCCAAGGCCGTGCTCCCGCACATGATGGAGCAGGGCGGCGGGTCGATCGTGATCACGTCGTCGATCAACGGCTTGGAGCCCGGCGCGAACTACGTGCACTACTGCGCCGCGAAGTTCGGTGTCGTCGGCGTCATGAAAACGCTCGCGCTCGAGTACGCCAGGTACGGCATCCGCGTGAACTCGGTGCACCCCGGCGCGATCCTCACGCCCATGACGAGCTGGCAGGGTGCCTGGGACATGATGAGCGGCAAGCCGGCCGGCGAGGGCACCGAAGAGGACATGCTCGATGCGGGCTACTCCTTCCACGCGCTCAAGGGCAACGGCTTCCTCTCGCCGCAGCGCATCGCGGACACCGCGCTCTACCTGAACTCCGACCTCGCGTCGTCGGTGACGGGCGTCACGATCCCGGTGGACGCCGGCCACCTGCTCATGCCCGGCTACAACGCCGACCCGGTGAAGTAGCGCACACGCTCCACCCCATCCACATCCCCGATCGAAGGAGCAACCATGGGAGCACTCGAAGGCAAGGTCGCCTTCATCACCGGAGCCGCGCGCGGGCAGGGCCGTTCGCACGCGATCCGGCTCGCCGAGGAGGGCGCCGACATCATCGCCGTCGATCTCTGCGCACAGATCGAGTCCGTCAAGTACCCGATGTCGACGCCCGACGACCTGGCAGAGACCGCACGCGCCGTCGAGGCGCTGGATCGCCGCATCGTCGCGCGCGAGGCCGACGTCCGCGATCGCGACGCGCTCCAGGCCGCGTTCGACGCGGGCGTCGCCGAGCTCGGGCAGGTCGACATCGTGCTCGGCAACGCGGGGATCGCCCCGATGTCGCTCACGCCGACGCCCGACGAATGGCAGGACGTCATCGACGTGAACCTCACCGGGGTGTACCACACGGTCGAGGTCGCGAAGCCGTCGCTCATCGAGGGCGGACGCGGCGGCGCGATCGTGCTCACGAGCTCGACCGCCGGCCTCGCGGGCATCGGCGGGGACACGCCCGGAGGGCTCGGCTACACGGCCGCCAAGCACGGCGTCGTCGGGCTCATGCGCAGCTACGCGAACCAGCTCGCCGAGCACTCGATCCGCGTGAACACCGTGCACCCGACCGGCGTGGACACGCCGATGGTCGTGAACGACGTCATGCAGGAGTTCCTGCAGGCCGACCCGGCGATGAGCAATGCGATGGCGAACGCGCTGCCGGTGCCGATGCTCGAGCCCGTCGACATCTCGAACGCCATCGTGTGGCTCGTCTCCGACGCGGCGCGCTACGTGACCGGCGTCACCCTGCCCGTGGACGCGGGCTTCCTCAACAAGCGCTGACGCGCGCGACTTCGGACCGAGAAGCAGACAGGAGCAATCATGGCTGGAAGAGTCGAGGGCAAGGTCGCCTTCGTCACCGGAGCGGCGCGCGGCCAGGGCCGGTCCCACGCGCTGCGGCTCGCCGAGGAGGGGGCCGACATCATCGCGGTCGACCTGTGCGGGCCTGTGCCGGGCCTGCAGTACTCGCACGCCACCGAGGCGGACCTCGACGAGACCGTTCGCCAGGTCGAGGCGCTCGACCGGCGCATCGTCGCGCGCAAGGCCGACGTGCGCGACCGGGACGCGATGAAGGCGGCCATCGACGAGGGCGTCGCCGAGCTCGGCCGGCTCGACATCGTCGTCGGCAACGCGGGCATCTGCATCCTCGCGCCGTGGGACGAGGTCACGCCGGAGATCTGGAACGAGACGATCTCCACGAACCTCACCGGGGTGTGGAACACCGTGCAGCTCACGGCCCCGCACCTCATCGAGGCCGGCGGCGGGTCGATCATCCTCACGAGCTCGGCCGCGGGACTCAAGGGGCTGCCGTTCCTCACGCCGTACGTGGCGTCGAAGTTCGGCGTGACCGGGCTCACGAAGGCGTTCGCGCACGAGCTCGCGAAGCACTCGATCCGCGTGAACTCGCTGCACCCGACCGGGGTCGAGACGGCCATGGGCGAGATGGGTGGCGAATACCCGCGCCTGCTCGCCGGCAACGAGCGCCTCGCGGGCATGCTCACCAACTCGCTGCCGATCGAGGTCACGCAGCCGCGCGACCAGTCGAACGCCGTGCTGTTCCTCGCGTCCGACGAGTCGCGCTACATCACCGCGATGGCCATGACGGTCGACGCGGGCAACACCCAGTATTGAGACGAGCGGATGCCCCGGGGCATCCGCCGACCGGAAGGAGCACGCGATGGGGCGTGTAGAAGGCAAGGTGGCATTCATCACGGGCGCGGCGCGCGGCCAGGGTCGCTCGCACGCGATCCGGCTCGCGCAGGAGGGCGCCGACATCATCGCGATCGACATCTGCGAGGCGGTGCCGACGAACGACATCCCGCCCGCGACCGAGGCGGACCTGCAGGAGACCGTGCGGCAGGTCGAGGCGCTCGACCGGCGCATCGTCGCGACCAAGGCCGACGTGCGCGACTACGACGCGCTCAAGGCCGCCGTCGACGCGGGGGTCGCCGAGCTCGGGCGGCTCGACATCGTCGCGGCGAACGCGGGCATCGCGGGCTCGCCGTCGTCCGCCGAGGACATCACCGAGGAGGGCTGGCGCACGATGGTCGACATCAACCTCTCGGGCGTCTGGCACACCGCGAAGGCGACGATCCCGCACCTGAAGGCCGCGGGCGGCGGGTCGCTCATCATCACGAGCTCCGACGCCGGGCTGTTCGGCTACCCGAACCTCGCGCACTACGTCTCGGCGAAGCACGGCGTCGTGGGCCTCATGCGCACGCTCGCGCTCGAGCTCGCGAACGACATGATCCGGGTGAACAGCATCCATCCGACGACGGTCGCGACCGACATGGTGCTGAACGACACGATCTACCGGCTGTTCCGCCCCGACCTCGAGAACCCGACGAAGCAGGACTTCGCCGACGCCGCGACCGCCATGAACGCGCTGCCGGTGCCATGGGTCGAGGCCGTGGACATCTCGAACGCCGTGCTCTGGCTGGCCTCCGACGAGGCGCGCTACGTGACCGGGGTCACGCTGCCCGTCGACGCGGGCGCGTTCGTGAAATGAGGGGGGACCCGTGACCGACACGACCCGCGCGGACACCGGAGCCGGTGAGCTCGCGGCCAACCGCGAGCGCATCTCCGCGCAGATCGTGGGCCGCGAGCGCGAGCTGGAGCTCACGCTCGCGGCCGTCGCGGCCGGGCGCGACATCCTGCTCGAGGGTCCGCCCGGGACGAGCAAGACGACCATGCTCACGGCCATCACGAAGGAGTGGGGCATCCCGCTGCTGTTCGTCGAGGGCAACGCCGACCTGACGCCGGCGAAGCTCGTCGGGCATCACAACCCGGCACGCGTCCTCAAAGAGGACTACAGCGCCGACAACTTCGTCGCGGGGCCGCTCGTGGAAGCCATGCGCGAGGGCGGGTTCCTCTACATCGAGGAGTTCAACCGTGCGCCCGAGGACACCCTGAACACGCTGCTCACCGCGATGGCCGACCGCTCGATCGCGGTGCCGCGCGTCGGGCGGATCGCCGCTCGGCCGACGTTCCGGGTCATCGCCTCGATGAACCCCTACGACAACGTCGGCACGACGCGGCTGTCCACGAGCGTGCACGACCGGCTCAACCGGCTCGCGGTCGACTACCAGGACGCGGGCGCCGAGGAGCAGATCGTGCGCCTGCGCACCGGGGCGACGGGCGCGCTCGCCGACCGACTGGTGCCCGACGCCGTCGCCGTGACGCGTGCGACGCGGACGCACCCCGATGTGCGGCAGGGCTCGAGTGTGCGCGGTGCGATCGACTGCACGCTCGTGGCGACGAAGCTCGCCGAGCTCCGCGACATCCGCTCACCCGAGCAGGAGGGATACGCGCCCCTCGTGCTCGACGCCATGATCGTCGCGCTCTCGGGCCGCATCCACCTCGACGAGGCGATCGAGACGACGCCCGAGCGCGTGCTGCGTGAGATCTGGGAGGACCGGTTCATCCTCGAACCGGCCGCGGCCGCTCCCGGATGAAGGGAGGTGCCGGCCGACTCGCCCCTGCGGCGTGACCGGCCGGAACGACGCACGGCGAACGGTGCGCCGCTCCGCCGCAAGCCCAAGCAGCTCGAGGAGGAGCCGACGGTGTACGACGCGACCAACGGGGCCGGCGGCGGCCCGGTGCTCCGCGCAACCGGGCGGAGCGGCCGGTCGGCGACGAGGCCCGCGCGCGGCAGCTCGGCCGCCGGGTTCACCGACGAGCGGGGATCCCTCGTGGTCGCCGAGCAGGACGCGGCCGTCGACCCGGTCGTGCGGGCGCGCGCCCGGCAGATCGCCGCGCGGCTCGCCGTGCGCCGACCTCGCCGTGACGCGACGAGCCGGCGCGGGATCGGCGAGCTCGGCAGCCTGCCGTACCGCGGAGGCTCCGATGAGATCGACCTCGACCGCACCATCGAGGTGCTGACCGAACGGCCCGTGCCGGAGGACGAGGACATCGTCGTGCGCGACCGGGTGCGCACGATGCGCTCGGTTGTGCTCGCGGTCGACGTCTCGGGATCGATGAAGGGCGAGCGGGTCGCCACCGCGGCCGCCACGGTCGGCGCGCTCGCGGGGGAGCTGCAGCACGACGAGCTCGCGGTCATCGCGTTCTGGTCCGACGCGGCCGTGCTGCTCAACCTCGGCGAGCCCGTGAAACCCATGGATCTGCTCGACACGATCCTGAGGATCCCGGCTCAGGGCCTCACCAACGTCGCGTTTCCGCTCGAGCTCGCCGCGCAGCAGCTCGCGCGTGCACCGGTGAAGGACGCCCGCGTCGTGCTGCTGTCGGACTGCGTGCACAACGCCGGACCCGATCCGCGCCCGGTCGCCGCCAGGTTGCCCCGGCTCGACGTGCTGCTGGACGCGTCAGGCGAGCGCGATGTCGAGCTCGGCAGGGACCTCGCCAGGGTCGGGCGAGGCACCCTGCATGTGGTGCAGGACTTCCGCGGGGTCGCACCCGCGGTGACCGAGATGTTCAGCAGATGACGGACGGAGACGAACGATGAGCAACGGATGGTTCGAGACGGTCGCCGTGGCGCAGCGCCGCGCCAAGCGCCGCCTGCCGAAGTCGGTGTACGGGGCGCTGGTCGCCGGCTCGGAACGCGGGCTCACCATCGAGGACAACCTGCGCGCCTTCGGCGAGCTGCAGTTCGCGCCGCACGTCGCCGGCCACCACGCGCAGCGCAAGCTCGACACCACGGTGATGGGCATCCCCGTGTCGTTGCCCGTGATCATCTCGCCCACCGGCGTCCAGGCCGTGCACCCCGAGGGCGAGGTGGCGGTCGCGCGTGCCGCCGCGAATCGCGGCACGATCATGGGGCTCAGCTCGTTCGCCTCGAAACCGGTCGAGGAGGTCGCGCGGGCGAATCCGAACACGTTCTTCCAGGTGTACTGGAGCGGCACCCGTGAGGCGATGGTGTACCGGCTCGACCGTGCGCGCGCCGCGGGTGCCAAGGGGCTCATCGCGACGCTCGACTGGTCGTTCTCCAACGGTCGCGACTGGGGGAGCCCCTGGATCCCCGAACGGCTCACGTTGAAGGCGGCCATGCGGTTCGCGCCGCAAGCGGTGCTCAAACCGTCGTGGCTCATCGAGTACTTGAAGACGTATCGCGTGCCCGACCTCACCACGCCGAACCTCGCACCGCCTGACGGCGGCGGCGCGCCGACCTTCTTCGGCGCCTACGGCGAGTGGATGTCGACGCCGCCGCCGACGTGGGACGACGTCGCCTGGCTCCGCGAGGAATGGGGCGGGCCCTTCATGCTCAAGGGCGTCTCCCGCATCGACGACGCGCGCCGGGCGGTCGACGCGGGCGTCACGGCCATCTCGGTCTCGAACCACGGCGGCAATAACCTGGACTCGACGCCCGCGTCGATCCGGATGCTCCCGGGCATCGCGGAGGCGGTCGGTGACCAGGTCGAGGTGCTGCTCGACGGCGGGATCCGCCGTGGCGGGGACGTCGCGAAGGCGCTCGCGCTCGGCGCGCGAGCGGTCATGATCGGGCGGGCGTACCTCTGGGGGCTGGCGGCGAATGGACAGGCGGGCGTCGAGAACGTGCTCGACATCCTGCGCGGTGGGCTCGACTCCGCCGTGCTCGGGTTGGGGCACTCCTCGATCGAGGAGCTCTCGCCCGCCGACTTCGCGATGCCGGCGACGTTCCGCCGCGACTTCGGCGGCGACGAGGTCGCCGAACCGGCCGCGGCGCCGCGGAGGACGCCCTCCGCCGGGCGGGCCAAGCCCGCGACGCCTCGTACGAAGCCCGAGCCGGCCGAGCCGCGTCCCGACGACCAGGTGGCGCTCGGCAACATCTGAGGGAGGCGCATGAACGGTGAGCCCACTGCTCCGGCGGAACTGGTCGACCGCTCGTGGCCGGACGTCGGGCGGCCCGTCGTGCTCGTGCCGGTGGGGTCGACCGAGCAGCACGGACCGCATCTGCCGCTCGACACCGACGCCCTCATCGCCTCGGCGGTCGCCGATGTGATCGTGAAACGTCTCCGCGAGGAGGGCGTCGACGCGGTCGTCGCGCCCGCGGTCGCGTACGGCGCGAGCGGCGAGCATCAGGCGTTCCCGGGCACGGCGTCGATCGGGGTGCAGGCGCTCACGTTCCTGCTGCTCGAGCTCGGACGGTCGGCGTCGGAGTGGGCCGAACGGGTCGTGTTCGTGAACGGGCACGGCGGCAACGTCGAGTCGCTCGCGACGTCCGTGCCGGTGCTCATCGACGAGGACCGGGCCGTGGCGTGGCTGCCGTGCGTGCCGGGCGCCGACCCGCTCGGACTGGGCGTTCCCGTCGATGCCCACGCCGGCCGGTCGGAGACGTCCATCCTGCTCGTGCTCGATCCCGACCGGGTGCGGCTCGACCGTGTCGAGCCCGGGGACCGTCGACCGATCTCGGAGTTGATGCCGTTGCTCCGCGAGCGGGGGGTGCGCGCGGTCGCGCCGAACGGCGTGCTCGGCGACCCGGTCGCGGCTTCGGCCGACGAGGGGTTCCGGCTGTTCGCCGCGATGGTCGAGGACGCCTGGGCACGGCTCCGGCACGGCCTGGTCGACGGCCGCGGATGCCTCGTCGCGAGCGGCGGCTCGGCGGCCGAGCCCTCGTGGGATGGCAGCCCGGCCGAGCCGCCCGACCCGACGACCGGCGCGATCTCGTGAGCGCTCGCCTGCCCGCCGGGTTCGTCGTGCGACTCAACCGGCACACGCGTGTCGTCGACGACGGCGCGGTGCTCGTCGGCGGCTCGCCGACGCGCATCTCGCGTCTGAAGCCCGCGGCGCTCGGGCGCATCCACGACGGCGAGCTGACGGTGACGGATGCCTCGTCGCGAGCGCTTGCGGAGCACCTGCTGGGCACAGGCATGGCCGATCCGGTCGTGCACCGGCTGCCGCCGGCCGGGCTCGCGCAGGCGACCGTGGTGATTCCCGTGCACAACCGCCCGCGGCAGCTCGACCGGCTGCTCGCGTCGCTCGGCGGCGCGCTGCCGGTGATCGTCGTCGACGACGCATCCATCGACGTGGATGCGGTCGCGACCGTCGCCGCCGCGCATGACGCGCGCCTCATCCGGCTCGCGCGGAACGTCGGGCCGGCGGGTGCGCGCAACGCCGGCCTCGCGGAGGTCACCACGCCGTTCGTGGTGTTCATCGACTCCGACGTGGTCGCCGAGCCCGCGGACATCGAGCTCATGCTGCGCCACTTCGCGGACCCCGAGCTGGCGATGGTGGCCCCGCGCGTGCTCGGCCTCGCACACGAGCGGCCGAACTGGATCACCCGGTACGAGGATGCGCGGTCGTCGCTCGACCTCGGCGAGGACTCGTCGAGCGTGCGGCCCCGCTCGCCCGTGACCTGGGTGTCGAGCACCTGCCTGGTCGCGCGGGTCGGGCTCCTGGGCGACGGGTTCGATGCGTCGATGCGGGTCGGCGAGGACGTGGATCTCGTGTGGCGGCTCGTCGACGCGGGGCGCCGGGTGCGGTTCGAGCCGGCCGCGCTCGTGCGGCACGAGCATCGCACGACCGCGCGCACGTGGCTCGGCCGCAAGTACTTCTACGGGACGGGCGCGCAGCCACTCGCCGAGCGGCATCCCGACGACATCGCGCCCGTCGTGCTCGCGCCCTGGGCCGCGGCGACCCTCGTCGCGCTCGGCGCACAGCGGAGGTGGTCGCTCCCCGTCGCGGGCGCGGTGGTCGCCATGACCGTGGTGCGGATCGCGCGGCGCGCGACCGCCGTGCGGCAGCCGTACCGGCTTGCGGCGCGGCTGACGGCGAACGGCCTCATCGCCGCGATCGCGCAGGGCTTCGCGCTGCTGCTGCGGCACTGGTGGCCGCTCACGGCGATCGGATGCCTCGCCTCGAGGCGTGTGCGCCGCGCCGTGCTCGTGGCGGCAGCCGCCGACACCGTGTGGGAGTTCGTCCGCACGAGACCGCGGCTCGACCCGCTGCGCTTCGGCCTCGCCCGCCGTCTCGACGACGTGGCCTACGGCGCCGGCGTCTGGTGGTCGGCGCTCCGCGCGCGCTCAGCGCGTGCGCTGCTCCCGGATCTGCGTCGGCGGCACTGACCTCAGTTCTGCTCGGGGGCGGAGCCGCGGAGCTCGACGATCGCGTTCATCAGGGTGATGAGCAGGTTCAGTTCGAGCGCCGCTGCGGGGGAGCGCCAGTCCGATCCGAGGATCCGATCGATGAGGGCGAGCCGTTGGTAGAGCGTGTTGACGTGGATCCCCAGGGCGTGGGCCGCAGCGCCCGGGCGTTGTCCGGTATCGAGATAGCGAGCCAGGGTCTCGAGCAGCGGGAGGCCGCGCTCCTCGCCCTCGGCGACGAGCTTCCCGAGCCGGAGCTCGAAGGCGCTTTCGATCCGCACGCGGCCGGCTTCCGCGAGGAGCACCTGGAACGGTCCCAGCTCGGACGCGGTTCGGATTCCACGCGCCGCGCCCACGGCGCGCAGCGTGCGGACGACGTTCAGCGCGTTGCGATACTCCTGCGAGAGGTCCGTGACGGATGCGACGGGTTCGCCGACACCCGCGAGCAGCTCGCGTTCGGGGTCCCAGATCTCGTGTACGCGCGCATGGTCGGTCTCCGGCGTGATCACGACGAGGCGGCCCTGGTGCTCGACGAGCTGCGCGCCCCGAGGCCAGTCCCAGCTCAGCACCAGCTCGCGTACGGCAGGGCCTGAGGCGTCGATGACGATCACGGTGTGGGTGTCCGACGGGTCCATTCCTGCGCGCTCCGCGATGCGGCGGCCGGTCGCATCGGTGACCGGGCCGTTGAGGAGCTCGATGAGGATCGCCTCGCGCGCATAGCGGCCGGCCTCGGCGACCGCGTCCTGTGCGAGGAACGCGAGGCCGAGAACCGGGGCGGCTTGTTCCAGCAGCATCCGATCCCGGGGGAGTGCGTCGACGGCGTCCAGGAGCAGTGCACCGAACATTCGGGTCGCCGCGACCACCGGACGAGCGAGGACCTGGTGATCATCGAGGCTGAGCTCGACCGTCTCCTCGGCGTTCAACGCGGACTCGACCTCCGAGGGAAGTCTCGACGCTCCCAGAAACCGAACCGGGACCGTGGCGACGGTCGCGATCTCCCCGAGCAGGTCCGTGACGTCGCCGCCCTGCAGCACCACGTGCGTCAGCCGCTTGCTCCAATCCACGGTCTGCTCGAGCTCGGTCGTGCGCGTCCTGAGCTCGGCCGTGGTCGCCGCGATGGCCGCCGTCGCGGCCGTGTTGTCGATCGCCACGGCCGCGTGCGCGGCCAGCGCGGTGAGCAGCACGACCTCGTGATCGGTGAAGCGACGCTCACTGCGCTTGCTCGCGAAGAGCGCGCCGATCACGCGGTCACGCACGATGAGCGGCACACCGAGCAGCCCCCGGATGCGTTCGGCCTCGATCGCCGACACCGCAGCGCCGTGGTGGTCGAAGGCGTCCGAGGACGCGTAGTCGCTGACCCAGGCAGGTCGTCGCGTCTCCAGGACCTGACCGGCGAGGGAGCGAGCGAGCGGGACACGCAGGTCGGTGAGGTGCCGGGTGAGCGCCCCGTCGGTGACCGCGATCCGCAGTGATGGCTCGGGATCGTCTTCGACGAGGCCGAGATACGCCAGGTCGACGTCCAGGAGTCGCCGTGCCTGCGCCACGACTTCAGGAAGCAGGTCTTCCGGGCGCTGAAGCGTCGCCAGCTGCACCGCGATGTCATTGAGCGCGGAGAGCTCGCGTGCTCTCCGCGTCCGTTCCTGCAGCTGGGCCTTGATCTCCAACGCCGTCGCGAGCAGCTGCGCGCTCTCCGCAGAGTCGTCGTTCGTGCCGAATGCGGCGAACTCGTCCACGCTCGCATCGCGCGCCAGAAGGTCGAGCCACCGCCGTTCGGGACGCATCCCGGGTCTCCCTTCATAGAGAAGACATCTATAAGTCTGTCTCCATAGTAGAGAAGCTGACCGTTGATGCCCGGGAGTCGCCTCTCCTAGATTCGTGTACCAATCAGCCCCTCAGGAGAGAAATGCTTCTCAACGAGATTCGCGCAGCCCTTCCCGAGGGATGTCTCATCGACGACCCGGACTCGATCGTCGCGTTCGTTCGTGACGATGCGGCGTGGAGCGAATACGGCACGCCGATCGCCGTCGTCCGTGCCGGCACCGCGCTGGATGTGCAGGCGGTGGTGCGTGCCTGCATCGCGTACGGCGTTCCAGTCGTTCCCCGCGGTGCCGGCACGGGTCTCTCGGGCGGTGCGAATGCGGTCGATGGATGCGTCGTCATCGCGCTGGACCGGATGGATGCGATCCGGGAGATCAACATGACCGAGCGTCTCGCGGTGGTGGAACCCGGCGTCGTCAACGATCGCCTGCGCGAGGCCTGCGCCGCGCATGGCCTGTGGTATCCGCCGGACCCCGCGAGCTCTGCGTGGTCGACGATCGGCGGCAACGTCGCGACGAACGCCGGCGGCATCTGCTGTGTGAAATACGGGGTGACCTCGGATTACGTGCTGGCGCTCGAAGTCGTCACCGGAACCGGCGAGATCGTCAGAGTCGGGCGGCGCACCGCCAAAGGCGTCGCCGGGTACGATCTCGCGCACCTGCTGGTCGGCTCCGAGGGAACGCTCGGCATCATCACCGAGATCACGGTGAAGCTGCGCCCGCTGCGTCCTGCGGAGCGCACGGTGGCTGGGCACTTCGCCTCGATCGTCGACGCGGGGCGGGCGGTTGCGGCGATCGGCGCTGCGGGAATCGTCCCATCGGCGCTCGAACTGATCGACCGGCACTGCTTGGCCGCCGTCGACGCCTGGAAGAACATGGGCTTGGCGGTCGACGCCAACGCCGTGCTCCTCGCCCGCTGCGATACCGCCGGCGCCTCCGGAGACGAGGAGGCCGACGCCATCCTCGCCTGCTTCCTCGAGGCAGGTGCCACCTGGGCCGACCGCTCCACCGACGAGATCGAGGCGGACGCACTGTTCGAGGCGAGGAGGCTCGCCTACCCGGCCCTCAAGCGCCTCGGATCGGTGCTGACCGAGGATGTGTGCGTGCCCAAGGGCGCGGTGCCGGAGATGCTCGCACGCATCGACTCGATCGCCGAAGCGCACGACATCATCATCGCCAACATCGCGCACGCCGGCGACGGCAACCTGCACCCCCTGCTGGTGATCCCTCCGGGCGATGACGAGGCGCGGATCCGCGCCCAGGCCGCGTTCGAGGAGATCCTCGACGGGGCCATCGCGCTCGGCGGCACCGTGACCGGTGAGCACGGGGTCGGCATGCTCAAGCTCGACGGATACACCCGCGAGGCGTCCCCCGATGTCCTCGCCATGAACCAGGCCGTCAAGGACGCACTCGATCCGCACGGCATCCTCAACCCCGGCAAGCTCCTTCCCCGCAGAACGTCCATGAGGAGGTGACCCGCGCTCGGCTCTCGATGAAGCGAGCGGAAGTGCTCAGCTGTGCGCACGCACCACGACGACGCGGCCCACGCGGCCTGACGGGTGCGCACGGCCCCTTACACGTAGGAGGCAAGACATATGAAGCGGAAACTGTTCGCACTCGGTGCGGCTGCTCTGACGATGACGATGCTCGCCGGCTGCGCCGGCGGGAACGACGGCACGGACGAGGGCGCGGCCGCCGAGCCCGAGTTCGCCGTCGACGGGCATCTGAACCTCGTGATCGGATCCGACGCGGGCGACTGGCACCCCCTGATCTCGTCCACGGCCGTGAGCCAGCGGGTGAACTACCTCACCAGCGACCGGCTGTTCTGGATCGAACCCACCGGTGAGCTGAGCCCCTGGATCGCCACGGAGTGGACCGAGGAGCCCGACTCGCTGACCTTCACCGTCAGGGACGGCGTGACCTGTTCTGACGGCACCCCGTTCACCGCCGAGACGGTGGCGCGGAACCTCGAGTTCGTCATCGACCCGGCCAACGCGTCCGCCTGGAACGAGACGCTGGTTCCGGCGAACGCCACGGTGTCGGTCGAAGGCGACACGGTCACGCTGCGCACCCCGGAGCCCCGGGGCTTCCTGGCCTTCAATCTCGGGATGCTGAATCTCGTCTGCGATGCCGCACTCGACGACCCGGACGCGTACCGGACCAAGAGCGCCGGAACCGGCATGTTCGTGCTCACCGACTACGCGCCGGGTGAGAGCCTCACCCTGGAGCGCCGGGACGACTACGCCTGGGCCCCGGACGACACCACGGCCCAGACGCCGGGAGTGCCGAAGACCCTCACGATCAGGATCGTCCCGGACCCGAGCACCCAGGCGAACCTGCTGCTCTCGGGCGACGTGAACGCCGGGCTGGTGGAGGGTCCCGATGAGGCGAGACTGCTGGCCGCCGGACTCGACTACCGGGAGAACGTCAACTCGCCCGAGGCGATCTTCTTCAATCAGGTCGAAGGCCTTCCCACCGCGGATCTCGCCGTGCGCGAGGCGTTCATCCAGGCCCTGGACCTCGACGTGCTCGCCCAGGTGATGCTCGAGGGCGAAGGCGTGCGAGCGACATCGAACATGACGGTCACCCCGCGCGCGTGCGAGTTCGACAGCGTGACCGGCAACCTTCCCGCCTTCGACGCCGACGCGGCAGCCAGCACGCTCGACCGGGGCGGCTGGAAGCTCGGCTCCGACGGCACTCGCCAGAAGGATGGGCAGCGTCTGCAGATCGATCTGCTCTACGTGAACTCGACCGATGCGATGAGCGCCGCAGCCGAGATGGTCGCTGCTGAGTGGCAGAAGCTCGGCGCCGAGGTGAACATGGCCGGCGGCGACTACACCTGGATCGTGGGCCAGGTGTGGACCCCCGACGACCTCAGCGGCTGGGGGGCGACCCTCGGCGTGCGGGCGAACTACAACACCCCGTCGGTGTCGGTTCCGTTGTTCAGCGGGTCGCCCCCGCCCGCCGGGATCAACTTCGCCTCGGTCTCGAACGACGCGTTCGCACAGAAGGCCGCCGAGGCCTACGCGATTCCCGGCGTCGACAGCTGCGCGGTCTGGCGGGAGGCCGAAGCGGCCCTGATCACGGACGTCGACTTCGTGCCGATCGCCTCGAGCCCGATCCGCTTGTACCTCAACGGAGCGAGCCAGACGATCGACGACAACGCGCTCCAGGGCTTCACGCTCCGCGCCCTCCAGTAACGGGGAAGCGGGCATGACACAACTCGTGGCTCCTGCCACCAGGCGGACGCGCAGCGCGAGCTCGGGATCGATCGCAGGGTTCCTGCTCCGGCGCACGGGGCGCCTCGCGGCGTCGTTCGTGATCCTCGTGACCGTGGCCTTCCTCATGCTGAGGATGATTCCCGGCGATCCGATCCGCCTGGCCCTGGGTCCGACGGCGCCACAAGAGCTCGTCGACGCCCGGCGCGCACAGCTGGGTCTCGATCTGCCGATCTGGGAGCAGTACCTGCACTTCTGGGGCGGGCTGCTCCGCGGCGATCTCGGCGATTCGTTCCAGATGGGGCTGCCGGTGTGGGAGATCATTCTCAGTCGGCTGCCCGCGACGCTGGAGCTGGCCGGGATCGCGGTGATCATCACGCTCGTGCTCTCGGTGCCGATCGGGATGACGGTCGCGGCCCTCACCCGGGGCGGACAGCGCCGCCGGCTCGAGCTGGGCTACACCGCCACGTCGGGCTTCTTCGCGGTGGTGCCCGAGTTCGTCCTCGGTGTGCTGCTGATCTTCGTGTTCGCCGTGCAGCTTCAGCTGGCTCCCGTGGCCGGCAGAAGCGGTCCGGAAAGCTACATCCTGCCCGTCATCGCCCTGTCGCTCGGAGGCATCGCGGCGCTCTCGAGGATCGTGCGGATCGAGGCGCTCTCGGTGCTCGACGAGGACTACCTGCGCACCGCACGAGCGAAACGCATGTCGCGCGCGAGGCTGTACTTCCGGCATGCGCTGCCCAACCTGCTGACCTCCGCACTCACGGTGGGCGGGCTCATCTTCGGCGGCCTGATCGCCGGGGCGGTCCTCGTGGAGACCGTCTTCGCGTGGCCGGGGCTGGGGCAGATGATCGTCCAGTCGATCCGTGAGAACGACTATCCGCTCGCGCAGGGCATCGTGATCGTCTACGGGAGCTTGGTCCTGCTCGTGACGCTGGCCATCGACCTCATCCTGATGGCCATCGATCGCCGATCGACGTTGAAGGAGCATTGATCTTGTCATCGAAGCGACACGGCGCAGCGCGTTGGCCGGTCCTGTTCCGACCCCTTGGCATCGCAGCGCTGGTCTCCGGCGCGCTGCTGCTGTTCCTCGTGGTCGCGGGACCGATGATCTGGGGCGAACAGGCGGCGACCACCGACACGGGTGCGCTCTCGTCGCCCCCGAGCGCCCAGCACTGGTTCGGCACGGACGCAGGAGGACGCGATGTGCTCGCCCGCACCCTGGCGGCGGCCCGGCTCTCCGTACTGCTCGCGTTGGCCAGCACGATCATCGCGGTCGTCATCGGCACGCTCCTCGGGGTGCTCCCGACCATCCTGCCGAGACGTGCCGCACGGTTCGTCGTGGGCTTCATCGGCTTCGCCATCGCCTTCCCCGCCCTGCTCCTGGCCATCGTGCTCTCCCTGACGATCGGCATCGGCGCGGTCGGTGCGGTGATCGCCATCGGCCTGGCCGGTGCTCCCGTGTTCGCCAGGCTGGTGTACACGCTCGGCTCGTCGGTGGCAGGCCGGGACTTCATCTCTGCGGCGCGCGTGCTCGGGGTGTCGCGACTGCGCATCCTCACCCGGCATGTGATCCCGAACATCCGCGAGCCGCTGCTGGTGAACGCGAGCATTCTCGCCGCAGGCGCACTCACGGCGATGACGGGGCTCTCCTATCTGGGCCTGGGGGTTCAAGCACCCGAGTACGACTGGGGTCGCCTGCTGAGCGAGGGGCTGAGCCGGATCTACACCAACCCGGCGATCGCGCTCGCCCCGGTGCTCGCGATCATCTTCGCCGGCATCACGTTCACCTTCATCGGCGAGACCCTCGCCAGGTTCTTCGGCGTCGAGCGGACCGGAGCGCGACTTCCGCGGAAGCGACCCACCGCACAAGCCAGCGCTCGCGGGATCGCTTCGGCGGACACCCGCGACGAGCAGCCGGTGCTGCGCGTGAGCGGACTGACCGTGGCCGTGCCGTCGGCGGACGGCTGGCGGTATCCGGTCCAGAACCTCTCGTTCTCGATCGGTCGCGGTGAGATCGTCGGTTTGGTCGGCGAGTCCGGTTCGGGCAAGTCGCTCACGTGCATGGCGGTCGGGGCCCTCCTGCAGCCACCCATCCGCGTGCTCGCAGAGCGCATCGAATTCGACGGCGTCCAGCTCCAGTCGTCAGGCGAGGTGCGTGCCGATCGGCTGCCGCGCGAGGTCGCGCACACCCTCGGCACCCGCATGCCGTTCGTCTTCCAGGACCCCTCGACCTCGCTCAATCCGGCGATCAAGGTCGGCGCACAGGTCGGCGAGCCCGCGGTGATCCACGACGGGATGAGGTCCGGCGCAGCCTTGGAACGCGCGATCGAGCAACTGCGTTCCGTGCGCATCAACGACCCGGAGCGCCGGGCAAGACAATATCCCCACGAGTTCTCGGGCGGGATGCGGCAGCGGGCGATGATCGCGATGGGGCTGATCGAGAACCCCGCACTGATCGTCGCCGACGAGCCCACCACCGCCCTCGACGTGACCGTGCAGCGGGAAGTGCTGCGCCTGATCCAGCAGATCAACGTCGAGAAGGGCACGTCGGTGCTGCTGGTCTCGCACGACCTCGCCGTCGTCACGGGCCTGTGCACGCGGGTCATGGTGATGCACCGTGGTGAGATCGTCGAGAACATCGCCACGACCGACCTGGTGGCGGGGAGGGCCTCGCACCCGTACACCCGTGCCCTGCTCGCCGTGGTGCCCGACGAGGCAGCGCCTCCCGGATCGCCATTCGCGACCATCGAGGACGGGACCGACTTCACCGTCGAAGGAGCTGCACGCTTCGCCATCGAGGGAGCTGCACGATGAGCACGCTCGAGTTCTCCGACCTGAAGGTCGTCTACGGTCACGGTCGCCAGGCCGTCGCCGCGGTGAACGAGGTCAGTTTCATCGTCACCGCGGGCGAGATCGTCGGCGTCGTCGGCGAATCGGGATCCGGGAAGTCGACCGTGGCACGAGCCGCGGTCGGCCTGGTCGAGGCGACCTCGGGCCGGATCCTGTACGACGGCGTCGACGTCGTCCGGGCACGGGGGGCCGCACGTCGACGTCGGCGTGGCATCCAGATGGTCTTCCAGGACCCGAACGCCTGCCTCGACCCGCGCATGACGGTCGGTGCGTCGATCGACGAGGCCATCGACGCGGCCATCGCGCGAGGGGTCCTCAGCAGGCGCACGTCAGAGCAGCGTCGAGAGCGCATCCGTGAACTCCTGGAGCTCGTCCACCTGGACCCTGCCCTCGCCGGGGCGTACCCGTCCTCCCTCTCCGGCGGACAGCGGCAGCGCGTGGCCCTGATCCGCGCCGTGGCCGCCGAGCCCGGCTTCCTGATCGCCGACGAGATCACCTCCGCCCTGGATGTCTCTGTACAGGGCTCGGTGCTCAACGCGCTCGTCGATCTTCAGCGGCGACTCGGCTTCTCCGTCTTGTTCATCTCGCACAACGTGCCCATCGTCCGGCGCATGTGCCCGCAGGTGGTCGTCATGCACGGTGGGAGCATCGTGGAAGCCGGGCCGAGCAGCGAGGTGCTGACGAATCCGGCGCAGCCCTACACGCGAGAACTGCTCGACGCCGTGCCCAGGGTCGGGCAGCCGATCTTCGCGACCGCGAGCGCCGGAGGCTGAGATGACCAGAACGAAATCACCGAAGGAGGCCGCCATGGCCCAGGGCTACTCACACATCGTCATCGGAGCAGGAGCGATCGGCGCGGCCACCGCGTACTGGCTGTCGGAACTCGGCGCGGAGCGCGTGCTCGTGGTGGAGCAGTACGACCTCGTCAACGCACTCGGCTCCTCGGGGGATCATTCGCGCATCATCCGTCACGCATACCACCGTGATGCCTACACCAAGCTGACCCACGCGATGTTCGACGCCTGGGCTCATGTCGAGCAGCGGTCCGGCCTGGCCCTCTACACCCGGACGGGAGGGCTCGATCTCGCGCCCGCCGACGGTCCCGGTCTCGCAGAGATCGAGGGGTACAAGACGGCGATGGATGCCGCGGGAGTCGAGTACGAGGACCTCACGGCCGAGGAGATCAGGGCACGCTACCCCCAGTGGCGGATCTCCGACGACACGGTCGGTCTGTATCAAGCAGCCGGCGGCATCCTCGACATCCGCAGGTCGGTGTCGGCGCACACGTCCCTCGCGATGAGCCAGGGGGTCGAGTTCCTGCCCCGCACGAAGGTGACGGGGATCCGGGTTCACGAGCACAGCGTCACGGTCACGACCAGCGACGGAACCTTCGACGCCGACCACCTCGTCGTCGCGGCCGCGTCATGGCTCGGCGAGCTCATGCCGGACCTCGGACTCGACTTCCGGCTCACCCTTTCGCAGGAGCAGGTCAGCTATTTCACGGCACCGAACCTGGCCGACTTCACCCCGGACCGGTTCCCCATCTGGATCCACCATGGACGCGAGGTCTACTACGGCTTCCCGGTGTACGGCGAGGCCGCCGTCAAGATCGCGCGAGACATGCGCGGGCACTTCACCACGAGCGATCAGCGCGTCTGGGAAGGCGACGGCGATGAGGAACGTCTGCTGCACCGTTTCCTCGCCGACTATCTGCCCGGAGCGGCAGGGGTCCCGCTGGTGAGCAAGACCTGTGTCTACGACATGCCCGCCGACCGCGATTTCGTCCTCGACACGATCCCCGGGCATCCGCACGTCGCCGTCTTCAACGGCGCAGGGCACGCAGGCAAGTTCGCGAGCCTCATCGGGCAGATCCTCGCCGACCTCACCACCACGGGGCGAACCGACCACGACATCGACGCGTTCAGTCTCACCCGGCCCGCGATCACCGATCCGGGGTTCACCGACGCGTTCCGCCTCATCCCGACCGCGTAGGAGCCAGTGACTCGAGGAAACGCTCGGCGACGACGTCGACCTGGGCGGCCGGGGTGAGCAGCTTCTGCAGCAGGAGGCCGCGCAGGCAGGCGGTCACGAGGATGCTCTGCTGCCTGGCGTCGGTCGCGCCGGCGCCGTCGCGAAGCGCGGCCGCCTCGAGCAGTGCCGCCAGGTCATCGATGTCGGCGACGAACTCCTCGAACGCGTCGCGCTCGTACACCACGAGTCCGACCACGTGGAAGAAGGCACGGATCCGATCCTCGTGTTCGGCGCTGGAATAGAAGTCCCAGATGAGCCTGCCGAGCGCGACGAACCCGAGCCCGTCGGCCGCCGCGGCGATGACGAGGTTGTCGCGTCGGCGGGCTTCCACCAGCACGGCGTGCAGCAGGCCCGGTCGAGATCCGAAGTGATAGGTCAGCAGCGTGTGGTGCACGCCGAGCCGTTCGGCCACCTGGCGCATCGACAGGTTCGGGCTGGGACCGATCTCGCCGAACTCGTCGAACAGCGCCTGCAAGAGACGCTCCTTGCCTTCTCCGACCGGCGATCTCATGGCGCCTCCCTTGACTCGTTCACCACTGTTGAGTACGTTAGTGCAACACCGAATTCACCACTGTTGAGGACAGAGTCGTCCTCGGAAGAAGGTTGCATGCCCGAGATCTGGTTTGCCGGGGGCGTCGTCGCGGATGGCTCGGGCGCCGAGCCGTTCAGGGCCGACGTGTGCGTGTCGGACGGCGTCATCACCGCGATCGGGCAGGCGCCGTCGAGCGCGCAGACCGTCGATCTCGACGGCATGCTGCTGACTCCGGGTCTGATCGACGCGCACGTGCATCTCGGGCTCTCCAGCCCGATCAGGGCGCAGTTCGGGTTCCAGCTGTCGGTGGCGGAGCTGGCGGCCGACATCTTCGCGAATGCGGGGCACGCACTGGACGCCGGCTTCACCACGGTGCGCGACACCGGTGGCATCGACGGCGGGGTCGTCGCCGCCATCGCGAACGGCAAGGTGCGAGGGCCGCACGTCATCTCGTGCGGCCCGGTGCAGTGCCAGACCGGCGGGCACGGCTACTACGGGGCGGCATGGGAGCCGACCGAGCTGTGGGAGAAGCATCACGTCCCGGGGCTCGGTGCGCTCTCGCTGATGTCGGCCAACGCCGATGAGCTGCGGCGCAACGTGCGCGAGTCGTTCCGTCGAGGCGCGACGTTCCTGAAGCTCTGCGTCACCGGTGGCGTGGTCGGCGGGAACGACCACCTCGGCGACACCCAGTTCACGATCGAGGAGATCGCCGTGGCGGTGGAGGAGGCCCGGGCGCGGGGCACCTACGTCACGGTGCACGCGCACAACAATGCGGGCATCCGCAACGCGGTACAGGCGGGCGTCCGCTGTGTCGAACACGGGACCGACATCGACGAGCCCACCGCCCGATTGATGCGGGAGCACGATGTGGCGCTGATCCCCACCTTCGCCGTGGTCGAACAGCTCGCAGACACCGACAGCCTGGACGTGGATCCGGCGACGCGGGACCGCATCGCCGGGGTCCGGGTGCGCATGGCCGCAGCGCTCCATGCCGCGCGAGCGGCGGGCGTGAGGGTCGGCCTGGGTTCGGATCTCATCGGGCCGAACCAGCAGCGCCGAGGCGAGGAGTTGCGCTTGCGCGCCGATCTCGAGTCGCCCATGCAGGCGCTCGTGTCGGCCACGAGCGTCAACGCCGACATCCTGGGTCTCGGCGAGACCGCCGGGATGATCCGCGTCGGCATGCGGGCCGACCTGGTCGCGTGGCGCGAAGACCCGCTCCGTGACGCCACCGTGTTCGCCGACCCGGAGATGGCCGCCCTGGTCGTGAAAGCCGGCCGAATCGTGAAGGGAGAGGCTCGATGAGTGAGATGTTGCACGGCTGCCTGGCAGACACGGAGTACTTCGAGGTCGACGCACGGTCGGGGCACCGGTACGGCGTCTGGGTGACCACACCTCCGGGGTATGCGGAGTCCACCGAGCCGCTGCCGCTGATCTACGTGATGGACGGCAACTGGACGGTCGGCTTGACCGCGCCACTGGTCGTCGTCCAGGCGGATCCGTATCTGACGATCGCGCCCTACATCCAGGTCACGGTCGGCTACGCGGGTGAGGAGGCCGCACGATGGGCGCAGCTCCGCAACCGTGACCTCGTCCCGCCGGGCGAGCCCGTGAGCGACGACATGGTGGCCACCCTCACCGCCGCCCGCGACTCGGGCGCGATGACCCAGGCACAGGTGGACACCTTCCTCGCGGAGGTGGCGGACACCCATGGTGACGTCTTCCTCGACTTCCTGACCACCGAGCTGCACCCCGAGCTGCGGTCCAGGTTCCGGGTCAGCGAGTCGGGCCATGGCCTCTTCGGCTACTCCTACGGCGGCCTGTTCGCGCTGTACGCCTGGCTGCGCGGGGCCTGCCCGTTCGCGACCTTCGGCGCGGGCAGCCCCGGCGTCGCGGGCACGAACAGCCAGATCTTCGAGCTGGTCGACGCCCTCCCGAACCGTGCCCCCGACGAAGCGGGTGCACAGCTTCACGTCACGTTCAACGAGGCCGAACTGCTCGGTTCCGTGCAGCTCTACCGCGCGATGGCACGCAACGTCCTCCTGGTCGTGGAGCAGTTGCAGGCCAAGGGCCGGTCGTCGGATGTGTCGACGGCGCTGATGCAGGGCACGCACCTCACCGGCCTGCAGGCCTCGTTCCTGAGCTATCTGAAGACGACCCACGGCCGCTAGGTGTCCTGGCGAGGCGTGAACTCGTGCCGGGGATGGACTGTTGGAAGCATCGGGTCGTGGACTGATCGCGGACCGAGGGGCTTGGCCGGTCGCCTGGCCGTCAGGCGGCCGGGCCGGGCCCGGCCGTGTCGATCCGACCGGCGAGCAAGCGCCGCTCGGCGTGGTTCGCCGTGAGCTCGCGGGCTCGCCGGTCGGCCTCGAGCGCGGCGGCGGGCTGTCCGTCGCGGCGCAGCAGCTCGGCGCGCACGGCGTGCCAGAGATGGGAGCCGGACAGGCGCGGCTCGAGCTCGTCGAGCGCGAGCAGCGCGGCCGGCGTGCCGGCGACCTCGGCGAGTGCGACCACGCGGTTCAACCGCACGAAGGGTGAGCGGTCGTAGATGAGCACGAGGTCGTAGAGCACGAGCACCTGCGGCCAGTCGGTGTCGGCTGCGGTCGGGGCATCCGCGTGGCAGGCCGCGATCGCGGCGTGGAGTTGCCAGCGTCCCCGGCGCCGCAGCGACGCGGCCCGCGAGAGCGCGGCCCGCGCGTCGGCGATCAGGTTCTGATCCCAGCGGCTCCGATCCTGCTCCGGGAGCGGCACGAGCTCGCCGCCGGCCGCGCGAGCACCCTCACGCGCGCGGTGGAACCGCAGGAGCGCCAGCAGGCCGTGCGCCTCGGCGTGCCGGGGGAGCTCCTCGACGACGACCTGCGCGAGCCAGAGGGCGTCCTCGGCGAGGTCCCGGTCGGCGGACGCGTCCGCCGCGGACCTGAGATGCGCGGCGTCGTACATGACGGAGATCATCGCGAGCACCCGGTCGAGCCGCGGTGCGAGCTCGTCGCCCGCGGGGACGCGGAGCGGGATCCCGGAGGCGACGATCTTGCGCTTCGCGCGGGAGATCCGCTGGGCGACCGTCGGGACCGGCTCGAGCGTCGCCCGCGCGATCTGGGCCGTGGTGAGCCCGAGCACCGCGCGAAGCGACAGCGCCAGCTGCGCCTCCGGCGCGAGTGCGGGGTGGCAGCAGCCGAACAGCAGCGGCAGGCGCTCGTCCGCCGGCGCGCCCCGAGCGTCCGGCGCGCCCGCTTCGGTCAGGTCCGGGAGCAGCGCGATCTTCTCGCGGAGCCGCCGCTCGCGCCGCACCCGGTCGAGGGCGTCGTGGCGGGCGGCGGTGCTGAGCCAGGCGGCCGGGTTCGGCGGGACGCCGCGTATCCGCCACTCGCGGAGCGCCGCCTCGACGGCTCCCGCGACGGCGTCCTCCGCGAGGTCGAGATCGCCGAACGCGCGTGCGAGCGCGGTGACGATGCGGGCCGCCTCCTCGCGCACCACGCGAGTGAGGACGAGATCGGATGCCTCGCCGGCAGCGGGCTCCGGCGTGGCATCCGACCCGTGGCTCACTGGCCGAACAGCTCTTCGTCGTCGTACATCGGCCGGATCTCGACCGAGTTCCCCGGGAGCTCCAGGGACGGCCACGTGCGCGCGAGAGCGATCGCGGCGTCCAGGTCCGCGACGTCGATGAGCGTGAACCCGCCGATGACCTCCTTCGCCTCGGAGAACGGGCCGTCCACGACGACGGGGGCCGGGTCTGCGGCGCGCACGGTCGTGGCCGTCGACGCGTCGTGCAGCGCGGCTCCGCCGTCGATGATGTGTGCGGCGTTGTCCTCGTGCCACTGGAAGATCCGCTGCAGATCGGCTTCGCCTCGTTCAGCGGGCACGGCCGCATCGAGCTCGGGATCCGACGTGAACATGAGTACGTACTTCACGGTGTGACTCTCCTCTTCGCGGGCGGCGGTCCTTCCGACCGTCCCATGCACTCAGCGAACGGGCAACCGCGATTTCGACACGCGCCGGCAGGATTCTCGTCCCGGCTGGCACCGTCCCGATGCGCGCGCTACTCCCACCGGAAGAAGCGCACCGCGGCGAAGCCGAAGATCGCGGTCCACGCGGTCAGGACGGTGACCTCCTGGAGCCCGGGCCAGCCGCCCGCGGCGGTCGCGTTCAGGGCGAGCGCGCCCGCGCCGAGCGGGGTGAGCGCGACGAGGTCGCCGAGCAGCCCGGGCATCGTCTGCACCGGCAGCCAGACCCCCGCCGTGAACATGAGCGGGAACAGCAGGATCGAACCCCACGCGGTCGCGATCTTCGCGGTGCGTGCGATGCCGCCGACCAGGCCGCCGAGCGCGAGGCAGGATGCGAGCATGAGCAGCGCGGTCGCGAGATATCCGACGCCGTTCTGCGGCAGCGCGACCTGATAGGCCAAGAATCCGAGCAGGATCGGGACCGCGCCGCCGACGATCGCGGCCGTGCCGTAGATGAGGTACTGGGCGAACAGCACGGTGCGCGGTCGCACGGGGGTCGTCGCGAACCGGCGCAGGATCCGTTGCTCCCGGTAGGTGGCGAGCACGACCGGCATCGCGAGCAGTGACGCCATCAGCATCGCGAGGATCACCGCGACCGGGACGTAGATCGTCAGGAAGCTGACGCCGAGGCCGTCGATCGGTTCGCGGAGCACCGGGACGAGCCCGAGCACGACGACCAGGACAGCCGGGAACCCGATGATCCAGAAGACATAGCCGGGCTCACGGGCGAACAGCCTGACCTCGGCCTGCACGACCGTGCGTGCTGACGACGCCATCTCAGTCCTCCCCGTCCGGGCCGGTGAGGTCGAGGAATGCGTCGTCGAGCGTCGCGTCCACGATGCGAAGGCGCTCCGGATGCATCCCGCGGGCGGCGAGCGCCTGCAGCACCGGGAGGACCGCCTCGTCGGTGAGGCTGAGCTCGAGCCGTCCGTCGTCGCGGCGACGCACGCCCGCGACACCGGGGACGTCCTCGAGAATCCCGACCTCCACGGGCGCTGCGATCGCGAAGCTCATGACGGTCGGCGCGCCGATGCCGCCGATCACGCCCTCGGGTGTGTCGAGTGCGGTCAGCCGGCCCTGGTCGATCACGGCGACCCGGTCGCACAGGTGACGCGCCTCTTCCATGAAGTGCGTGACGAGGATGACGGTCGTGCCCGCGTCGCGGGCCTCCTCCACGAGGCGCCACACCTCCCGACGCGACCGCGGGTCGAGACCGGTGCTGAGCTCGTCGAGCAGGGCGACGCGTGGCCGACCGACGAGCGCCAGCGCGATCGCCAGTCGTTGCTGCTGGCCGCCGGACAGGTCGGCGTAGCGGGTGTCGAGCTTCGAGCCGAGGCCGAGCCGTTCGACGAGCTCGAGGCCGTCGACGGGGTCGTCGTAGAACGACGCGTACAGCGTGACGGCCTCACGGACCGTCTGCTTCGCAGGGAGCCCGGCCTGCTGAAGCTGCACGCCGACGACCCGGGTCACGCGTGCGCGCTCGGCGTGCGGGTCGAGCCCGGTGACCTGGACGACACCGGCATCCGGCCGGCGCAGGCCGGCGATGCACTCGACCGTCGTCGTCTTGCCCGAGCCGTTCGGCCCGAGGATGCCGAAGATCTCACCGTCGTCGACGTCGAGGTCGAGGTCGTCGACCGCGACGGTCGGACCGTACGTCTTGCGGAGCCCGCGCACCTCGACGATCGCCATGGGCGTCAGCATGCCAGACGACCGCTCGCCGGTCGAGAAAAGGGGAGAGGCGGGACCCGGCACGCCGGGCCCCGCCTCCGCTCGCTTCAGACGGGTGCGCTCACTTCAGGCCGGTGCTGGCGAGGCCTCGGACGAAGTACCGCTGAAGGATGAGGAACAGGATGATGAGCGGGAGCGTCGCGACCGCGGCGCCCGCGAACGTCAGCCCCCAGTCGGCGAACTCACCCGGCGCGACCGACTGGGCGATGTTCACCTGGACCGGCTGGTTCTCGGGCGACTGCGTCACGACCAGCGGCCAGAGGAACGAGTTCCAGGAGAACAGGAACATCACCAGGCACAGCGTTGCGAGCGCGGTGCGCACGTTCGGCAGGATGATGCTCCAGAAGATCCGGAAATGGCCGGCGCCGTCCAGCCGGGCGGCCTCATCGAGCGCGACGGGGATCTCCTCGAAGTGCTGGCGGAGCAGGAAGAGCCCGAACACGTTCGCGACCCACGGGATGGCGACCGCGAGGAGCGTGTCCTGCAGGTTCAGCCCCGAGATGACCGAGTACATCGGGACCACCAGGGCCTCGGTCGGCAGCATGAACGTGAGCAGGATCAGCGCGAACACGACGTTGCGGCCCTTGAACGGGATCCGCGTGAGAGCGTACGCCGCGAGCGAGCACACCACGAGCGCACCGCCGACCTGGATCGCAGCGATCAGGAACGAGTTGACGAGCGCCCGGCCGATGCCCTTCGACTCGAACAGCGCGACGAAGTTCTCGAACGTCCCCTTGACCGGCAGGAACGCCTCCCAGCTCAACGGGTTGATGTCGCTGAAGATGTCGAACTGGCTCTTGAACCCGGAGGACACCATCCAGAGGTACGGCATCACGAAGACGACGACGATCCCGAGGAGGATCAGCGAGGCCCACGCCACGCGGGCGGCGCGCGCGGGCGCGGAAGCACGTGAGGTCTGCATCATGGGCTCCTTCTAGTAGTTCCAGCGGGTGCGCAGCAGCCGCATCTGGATGAGGCTGATGGCGAGGGCGAACAGGAGCACGATGATCGAGATCGCGGACGCGAGCCCCGGCTGCTGCAGGTTGAACGCGGTTCGGTAGATGTGGAAGATGATCAGGTTCGTCGACCCGACGGGACCGCCGCCCGTCATCAGCATCGCCGGGGCGAACGCCTGGAGCGCGAACACGGTCATGACGATCACGACCAGGAGCGTCGTCCGCGAGACGAGCGGGATCGTGATGCTCACCAGGCGGCGGACCGGGCCTGCGCCGTCGACGACCGAAGCCTCCTGCACCTCCTCGGGGATGCCCTGCAGGCCGCCCAGGAACAGCACCGCCGCGAGACCGACCTGCTGCCACACGGACATCAGGATGATCGCCGGGAGGGCGAACGCCGGGTCGGTGAGGAACGGGATGGGCCCGAGCCCGATGCTCTGCAGCGCGCCGTTGACCAGTCCCTGCTGCGCGAGCATGAACAGGAACAGCGTGGCGACGACGACGGACGAGGTGACCACCGGGAGGAAGATCATCGTGCGGATCAGCGCGCGGGCCGGCAGCCGGCCGTTGAGGTAGACCGCGAGCAGGAACGAGGTCGGCACGACGACGACGACCATGCCGACGACGAAGATCAGCGTGACCAGCATCGATTGGACCGTCGTGGGGTCGGTGAACGCGGTGACGAAGTTGTCGAAGCCGACGAACACCCGGGCGTCGGGGTTGAACAGCGAGTACTGGTAGACGCTGTCGCGCGCGAGCACGAACAGCGGGACGTACTGGAAGACGAGCAGGAGCAGCACGAACGGAGTGAGGAACGCGCCCGCGGCGGCGAGGTTGCGCCGTGCGGCCCGGCTGTGCCGGGGTCGCCCGGTCGACGCGCGCGCCGGAGCCGGCCGACGGGTGCGGTCCGTCTTCTCCGACGTCGGGGTCACCAGATCGGTCATGAGTTCTGCATCCTTCCTTCAGCCGCCGGCATCAGTGCGGCGATCTCAGCGTTCGTCGGGCTTGCGGCGATGGTGCCCTCGCGGGTCACGGCGAGCCCACCGGCGATGACGCCGCGTTGGACCGCGTCCGCGAGCGAAAGCCCCTGGGCGAGCCCGGTGACGAGCACTCCCGTGAAGATGTCGCCCGCGCCGGTCGTGTCGACGACCTTGTCGATCGGCAGCGCCGGCACGTGCCACGAGCTGACGCCGTCGCTCGCCGCGGCGCCGTGTGCGCCGATCGTCACGACCGCACTGCTCGCGACGTCGGCCGCGAGCTTCGCCGCCGCCGCCTTGGCCTCCTCGGGGCCGCGGATGCCGTCCGGGGCGTCGGCTCCCAGAATGGCGATCGACTCCGGCTCGTTCACGATGAGCGGGTCGGCCGACGCCAGGGTCTCCGCGCTCAGCGGATGGAACGGGGCGAGGTTGAGGATGAATCGTGCGCCGACCGATCGCGCCGCCCGGGCGCCGGCCTCGATCGCCTCGACCGGCAGCTCGCCCTGGCTGAGGACCAGCTGCGGGCGGATGCGCTCGATCAGCTCGGAGACCCGATCGGCGGTGACCTCGTCATTGGCTCCGCGCGTGACGACGATGCAGTTCTCGCCGTGCGAGTCGACCATGATGAACGCCGAGCCCGTGGCCGAGTCCGAACGGAGCACCGCCGAGACATCCACGCCGCCCTCGACGAGGGTCTCCAGTGCGCGGTCCCCGTCGTCGTCGGCGCCCACGGCGCCGACGAAGCGCACGTCGGCGCCGCTGCGCGCCGCGGCGAACGCCTGGTTCGCGCCCTTCCCGCCGAGCCCCTGCGCGGTCCGCTCGGCGATGACCGTCTCCCCGGGGGCGGGCAGGCTGGTCAGGTACGCGAACCGGTCGAGGTGGATGGATCCGAGCACGACCATGGTCATCGGATCCGGTGTCGCCGGCGCTTCCCTCTCGAGACGGTCAGTCGACATTGATGGCCTTTCTATAGGTGGCGGCGAAGATGATCGCCACGAGGATTGAGAGCCCGCCGACCGTGACGCTCATGGCCCCCGGGTCGACGGTGAGTGCGAGTCCCATGACGAGTGGGAGGACGAGGCTCGCGAGCCGGCTGACCATGGAGCCGGCGGCGTAGCCGTAGGGGCGCGTCCGTGCGGACGTGCCGTCGAAGATCAGGACGTTGCCCGTCACGATGCCCGAGCTGATCGCGGCGCCGTGGAGGGCGAACACGACCACCAGCACGACGTCGTCGACGGGCAGCGCGGTCGCGGCGAAGCCCAGCGCGCCGATCGCGAGCGCGACCAGCCAGAGTCGGGCGAGGCGCCGGCGATCGACGACCCGCGCGAGCAGCAGCACGAACACGATCGCGACGATCTCGCGAGCGACCAGCGCAGGTGCCACGAGATGGGCGCGGTCGGTCGCGAGCAGGTACAGCGGGAAGAACGACGAGCCGGCGATCACCAGGAGCGGCGTCGCGGCCGAGACGATCAGACCCAGCCGGAGCTTCGGCGACTCCCGGATGAGGTGCGCGAGCCGGCTGCGGGGTTGCCGGCCACCCGGGGCCGCAGGCCCATCCGCGGTCACGATCGCCGTCGCGGCCAGTGCCTCGGCTTCCGCCGCGCGCACGGTCTCGTCGTCGAGGCTCGGCGCCCTCGCGATCGCGATCGTGACGACGAGACCGGCGACGAGCACGACGGTCGCGACGAAGACCGGCAGGGAGCTCGAGGGCGAGGCGACGTTCACGAGGAACAGCGCGGCGATGAGTGCGCCGCCCCGCTGCCAGGCCGAGTTCACCGTCTGCGCCCAGACCTGGTTCGGCCCGGCGTGCGACGCGAGCCCCGAGAGGATCGGGGTGAAGAGCAGGGAGAAGGCGCACCCGAGGACCACCGCGGCGACGCACGAGCCGGCGTACCCGGTGTCGGCGAAGAGCACCGCCGCGCCCACGGCCATGGTCGCCGCACCAGCGAACATCACCGGCCGTGGCCCGAGACGGCCGACCAGGCGCCCGGTCGCGGTGTCGGTGATCAGGGCGGAGACCGCGAGCAGCGACACCAGCAGCGAGGCGGCCGCGGCATCGGCGCCCTGCCGCGTCGCCCAGCTCGGCACGACGGTCAGCAGCAGTGCGTACAGCGCGAAGTACGCTCCCGCGAGCACGAGATGGATGTGCAGCTGCGCTCGTGGGCGGTGCTTGAACATGCGGTCACTCCTCGGGCGGTGCCGTCTGGAACCGAAAGGACGGAACCAGACGGCACCGGGATGCCCTGGTCGGGTCAGCGCAGGACGGGCGTGATCTGCTGGGCGGCGCGGTCCAGCATCTCGGCGGGGTCGCTGCCGTAGGCGATGTCGCGGAGGCCGTCGGTGACGAACTGCGCGTACTGCGTGAACGCGGGCGTCAGCGGGCGCGGCTGGCCCCACTCCTGGATCTCGTCGACCAGGACGCGGTAGGGCGCCTCGCTCAGCGCGGGGATCTCGGCGATCGACGAGGTCAGGACCGGGATGCGGCGGTTCTCCGTGGCCATCTTGGTCAGGAGCTCGCCGGTGCTCATCGCGACGACGGCCTCGGCCGCGACCTCGGGGTTCGGAGCCGTCGCGCCCACGCCGAGCGTGACCGCGCCGGTGTGCACGATGGGCGTGTTGAAGTACGGCATCGGGGCGACCGCCCACTCGAAGTCGACCTCGGCGTCCTCGAGCATCGTGATCATGCTCGCGACCTCGAGGTCGAAGCAGGCCTTGCCGTCGATCAGCGCGTTCGGGATCGGGTCCTTCGAGGTGACCTGGTTCTCGCCCTGGAACAGGTTCTGGTAGAACGTGGTGGCCTCGACGGCCTCAGGGGTGTTCAGCCACCCGTCCACTTCCTTGCCGTCCGGGGACAGCGCCCAGAAGGTCTTGTACTCGTCCGAGTCCTCCGGGGCATCCGGGTCGCCCATGCTGCGCTGGAACAGCAGGTCGCGGTAGATGGCGCCGGGCGTGCCGTTGCCCAGTCGCGAGGGTGCGAGGCCGAACACCGTGATGTCGGTGCCCGAACCCTGCTGGCACGCCTGGAAGGCCTCGAGCGCCTCGGGCCAGGTCCACGCGTCCTCGATGGTGTCCGGGACCGTGATGCCCGCGGCATCCGTCATCGTCTTGTTGTAGTAGAGCGCGAGCGCGTCCTGCTGCAGCCCGGGGGAGTAGACCTTGCCGTCCCAGCTGTTCTCGGTGAGCGTCGCGGGGATGACATCGTCGTGCCACCCCTCGGGCAGGTACTCGTCCAGCGGGAGCAGCAGGCCCTGCGACGCGTAGGCCTGCGTGTTGGGGCCGTCGTAGCCGACGATGTCCGGCATCGACTTCGCCGATGCGAGCACGCTGATCTTGTCGGCGAGCTGACCGAACGGGACCTCGGTGACGTCGAACTCCACGCACTCGTTGGTCGCCTGGTAGTCCTCCAGCTGCGAGTCCAGCGGGAAGGTGTTCTGTGCGCGCAGCACGGTGAGCGTCGTGACGCCGTCGGGGCACTCGGCGGTCGCCGGCCCCTTGCCCGCTCCTCCGTCGGAGGCCGCGCAGCCCGCGAGCGTCAGCCCGGCCACGGCGGCCATGGCGAACGTGCCTACGATCCGGTTCTTCATTGATGTGCTCCTTTGCAGTGGTGGTGGATCTCTCGGTGGGTCTTCGGGGGATGAACCGTCACGCGGCCGGCTTCATGCTGTCGCGCATCAGTTCGAAGAAGCGCTGCCGATCGGCGCTCGTCGCGACGAAGGCGTTCGGCGCCTCCGCGCCCCGTCGGCGGACGTCGACCACGGTGCGGCCGAACGTGCGCTGGCCCGTGGTCTCGATCCCGACGTGGAGGTGTTCGAGGTCGAGCACCTCGGGGTCGAGCAGGTAGGCGATGCACAGCGCGTCGTGCACCGCGGCGCTGTGCGGGATCGGCTGCGGCTGGCTCTCGTCGTGCACCGCGATGCGGTGCGAGATGAACCTGCTCGCCGCCTCCGCGGCGGGTGTGCCCAGCGCGGCCAGCTCGTCGGCCTGGGCCTGGTCGATCAGGGCCTGGTGGGTGGCGTCGAGCGGCACGAGGACGAGCCGCTCGAAGCCGGCCTGGAAGACCACGTCGGCCGCGTACGGGTCGTGCCAGATGTTCGCCTCGGCGGCCGGGGTCACGTTGCCGAAGGCGTGCGCCCCGCCCATGATGACGACCTCGGCGACCGCGTCGACGATCTTCGGGTCGCACGTGACCGCCGCGGCGATGTTGGTCAGCGGTGCCACCGGGACGAGGGTGATCTGCTCGGTCGTGCTGCGCAGCGTCTCGACGAGGAACTCCACGGCGGTGGCCGACTGCTCGCGGCTCGTCGGCGCGTCGAGGCCGAGGGAGACCGGATGCATCCGCTGCGTCCCGGTGACGCCCCGCGTCGACAGCGCCGGGGTGTGCAGCGGCGTGAATGCGCGGTCCAGCCCGCGGTAGACCGGGATGCCGGTAGCGCCGATGTGGTCGAGCACCGCAAGGGTGTTACCGGTCGTCTCCTCGACGGGGAGGTTGCCGCGCACGGTCGTGCAGGCGATCAGGTCGAGGCTCGGGTTGAGCGCGGCCATCATGATCGCGACCGCGTCATCGGTCCCGGTGTCGACGTCGAGGATGAGCTTCATCAGGGGTGTCCCTCCATTGGGTCGTGTGGTGTGCTGGGTCTTGGCGGCGTGCGCGATCAGCGCCGCGCGGCGCCGGTCACGCCTCGGTGCCCGCGGGAGCCTCGACGTCGCATCCGCAGCTCTCGCGGATGGCGAGCGAGAAGTCGCACACGACGTGCACGCCGGGCGCGGTCGCGCGGTCGAGCAGCAGGTCGACGGCGGTGTTCGCCAGGTCGCCGAACGGCTGGACGACGGTCGAGAGGGGCGGCACCGAGAACTGCGACTCGGCCGTGCCGTCGAAGGAGAAGAGTGCGAGATCCGACGGGACGTGGATCTTCAGCTTGTGTGCGGCGAGCAGCACGCCGATCGCCTGCTGCTCGCTGCTCACGAAGAGCGCTTCCGGTGCGTCGTCCGACCCGAGGATCTCGAGGCCGGCACGGAATCCGTCGGCTTTGGTGAACGGGCCGCGCGCGCGCCAGCCGTCCTGGACCGTGAGCCCCGCCTCCTGCATCGCTCGTTCCCACCCGAGGACGCGGTCCTGTGCCGTGGAGATCCCGGCGGGTCCCTCGACGATCCCGATGCGCCGGTAGCCGTGGCCGATGAGGTGACGGGTCGCCTCGAAGGCGCCTCCGACATTGTCGACGAGTGCGGATGAGGCGTGGCTGTCGCTCGTCTTCCGGTCGAGCACCACCAGCGGGACGCCGGCCGCCATCGCCTTGCTCGCGTGCGACCGGTCGTGCACGCCGATGTAGATCAGTCCGTCGACCTGCCGGTCGAGGAACGCGTCGATGAGCTCGCTCTCGCGGGCCATGCTCTCGGCCGCGTCGCCCAGGAGGAGCACCTTGCCGCGCGCCGTGACCGCGTCCTCGAGCGCGTGCGCCATGGTCGCGAAGAAGCTGTTCGAGATGTCGGGGACGAGCAGTGCGAGTGCGCCGCTCGAGCCGGATGCGAGCGACTTGGCGACGCTGTTGGGCCGGTACCCGAGCTCGTCGATCGCGCGCTCCACGCGCGCTCGGGTCTCGGCGGCGACGGGCCGCGGACCGCCGTTCGTAACGTAGCTGACGACCGCGACGGAGGTGCCGGCGAGTGCCGCGACGTCTTCGCGGGTGGCTTTCCGCCCACGGGTGCGCGTGTCGTGCGGCATGTTCGTCTCGTCCTCTTCGACTCGATCTGCGGGGCGGTCTACCCGAGTTGTCTACGCGGGTTGTCTACCCGCGTAGATTGGACGATAGCAAGACGCCAAATGCGAGTCAACCTTGCAGATCATCGGACCGAAGGAGCCCCGAAGACCATGACGAAGAAGCTCATCATCGACTGCGATCCCGGGCACGACGACGCGATCGCGCTGTTCCTCGCGTTCGGCGACCCGGCGGTCGAGGTCGCCGCGGTCACGACCGTCCGGGGCAACCAGAGCATCGAGCACGTGGCGAACAACGCGCTCATCCTGTGCGACATCGCCGAGCAGCACGCGATCCCGGTCGCGGCCGGAGCGCATCGCCCGCTGGTCCACGATCCGCTGCCCGACCTGGGCATCCACGGGCGCACCGGACTCGACGGCCCCGACCTGCCCGAGCCGTCGCGAGCGCTCGACCCGCGCCACGCCGTCCAGCTCATGATCGACACGATCATGGCCGCGCCGGCCGGCGAGATCACCCTGGTCGCGCTCGGCCCGCTCACCAATCTCGCGCTGGCCGTGCGCCTGGAGCCCCGGATCGTCGAGCGGGTCGCCGGCGTCGTCACCATGGGCGGCGGATTCCACGTGGGCAATCGCACGCCGGTCGCCGAGTTCAACGTGCTCTCCGACCCCGAGGCGGCGCACATCGTCTACGAGGCGGGCTGGCCGGTGACGATCATCGGGCTGGACGTGACGAACACCACCACGGCGTCGCCGGACGTGCTCGGCAGGATCGAGGCGATCGACACGCCGGTCGCACGGTTCGTCGTCGAGCTCCTGGCGTTCTACGCGAAGTCCTACGAGGGGTACGAGGGGATGGCGGGTGCCTTCACCGCACCGCCGGTGCACGATGCGTGCGCCGTCGCCTACGCGATCGCGCCCGAGCTGTTCGACGTCGTCCCGGCGCCGGTGACGGTTGAGCTGACCGGATCGCGGACGCGCGGCATGACGGTCGCCGACCTGCGCGCACCCGCGCCAGAGGGCTGCCGGACGCGCATCGCCCGGTCCACCGACGCGCGTGGCGTCTGGGGTCTGATCGAGCGCGCGCTCGCGTCGGGCGGGGCGTCGGCCCCGTGAGGCGACGCGCCGCTTCAGCCCCGTTTCAGTCGCGATCGGCCACGATGGGGTCATGCGTCTGCTCGTGGTCGATGACGAGGTCCGACTCGCCGAGGGGTTGAAGCGCGGTCTCGAGGCCGAGGGGTTCGCGGTCGACGTCGCCCACGACGGTGCCGAGGGGCTCTGGTATGCGCGCGAGCACGAGTACGCGGCCATCCTGCTCGACATCATGCTGCCGCGCATGAACGGCTATGTCGTCTGCCGCACCCTGCGCGACGAGCAGATCTGGACGCCCGTGCTCATGCTCACCGCGAAGGACGGCGAATGGGACGAGGTCGAGGGCCTCGACACGGGCGCCGACGACTACCTCACGAAGCCGTTCTCGTTCGCGGTGCTGGTCGCGCGCGTGCGCGCGCTCATCCGGCGCGGAGGCAGCGCCCGGCCGGCGACGCTCGAGGTCGGCGACCTGACGCTCGACCCGGCCGCCCGCACCGTCGCCCGGGCCGGCGCACCGATCGAGCTCACCACGCGCGAGTTCGCCGTGCTCGAGTTCCTCATGCGCCGCGCGGGTGATGTCGTGCCCAAGCCGGACATCCTCAACGGCGTGTGGGACTTCGGGTTCGACGGCGACCCGAACATCGTCGAGGTCTACATCAGGCACCTGCGGAACAAGGTCGACCGCCCCTTCGGCGTCGAGAGCATCGAGACCATGCGCGGCGCGGGCTACCGGATCGCCGCGACCCGCTCCGGCCGGACGGGCGCGGCCGGTGGCTGAGCGCCGCCGCCGCGCGGGTGTCGTCCGGCGCGTGACGACCGCGGCGACGCTCGTCGTCGCCGTCGCGCTGGTCGTCGGCGCGCTCGTCTTCTGGGCGACGCTTCGCGCGTCGCTCACCGCCCAGCTCGACGCGGCGGCCCAACAGGATGCCTCGACCCTCGCGCAGCAGCTCGACGCGCTCGACCTCGACGAGGACGACGGCGACGACGGCGACGGCGACCACGGTGATGGCGACGACCGGGACGATGGCGGCTCCGCCGGCGAGGCATCCGACGAGGCATCCGCCGCCGATCGCGACGCGATCGAAGCGATGCTGCCGGACCTCGACGACGACCGGTTCGTGCAGGTCATCGACCGCGACACCGGCGCGGTCGTGGCGGCCAGCGGGGCCGCCGAGGACGCGCCAGCCCTCTCGGATCGCGACGGTTCGGCACCTGGCACGGTGCAGTTTCCCGGAGAAGACGACGCGTATGCGTCCGCCGCCGAGCGTGACGGCGACTGGGTGGTGGTCGCGGGCCGCAGCACCGCGCAGGCCGAGTCGACCCTCGCGACCGTGGGCGTCATGCTCGCGATCGCGGTGCCGCTGCTCGTCGCGCTGGTCGCCGTCACCGCGTGGCTCACGGCCCGGCGCGCCCTCGCGCCCGTCGAGCGGATGCGACGAGAGGTCGACGCGGTCAGCGGCAGCGACCTCTCGCGCCGGGTGCCCGAACCCGAGACGAGCGACGAGATCGGCCGCCTCGCGCACACCATGAACGGCATGCTGGCGCGCCTCGAGGCCTCGGCGGCGACCCAGCGACGCTTCATCTCGGACGCCTCGCACGAGCTGAAGTCCCCGCTCGCGTCGCTCCGGCAGTTCGCCGAGGTCGCGCTGCGACACCCCGACCGGATCAGCCAGGCCGAGCTCGGCGAGGCCGTGCTCGACGAGGGCGCGCGGCTCGAACGGCTCGTGCAGGGCATGCTCGTGCTCGCGCGCGCCGACGAACGCGCGCTCGCCCTCGCCGTCACCGATGTCGACCTCGACGACCTCGCGTTCGCCGAGGCGCGCCGGCTCGGCGCCGCTGCGACGGTGGCGACGGATGCCTCGCAGGTGTCGCCGGCTCGCGTGCGCGGCGATCTCGGGCTGCTGCAACAGCTCGTGCGCAACCTCGCCGACAATGCGGCCCGGCACGCGCACGGCCGGGTCGCGTTCACGGTGGCGACGGATGCCTCGGGCGCGACGCTGCTCGTCGACGACGACGGCGCCGGCATCCCGACCGCGGACCGTGAGCGGGTGTTCGAACGGTTCGTGCGCCTCGACGACGCGCGTGCGCGCGACACGGGCGGCAACGGGCTCGGACTCGCGATCGTGCGAGAGATCGCGGTCGCGCACGGCGGATCGGTCACGATCGGGGACTCGCCGCTCGGCGGCGCGCGCGTCACGGTGCGGCTGCCGAACGCCGCCTGAAGACGGCTTCAGCGCACTTCAGGCTGGCTTCAGCGGCCGGACGGGAGGGTGGGATCCGAACCAGTCGAACGGGGAGGAACCTCATGAAGAAGCGCACCATCTGGATCACGTCGGCCGCCGCGGCGGGAGTGCTCGCGATCGGGGCGACCGCTACCGCGTTCGCGGTCGGATCGGACGACTCCGACGGTCGCGACGACCGCACGGCGGCGCCGGCCGCTCCGGGGGTCCCGGCTGTTCCGGCCGCTCCGTCCGGGTCTGCGGACGGCCAGTCCGGCCAGTCGGGCCAGCTCGAGGCCGCGGTGGCCGCCGCGCTCGCCGAGGTGGGCCCCGGCACGGTCACCGACGCGGACGCGGATGACGACTCGAGCCACGCGTACGAGATCGATGTCCGGCTCGACGCGGGCGGCTCGGTCGAGGTCAAGCTCGACCGCGACCTCAACGTCGTGTCGGTGCAGAACGACGACGATGACGACGACGACCGGGGCGGCGACCGGGCGATCGATCCCGCCGACCGTCAGCGCGCGATCGACGCCGCGCTCGCGCACGCGGGCGGCGGCACCGTGACCGACGTCGAGCTGAGCGACGACGACGACCACCTCTGGGAGGTCGAGATCGACCTCGCGAACGGCGACGACCTCGACGTCGAGCTGGCGGCCGACTTCACGGTCGTCAAGGCCGACTGACCGCTCAGCCTCCCGCGAAGCGCCGCCGGACCCACGGGTCCGGCGGCGCTTCCGCGTGGGTGGGCCGCATGGGTGGCGGTCAGCCGGCGGCGCGCTTCACGAGGTCGGTGATGCGGGCCTCGTCGGCGGGCGTGAGCGAGGTGATCGCGAAGGCGGTCGGCCACATGGTGCCGTCGTCGAGGTTCGCTTCCTCGTTGAAGCCCAGGGTCGCGTATCGGGTCTTGAACTTGGATGCGGCCTGGAAGAAGACGACGACCTTGCCTTGCCTCGCGTAGGCGGGCTGCCCGTACCAGGTCTTCGGCTCGAGGTCGGGCGCCGCCGAGGTGACGATCGCGTGGATGCGCTCCCCGATCGCGCGATCCGCGTCGGACATCTCGGCGAGCGCGGCGAGCACCGCCTGTTCCCCCGAGACCTTGCCGGCCTTCGGCCCCTTGCCCTTCGCGGCCTTCAGCTCCTGTGCGCGCTCCTTCATCGCGGCGCGCTCCTCGGCGCTGAACCCGTCGGCGTTCGCGGCGTCGGTCTTCGTGGTCCTGGCGGTCTGCTTCTCGGCCATGGTGAGGTCTGCCCTTTCATCGTTCCTGCGGATGCCCTCATCGTAGGAACGCGACCCCGGGCGCCGCTTCTCGAAAACTGATCGATGCGCGCCGCCCCCGTGGCCCGTAGAGATCGACGACGCAATTGCGTGCAAATTGACGACTGAATCGCGTGCAAATTGACGACTGAACGTCGTCGCGCTCGGCTCGCTCGCGCCGTGACGGCAGCCGCCGGAGGCATCCGTCACTGAATTCTCTCTTGCGCGCGTTGGACTATTGGGCTAAAAAATAGACCAATGATCCATTCGTGCGTTCGAAGGAGAGCATGATGAGCGCGAATGCCGTAACCCCCGCACCACCGGAGGCCCCCGGCCGGTCCCTCAAGGGCAGCCTCGGCGCGATCTCGGTCACCTTCATGGTGATCGCGGCTGCCGCACCGCTGACCGTCGTGGGCGGCATCGTGCCGATCGGCTTCCTCCTCGGCAACGGTATCGGCTTCCCGGTGATGTTCCTCGCGGCCACCGTGATCCTGCTGCTGTTCTCCGTCGGGCTCACCACGATGAGCCGGTACGTGCCTCGGGCGGGCTCGTTCTTCACGTTCGTCACGCACGGCCTCGGGCGGACCCCCGGACTCGCGACCGCGTATCTCGCGCTCGTCTGTTACACGACGGTGCAGATCGCGGTGTTCTCGTACCTCGGCGGCACGCTGAGCTCGAGCATCGTGCTGCTCGGCGGGCCCGAGATCGCCTGGTGGCTGTTCACGCTCGTGAGCATGGCGATTGTCGGCGTGCTCGGGTACCGCCGGATCGAGCTCAGCTCGCGGGTCCTCGTCGTCGTGCTGATCGCCGAGATGGGCATCGTGCTCCTGCTGGGCCTCGTCATCCTCGTGACCGGCGGCGCCGACGGCGTGACCACCGGCTCGTTCCTGCTCGAGAACATCCTCTCCGGCTCGCCCGCGCTCGGCCTGATGTTCGCGATCGCGAGCTTCATCGGCTTCGAGTCGACCGTCGTGTACCGCGACGAGGTGCGCGACCCCGACCGCACCATCCCGCGCGCCACGTACGCGTCAGCGATCGTCATCGGCCTCTTCTACGCGTTCGCCGCCTGGACCATCGTCGTCGGGCTCGGCGAGGGCGGCGTCATCGACGAGGCCGCCGCCGACCCCGCGACCCTCGTCGCCCGGGTGACCGAGCAGTACCTCGGGCCGGTCGGCGCCATCGCGGTCGCGGTGCTCTTCCTCGGCAGCATGTTCGCCGCGGTGCTCTCGCTGCACAACGTGCTCACGCGCTACCACCACTCGATGGCCAACGCGCGCGTGCTGCCCGACCGGCTGGGCGTCGTGCACGGCCGGCACGGCTCGCCGCACCTCGCGTCCGTCGTGCAGGTCAGCACGGTCGCGGTGCTGCTCGTGCTGCTCACCGTCATCGGCTTCACGCCCGAGAACATCTTCGCCTGGTTCGCGGGCATCGGCACGCTCGCGATCGTCATCCTCATGGCGTTCACGTGCCTCGCCGTCATCGTCTACTTCGCACGCACCCGGGTGCTGCGCAGCCCCTGGCACACCCTCATCGCGCCCGGACTCGGGTTCGTGGGCCTCGCGGTCGCCGCGGCGCTCATCGCCGCGAACTTCCCGCTCCTCGTGAGCGACGTCGACGCGGACGGCAACCCGGCGTGGGGCGCGATCAGCATCACGCTCGTCGCGATCGTGGTGCTCGCGCCCATCGTCGGCCTCGTCCAGGCGCTCATCATGCGATCGCGCAAGCCCGAGGCCTACGCCCAGATCACCCGACGATTCGACGAGGCGGAATGACGAACGTGACCGACATCGTGACGGCCCAGCCGAGCCCGCTCGTGGGCATCAGCGGGCGCCGCAAGACGGCCGCCATCATGGGCGCCCCCGCGGGCTTCGCCGACGCCCCGCTCGAGCTGTACCTGAGCGAGTACGCGACCTCGGTGCTCGCCGCGGGCGGGCTGCCCGTGCACCTGCCGCTCGATGCACCGCCGGCCGAGCTCGTCGCTCGCATGGACGCGGTGGTCGTCGTGGGCGGCGACGACGTCGACCCGCGCCGCTACGGCGAGGCGCCCGGCCCGTTCACGACCTACGTCGATCCCGAGCGCGACGAGTTCGAGTCGGCGCTCATCGAGGCGGCGATCGACCGGGGCGTCCCGCTGCTCGGGGTGTGCCGGGGCGCGCAGCTGCTCAACGTGGTGCTCGGCGGCGCGCTCATCCAGCACCTGCCGACGGGGGAGGGCGAGTCGCACGGCTCCTACGCCTATCCGCGCGCGCACCGGTCGCACCCGGTCAGCACCCTGCCCGGCAGCCTCGCGGCGAAGCTCTACGGCGCGACCGCCCGGGTCAACTCGTTCCACCACCAGGCGGTCGGCCGCCTCGGCGACGGACTCGTGGCGACCGCGACCGCGCCCGACGGCATCGTCGAGGCGATCGAGCTGACCGACGCCGACGTCGTCGGCGTCCAGTGGCATCCGGAGACGTTCGGGGGCGATCCGGTCTTCGGATGGCTCGTCGAGACCGCGGCGCAGCGCGCCCAGAAGATCGGAAAGGCAGCATGAGGCACCAGGGAAAGCACGCGTTCATCACCGGAGGCGGGTCGGGCATCGGTCGCGAGACCGCGCTGCGCCTCGCGCGCGAAGGCGCCCGGGTGCTGGTGACCGACCTCTCCGAGGAGGCGGCCGCCGAGACCGTGCGCCTCATCGAGGAGGCGGGCGGATCGGGGCTCAGCGCGCGCGTGGACGTCCGCGACCGCGCGCAGATCCGGGCCGCCGTGGCCCTCGCCGAGCAGTCGTGGGGTGCACTCCACCTGCTCGTGAACAACGCGGGTGTGGTGACCAACCACTCGTTCGCCGACCTCACCGAGGAGGCGTGGGACTTCGTCTTCGACATCAACGTCAAGGGCCAGTTCCTGGTGGCGCAGGAGGCCGCCGACCTGATCGCGCGTTCGGGCGGCGGGGCGATCGTGAACCTGTCGACGGTCGAGGCGCTCGTGGTCGTCACCAGCACGGGCACCGCGCAGCCGCACTACAACGCCTCCAAGGGCGGCGTGCCGATGCTGACCAAGGCGCTCGCGGTCGAGCTCGCGTCGAAGAACATCAGGGTGAACTGCGTGGCACCCGGCCCGGTCGCCACCGACTTCTTCGACCTGGAGGGGGTGACGAGTCCCGAGGCGATGGAGTTCATGCGTCAGCGGCTGCTCGTGCCGCGCGTGGGGCAGCCCGCCGACATCGCGTCGGCGGTGTCGTGGCTGTTGAGCGACGAGGCGGCCTGGGTGGACGGCATCCAGCTTCCCGTCGACGGCGGATGGCTCACCCGATGATCGACGACGTGCGCCTCGCCCCTGACGAGCTCGAGGCCGCAGGCATCCGCACGGTCGTCGTCGCGACCCCCGACCTGCAGGGCCGGCTCGTCGGCCGGCGGATCCCGGTCGAGGGGTTCGGGCGGGTCGTGGCGAACGGTGTGGACATCTGCACGTGCGCCTGGGCGTGGGACATCGAACAGGGCCTCGGGCTCATCGAGGGCAACCACTTCGCGCTGTGCGGCATGCAGAACGGGGTGCCCGACGTGACGCTCGTGCCCGACCTGGACACGCTCCGCCCGGCCGCGTGGCTCGACGGCGTCGCGATCTGCCTCGCCGACCCGGTGGACGTGAAGACCCACGAGCCCATGGCGCTCTCGCCGCGCGTCATCCTGAAGCAGGAGCTCGCTCGCCTCCGCGGGCTCGGCCTCACACCGCTCGCGGGGACCGAGCTCGAGTTCTACCTCTTCAAGAACGAGCCGCGACAGCTCCGGCAGTCGGGCTTCCGCGACCTCGACCCGACGACGCTCATCCCGAGCGACTTCATGATCCACGAGGGCAACGTCTACGAGCCGTTCTTCCAGAAGCTGCGGAGCGACCTGCGTGCGAGCGGCATCCTCGTCGAGGCCGCGCAGAGCGAGTGGGGCACCGGGCAGTGGGAGATGACGTTCGAGTACGGCGACCCGCTCGAGATGGCCGACCGGCATGCGCTGTACAAGCTCGCGGTGCGCGACAGCGCGGCCCGCGCCGGCATGTCGGCGACGTTCATGGCGCGACCGCTGAACGGCCAGCCCGGTTCGTCGTGCCACGTGCACGTCTCGTTCATCGACGAGGCCGGCACCCCCGTCTTCTGGGACGAGCAGGCGCCCGAGCACATGAGCGACACCATGCGCTCGGCCGTGGCCGGCGCGCTCGAGCACGCCCCCGGCCTCATGGGCTGGTACGCGCCGACGATCAACTCGTACCGCCGGAACAACTCCGACGAGGTCGCCGGCAACGGCCGCACGTGGGGGTTCGACAACCGGACCACGTCGGTCCGCGTCGTCGGGCACAGCGCCGGCGCGCTGCGGTTCGAGTTCCGCCTCCCGGGCGCCGACACGAACCCGTACTTCACGCTCACGGGCGTGCTCGCCTCGGCGCGCGACGGCATCGAGAAGTCGACACCGGCACCCGAGCCGGTTCGCGGAAGCGCGTACGACCTCCCCGCGGACGAGGCCATGCCCCGTCACCTCGGTGAGGCGGCCGCCGCGTTCGCGAGCAGCGAGCTCGTGGCGAGCATCCTCGACGAGGAGTCGATCCGCCACCAGCGCATCCTGCTCGACCACGAGTGGAACACGTTCCTCGCCGCCGTGAGCGACTGGGACCTCGCGCGCTACTTCGATCGGATCTGACATGGACTACCCCGCGCTCAGCACCTGGGTCGACGGCGAGGAGCAGACGAGCCCGATCGCCGACGGCGGCCGGCTGGTCGACCCGAACACGGGGGAGGCGCTCGCCGACTCCCGTTCGAGCTCGCCCGATCAGCTCGACCGGGCGATCGCCGCGGCCGATACCGCGCACCGCGACGCGCGCTGGCGCGGGCTCGGGCCCGAGCGGCGCGCCGAGCTGCTCGTCGCGCTCGCGGACTGGATCGACGCGCGCGCGGAAGAGATCGCCGTCCTCGACGCGCTCAACAGCGGCGTCCCGATCTCCGTGACGAGGCTGTTCGCCGGCTCCAACGGCGACACCCTGCGCGGAGCCGCAGCGCGCGCGGTCGCCGTCGGCGACTCCGAGGTGCTGCCGGCCGAGCACGGCGAGGTGCGCCTGCACCGCGTGCCCTGGGGCGCGACCGCGCTCATCCTGCCGTGGAACGCGCCGTCCGCCATGGCGGTCAAGAAGCTCGCCTTCGCGCTCGCCGCGGGCGCGACGACGGTCATGAAGCCGTCGTCGTTCTCGCCGTGGAGCGCCCAGCTGGTCGTGCGCGGCGCGCACGAGGTGGGGATCCCGGCCGGCGTGGTCAACCTCGTCCAGGGCGGCGGCGGGCTCGGCCGCGGCCTGGTCGCCGACCCGCGCATCGCGGCGATCGCGATGACCGGTTCGACGCCGACCGGCCGGGCGATCGCGGCCGAGGCGGCGCCGCGCTTCGCGCGCCTCAGGCTCGAGCTCGGCTCGAACAACCCGGCCATCGTGCGGCAGGACGCGGACCTCGAGCTCGCAGCGCGCAGCCTCACCGACGGCGTGCTCAAGCTGTCGGGCCAGTGGTGCGAGGCCCCGCGACGCGTGCTCGCCCCGCGCGCGCTCGTCGCGGACCTCGTCGAGCGCCTGCACGCGGAGTTCGCGACCCGGCGCATGGGCTCGAGTGTCGACCCCGGCACCGAGGTCGGCCCGGTCGCCTTCGAGGCTCGCCGTGCCGAGCTCGACGGGCAGCTCGACCGGCTGTCGCAGCAGGGTGCCCGCATCGTGCGCGCCGGCACGGCGCCCGATCTCGGCGGCTGGTTCTTCGACCCGGCGATCGCGGTGGTCGACGGGCCGGGGCTCGACGACGAGGTGTTCGGGCCGTTGCTGATCGTCGGCGGCTACGACGACGAGACGGAGGCGCTCCGGCTCGCCAACACGGGCCAGGTCGGTCTCGCCGGGTACGTCTACGGGGCGGATGTCCCGGCCGCAGCCGCGCTCGGCACACGGCTGATCGCGGGTGAGGTGAAGGTCAACGGGTCGAGCGTGCTGGACATGGCGCCCGCGTCGGCGCAGAGCTTCTTCGGCGACAGCGGACTCGGCGGACACGGCGATGCGGATGTGCTTGACTTCTTCGTGGGCAAGCAGGTGGTCGGCACCGATCCGGCGGGGCTGCCGCTCTGACCGCACCGTACGGGAGTCCTCATGGCTGATGAACGCAGGGTCCGCACGGATTTCTCGGCGGCGGTGCTGCGCCCGGTTCCCGGGTACCAGGCGGTCGTCGACTACCTGCGTCGCGAGATGAGCCTCGGCCGCATCCAACCGGGCGACCGGCTTCCGTCGGAGCGCAAGCTCGCCGAGCAGCTCGGCGTCGCCCGGGAGACGCTCCGTCAGGCGCTGCGCATCCTCGAGGGCAGCGGCCAGATCGTCGTCGCGCGCGGCGCATCGGGCGGTCCCATCGTGCAGGAGGCGGTGCTCGACCCGAACGTGATCCGTCAGGACGTGGCGTCGCGCGCGGAGCAGATCCTCGAGCTCACCGAGTTCCGCGCGGTCGTCGAGGCCGCCGCGTGCACGCTCGCCGCCGACCGGTGCGAGGATCGCGACCTCGCCGAGCTGGAGCGTGCGCAGCGGGAGCTCGCTGCGGCGTCGAGCAAGGCCGAGTCGCGTGCGGCCGACACGCGGTTCCACCTCGCGATCGCGGAGGCCGCGGGCAACACGTACCTGCGCGAGTCGATCGAGGAGGCCCGGGTGCGCATGTTCGACCCGGTCGACCTCGTGAGCTTCGACTTCATCAAGGACTCGAGCCATGCCGCGCACGAGCGCATCCTCGAGGCGATCCGCAGCGGAGACGGCGCGGCCGCGGCCGAGGCGATGCGCGCGCACCTCTCGACGACCCGCGAGGAGTTCTCGCGCGTCCTCCAGTCCTGAGACGCCGGGGCGTCGGGGACCGCGGGCCGTCGGAAGGCCGGCGGGCCGCCGGTCACATCAGGTGTTTCCCCAGCTGAAATGTCATAGATTAATCCGCATGGATGACCCTCCGAGTTGTACGTATCCGGATCTTCATCGAACGAGCGCCCCGTCGGGGGTGACCCTTGCCTGAGTGGGCGCTCATCCTCATCGGCCTGACCCTGACGGTCGGCACCGGCTTCTTCGTCGCCAGCGAGTTCGCGCTCGTGAACCTCGATCGCAATGAGCTCGAGGCCCGCCGCAATCGCGGCGAGAAGCGCCTCGGCCCCACCATCGGGGCACTCAAGATCACCTCGACGCACCTGTCCGGCGCGCAGCTCGGCATCACGCTGACCACGCTACTCACGGGCTACACGTTCGAGCCGGCGATCAGTCGCCTGCTCGAAGGGCCGCTCGGCGCCATCGGCGTTCCGGCCGGCGTCGTGCCCGCGGTCGGCGCGGTCTCGGGCATCCTGCTCGCGACGCTGCTCTCGATGATCGTCGGCGAGCTCGTGCCGAAGAACTTCGCGCTCGCGCTGCCGCGGCAGACCGCGAAGGTCGTCGTGCCGTTCCAGGTGTTCTTCACGACCGTGTTCAAGCCCGTGATCGCGCTCTGCAACGGCACCGCGAACGCGCTCATCCGGCGCATGGGCATCGAGCCCAAAGAAGAGCTGAGCGGCGCGCGCAGCGCGGAGGAGCTCGGGTTCCTCGTGCGGCGATCGGCGACGCAGGGCACGCTCGACGCCGATCACGCGACGCTGCTCGACCGCACGCTCAGGTTCGCCGAGCGCGACGCGGCCGACGTCATCACGCCGCGCGTGCGCATGGTCACGGTCGACGCCGACGACACGGCCGACGACGTCATCGCGACGTCCCTCGCGTCGGGTCACTCGCGCTTCCCCGTCACCGGTGAGGACCGCGACGACATCGTCGGCCTCGTGCACGTGAAGCAGGCGTTCCGGCTGACCCCCGAGGAGCGTGCCGGCGTGCGCGCGGCCGACCTCGCGTCGACGCCGCTGTTCGTGCCGGAGACCGCGGGCGTCGAGGGGCTGCTCACGTCGCTCCGCAGCGACGGCCAGCAGGTCGCGATCGTGCTCGACGAGCACGGTGGGACCGCGGGCCTCGTCACCATCGAGGACCTGGTCGAGGAGATCGTGGGCGAGCTCCGCGACGAGCACGACCGCGTGCACGCCGAGATCGTGCCCACCGACGACGGGTTCCTCTTCGACCCGGGCCTGCGGCCCGATGAGCTCAGGCAGCGCATCGGAGCATCCATTCCCGCCGACGACGACTACGAGACCGTCGGCGGCTACGTGCTCGACCGGCTCGAGCGCATCCCCGAGGTGGGCGAGGAGATCGACGTGCCCGACGGCACGATCCGCGTCGAGCGCCTCGACGGCGTGCGACTCACGAGGCTGAGGTGGGTGCCGAGCGAGACCCCTGAGCTCGCGCTGACCGGGGAGGAGGCATCCGATGGCCGCTGAGTATGTTCCCGGACTCGTCTGGCTGTTCGTCCTGCTCGCGCTCAACGCGTTCTTCGTCGGCGCCGAGTTCGCCGTGATCTCGGCGCGCCGCTCGCAGATCGAGCCGCGCGCCGCGCAGGGCGGCCGCGCGGCGAAGACCACGCTGTGGGCCATGGAGCACGCGACGCTCATGCTCGCGACGAGCCAGCTCGGCATCACCGTGTGCTCGCTCGTGATCCTGAACGTGTCCGAGCCGGCGATCCACCACCTGCTGGAGATCCCGCTCGGCTTCACGACGCTCTCGGCCGAGGCGATCGGCATCATCGCGTTCATCATCGCGCTCGTGCTGGTGACCTTCCTGCACGTCGTGTTCGGCGAGATGATCCCGAAGAACCTCGCGTTCTCGGTGCCGACGCGCGCCGCGCTGATCCTCGCGCCGCCGCTCGTGGTGGTGTCGAAGATCTTCTACCCGGTGATCGCCGGGCTGAACTGGGTCGCCAACGGCATCCTGCGGCTGTTCCGCGTCGAGCCGAAGGACGAGGCCACGAGCACGTACACGCTCGACGAGGTCGCGGGCATCGTCGAGCTCTCGACCCGCGAGGGGCTGCTCGACGACGCATCCGGCACGCTGAGTGCGGCGTTCGAGTTCACGACCAAGCGCGTGCGCGACGTCGAGGTGCCCACCGCGACGATGCACACGCTGCCCGACGGCGTGACCGTCGAGCAGGTGCGCGAGGCGGTCGCCGAGAGCGGCTGGTCGCGGTATGTGGTGACGGATGCCTCGGGCACCCCCACCGGCTACCTCCACCTGAAGGACGTGCTCGACCTCGCCGACCGCGGCGATCAGCCCGTGCCCGCGAAGCGGGTGCGCCGGCTCATCACGGTGCCGCGCGACGCCGAGCTCGAGGACGCCCTCGCCACCATGCGCCGCCAGGGCGTGCATGTGGCCCGCACGGCGTCCGACGACGGCACCATCCACGGCGCGGTGTTCCTCGAGGACATCATCGAGGAGCTCGTCGGCGAGATCGCCGACGCCTCGCACGAGGTGCCCACCGCCTGACCGCCCTCGCTGGAAGGGGTCGCTGCCGATGCTCGGCAGCGGCCCTTTCGCGTTGGAAGCCCGAAAGTGGGTCGGAAGGCCTGCCGGGGCGGCTTCCAACCCACCAGCGGGTCGCGGTCCCACATTTCGGGACTATGCGGCGAGGGCCGCGTGTGGTTCAGTGTGCACATGAATGGGCGCGACGAGGCGCCGGGGCGCTTCAACGGGCGGCTCGCCATCCTCCTGGCGATGGCCATGTTCGTGCTGGTCGTCGACACGTCGCTCATGAACGTGTCGATCTCGGCGGTGGTCCGCGACCTCGACACGACGGTGAGCGGCGTGCAGGGGGCGATCGCGCTCGAGGCGCTGGTCTCGGCCGCGTTCATCCTCATCGGCGGCAAGACCGGTGACCTGATCGGGCGCAAGCTCGCGTACATCCTGGGCCTGCTCGGCTACGCCGTGGGCGCGATCGCGATGACGCTCGCGCGCGACCTGACCGCGATCATCGTGTTCTGGGCGATCATCGGCGGCATCGGGGCCTCCCTGTTGCTGCCGGCCATGCAATCGCTCATCCACGGGAACTTCGAGGGCGCCCACCAGAAGCGCGTGTACGCGCTGGTGGGCGCGAGCGCGGCGATCGCGGCCGCGGTCGGGCCGCTCCTGGGCGGGTTCATCACGACGTTCCTGTCCTGGCGCGTCGGGTTCCTGCTGGAGGCGGTCATCATCGCGGTCGTCCTGCTCGGCATCGGGCTGGTGAAGGATGTCCCGTACACCGGGGCGCGCACGATCGACCTGTTCGGGGCCGCGCTGTCGGTCGTCGGCATGGGCGGCGTCGTGTTCGGGATCCTCATCTGGCAGGAGGGCGGGGAGTGGGTCGGGCTCACCATCGCCGTCGGCGCGGTCGCGCTCGTCGGGCTCGTGGTCTGGCTCCGGGCGCGGAAGCGCCGCGGCAGGCCGACCCTGCTCGATCCGGATCTGTTCGCACAGAAGCCGTTCCTGACCGGGGCGAGCGGACAGCTCCTGCAGCAGGTCGCGCTCGGCGGCACCATGATCGCACTGCCGATCTACCTGCAGATGGTGCTCGAGTACAACGCCCTGCTCGCGGGCCTGTCGATCGCGCCGCTCTCCCTCAGCATGTTCGTCGTGGCCCTCATCGCGGGCCGGCGGGCCAAGGGGCGGCCGGCGAACCTGATCCTCTGGGGATTCGTGTTCGTCTTCGCGGGCGTGCTCATCCTCATCCCGCTCGTGCCGCTGGCCGATTCGGGGTGGTGGCTCACCGGCCCGCTCATCGTCTCGGGGGTCGGGCTCGGGCTGCTCGTGTCGCAGCTCAACAACTTCACCCTGTCGCCCATCTCCGACGAGCGCGTCAGCGAGGCCGCCGGCGTGAACTCGGCGGCCGGATCGTTCGGGCTCTCGTTCGGCCTCGCGTTCGCGGGCGCCATCATGCTCGCGACCCTCGCGTTCACGTTCACGGCACGCGCCGACTCGAGCACGGTGCTCTCGCCGGAGGAGCAGCAGCAGGTCTCGGCCGTGCTCGAAGAGGACGCGCAGGTCATGTCCAACACGGGCCTCGTCGAGCTGCTCGCCGACGAGCCGCCCGAGGTGCAGGCCGAGATCGTGCGGATCAACACCGAGTCGCGTCCGCTCGCCCTGCAGGTCGCGCTGCTGGTGCCGCTGCTCGCCGCCGGGCTCGGTGTGCTGACCGCGTTCCGCATGCGCCGGCTGCCCGACCCCAAGCCGTCGTCCGCCGAGGGCGGCCTCGTGCTCGACTGACGCCGGCGCGCGACATCCGTCGATCGAGTTGCGAAGCGTATCGAGATCTCGCGACCCAGTGTCGAGGGCGGCTCACCGCGGTCTCGATACGCTCGCCGGCGCTCACTACTCGACCAACGGGCGGCACCCGCTGGCGCTCGCTACTCGACCAACGGGTGGCACGCGCTGGTCGAGTAGCGAAGCGTATCGAGACCCACCAGGGCTCGGATGGGGCTCGCCACTCGACCAACGGGCGGCGCGAATCGAGATCGCCCGCGTCGCTCAGTCCTCGCGGAACGGCAGGTTGAGCTCGTCGGGGTCGACGTCGACGTCGCCCGCGTCGTCCGGCCCGCCGGTCCCCGGCACGGCGTTCACCTGCGAGGTGTCGACGTCCTCCTCGACGAGGTCGGGTACCGGGTCGGACTGCTTCGCGGCCGTCTCGGTCTCACTCGCGGGGCTGTAGGCGGTGTCTTTCCGCAGCAGCTCGTCGTCCTCGAGCGCGCCGGGCCGCTCCCACTCGCCCTCGCGCCGGTCGGGGTTCGTGCCTTCCGCGTTCTCGTCTCGTCCCATGCGGGCAGGCTACGTCGCGAGACATCCGCCCGACCACCCCTTGACCCGCCCGCCCCCCCCCGCCTCCCGCCTCCCGCCCCGCCAACGGCGCCGCCCGGGGGGGGGAAGGTGAAAAGGGGGGTGGAAAGCACGCAAGGGCGACCTCCAACCCAC